>JAZONG010000001.1:0-8605 GCA_045654385.1 Alistipes sp.
AGATTATGGCATTATTTGAGAGCTATGAGCGCAGAATTGATAAGATTAACGCTGTGCTTGCACAATATGGTATCGCTAGCATCGAGGAGGCAAAGGCTATCTGCGATGAGAAGGGATTGGATCCTTACAAGATGTGTGAGGAGACTCAGCCAATCTGCTTCGAGAACGCAAAGTGGGCTTATGTTGTAGGTGCTGCTATCGCAATTAAGAAGGGTTGTACAGTTGCTGCTGACGCAGCGGAGGCTATCGGCGAGGGCTTGCAGGCATTCTGTATCAATGGTTCAGTTGCAGAGGATCGTAAGGTAGGTATCGGCCACGGTAACTTGGCTGCTCGTTTGCTCCGTGAGGAGACTCAGTGCTTCGCATTCTTGGCTGGTCACGAGTCTTTCGCAGCTGCAGAGGGTGCAATCAAGATTGCTGAGATGGCAAACAAGGTTCGTCAGAACCCACTCCGTGTAATCCTTAACGGTCTTGGTAAGGACGCTGCGAAGATTATCTCTCGTATCAACGGCTTTACCTATGTTCAGACTCAGTTCGACTACTACACAGGCGAGGTACACGGGGTTTCGGCTACTCCATACTCGGATTGTCTTCGTGCAAAGGTTCGTTGCTATGGTGTTGATGATGTTCGTGAGGGCGTTGCAGTAATGTGGCGTGAGGATGTAGATGTATCGATCACCGGTAACTCTACAAACCCTACTCGTTTCCAGCACCCGGTTGCAGGTACATACAAGAAGGAGCGTGTATTGGCAGGTAAGAAGTACTTCTCGGTAGCATCAGGTGGTGGTACCGGCCGTACATTGCACCCAGATAATATGGGCGCAGGTCCTGCATCTTATGGTATGACCGATACCCTCGGTCGTATGCACTCTGACGCTCAGTTTGCAGGTTCGTCTTCGGTTCCTGCTCACGTTGAGATGATGGGCTTCCTCGGTATGGGTAACAACCCTATGGTAGGTGCTACTGTTGCAGTTGCCGTAGCCGTTCAGCAGGCGATGAAATAAAAACGATTTTAAGCAGCGTTTGCTGCGTTACGCTCAATCCCCGAGACAGTGAAATACGCCAAGTATTCCACAGCCTCGGGGATTTTCGCAAGCCTTGCAACCATCTACTTAAAATCGTTTTTAACCTTTTGGGAAGTCTTGCACCTACTTCTGCTCGCCTAAAACGTTTTTTTAATATAGCACAATTCGATTACGGGTCGTGCTTTTTATTTGCTCTACCCTACTATTTCATTGTCTGCAAAACAAATATGGGTATCGTTTTCGATACCCACACCTGTATTAGCATAGCGGTTTACACTAACCCATTATATACTTGCCAATCTTCGGAATTTTTTGCAAGATTACAGCCACAACTGCCGTCAGGGTAAAGCCCACAACTGCCGAGAGGATAATCTCCACCGGAGTTGTCCAGGCTCCCAAAACGCCCGCCAAGCCAATTCCAAGCCACTCACGCATTGCTCCACTGATTGGTACAAGCACCAAGAGATGCAAGAGGTATATTCCATAACTCGCCTTCGACACTGGCAACAACACTTTATTATAGAATGAGCCTGACGACTTTACCTTCTTGAATAGGAGTATACACGCCACAGTCATAAGTGCTATGCCAATAGTATCGGTATTCCAAGTCGTTTCCCACCAAACAGCCCTCTCCACCAAGCCACCAACTGGGAAAACGCCCTGTGCCATCTCGAACACACGGCGCAAAAAACCGCCAAAAACCACAGCAAAGCCTCCCAGATAGCAAGGCAAAGCAATAGCCAATGTCCTCTTCCACGGCAGTTCTCCCACGAAGCGACGGAAGTATAAGCCGAGCAACAAGTAACCAATAAAGCCGCTCAAATAGTAGAATGTGCCATAGGTATTCCAACTCGATTCTCCCCACAAAGGGGTTTGCGCAGCACGAGATAGTCCCGACACGCCATAGACGAACTCCATACCATCGAAACCTCCTGCTACAAAATCACGAATAATTGGAATAATTGTCGTAAACGCCCATATACCAAGGTAAACTTGCAACTCTCGCTTTCCAACCCTCTCTGCCCAAGGTGAGAGCAGGGGCATAAGCATATATACACCTATCAACATATATACAAACCATAAGTGGCCTGCCGCTGAATTGAAGTTAAAGAGTAAATTCTTAAAATTCTCAACAGGCTCACCCCACGCAAAAGCGTAGATGACACTCCACAACAGAAATGGCACTAAAATTCGCACTGCACGGCGCTTAAAGAACTGCCCTGACGAATAGTGCAACGGAAACTGCAAATAACTGGAAGCCACAACAAAAAGTGGCACACAGGCACGCACAATCGAGTCAAAAAACGAAGACCAAAAGGCATCCATCTTGGTCAAAATCAACGCACCTTCACCACCTAAATAGAAGGGCTCGGTGGCGTGTACAAGTATCACCATAAAACAGGCTGCAACACGCATCCAGTCAACCCATACAAGTCGTTTTTCGGTTTTTAATTGAGTCATAATCACAAATAATAGATTAAATTCTACTTGCGCCCCGACAACTTAAACATCTGCCACCATTTGCGGTGCTTTAACTCGTACTTATCGAGGGCATCAGACATCTGTTTGCGTCCTTTTTCGATAATCTCCTCTGCCAAGGCGTAGTCCGAGATATCGCCGTAGGCATCAAAGGGCATCTGCACCAAAATATCGGGTTTACACAACTCTACCATAAGGCGGGAGTTGTGCTGATTCATAATCGAAAATGTACGGTCAATAATGTCATAATAACTATGCTCCCAATCGGTATCAGGTAGGTTATCTATATTCTCCTCACGGAAAGCACGCACCTCTCGCATCGCATCCCAACGCACCACGCCGAGCGCCTTCAACTTCGTCCAAAATGACACCTCCGAATTGCTCTTTATAGTGGTTGACACCGCCTCTATTTCGGCCTCTTTTTCGCTGCGTAATCGTTCGTATTCGGCTCGTTTTTGCTCGGCGTCTTCAACCGTAGCAAGGATGTTTTCAACATCGAAATAGTTGGTGTCAAAGCCCACTAAAATATCGCCTTTTATGCGCTTTACTCGATTGAGCGGCAAGCAGTTAGAAGAGTGTCCATCAATTAGCACGGTATTGCCGTTATGCACTGGTTTGAACAATGACGGAATAGACATCGAAGCACGAATTGCAGCAAAAAGATTTCCCTTATCAAAGGCCACCTCTTCGCCCGTATATAGGTCGGTGGCAATGGCGCAAAACGGGCATTGCATCTCCTCGATTTTAACATCGGGAACAACCTGCTTTATCGCCTCGATAATCTTCTCGCCTTTAACGATATGGCTCATCGAGAGCGAGAAGTCCATCAACGAGAATACCTTCCAAGTATCGAGCGAGAGTAGCCACTCCTTAAACTCCGCCAAGTGTCCTGCGGCATACACTCCGCCCACGAGCGCACCTATCGAAGTACCCGCCACGGCCGAAACTTCGTAACCTCGCTCCTGCAAGACCTCCAATGCTCCGATGTAGGCAAAGCCTCGTGGTCCGCCACTCGAAAGTGCCAACGCAACCATCTTTTTACTCCTCTGTGCCATAATAAACAATTTATCTTTTACAAAGATAACGATTATTTGGAATAATTTGACTATCTTTGCGCAATTATTGTGCAATATAACAAATACAACTATATATGGCAGACGAGAAAATTATCTTTTCGATGGTGGGTGTCAGCAAGACCTTCCAGAATCAGAAGAAGGTGCTGAACAACATCTATCTCTCATTCTTCTATGGCGCAAAGATCGGTATCATCGGTCTTAACGGTTCGGGTAAATCTACCCTGATGAAGATTATCGCAGGTATCGACAAGAACTTCCAGGGCGAGGTGGTATTCTCGCCGGGTTACACCGTAGGATACTTAGAGCAGGAGCCGCAGCTCGACGACAACAAGACCGTAAAGGAGGTTGTCGAGGAGGGTTGTGCCGAGACCGCAGCGCTCTTGAAGGAGTACGAGGATATCAATATGAAGCTCTGCGAGCCAATGGATGATGACGAGATGAATCGTCTTATCGAGCGTCAGGGCGAGTTGTACGAGAAGATTGACCATGTGAACGGCTGGGAGTTGGACAGCGTATTGGAGCGTGCTATGGATGCACTCCGCTGCCCTGCGCCAGACCAGAATGTGGCGGTATTGTCGGGAGGTGAGCGTCGCCGTGTGGCGTTGTGCCGTTTGTTGTTACAGCAGCCTGATGTGTTGTTGCTCGATGAGCCTACCAACCACCTCGACGCAGAGTCTATCGACTGGTTGGAGCAGCACTTACAGCAGTATAAGGGTACCGTAATCGCTGTAACCCACGACCGTTACTTCCTCGACAATGTAGCGGGTTGGATTTTGGAGTTGGATCGTGGCGAGGGTATTCCTTGGAAGGGCAACTACTCTGGCTGGCTCGACCAGAAGACCAAGCGTATGGCTATGGAGGAGAAGCAGGAGTCGAAGCGTCGCAAGACTTTGGAGCGAGAGTTGGAGTGGGTTAATATGAACCCACCAGGTCGTCGTGCAAAGAGCAAGGCTCGTCTTTCGGCTTACGACAAGATGCTCAACGAAGATACAAAGCAGAAGGAGGATAAACTCGAAATATACATCCCGAACGGACCTCGTTTGGGCGATGTAGTTATCGAGGCAAATGGCGTATCGAAGACCTTTGGCGACCGCGTACTCTACGAGGGATTGAGCTTCAAGTTGCCACCAGCAGGTATCGTGGGTGTGATTGGCCCTAACGGAACGGGTAAGACCACCTTGTTCCGTATGATTATGGGTTTGGAGGAGCCTACAAGTGGAACATTCACCGTAGGTCAGACCGTCAAACTCGCTTATGTAGACCAGCAGCATAAGTCTATCGACCCTGAAAAGTCAGTCTATGAGGTTATCTCACAGAATAGCGAGTGGGTGCAGTTGGGCAACCGTCAGGTGCCGGCTCGTGCTTATGTTGCTCGCTTCAACTTCACCGGTGCAGACCAGGAGAAGAAGTGTGGCGTTCTCTCGGGTGGTGAGCGTAACCGCTTGCACCTCGCATTGGCACTCAAAGAGGAGGGCAATGTAATCTTATTGGATGAGCCTACCAACGACATCGATGTAAATACTCTCCGTGCATTGGAGGAGGGTTTGGAGCACTTCGCAGGTTGCGCCGTAGTTATCTCGCACGACCGTTGGTTCTTGGATCGTATCGCAACCCACATCCTCTCATTCGAGGGCGATGGTAATGTAATCTTCTACGAGGGTTCGTACTCGGAGTACGAGGAGTGGAAGAAGTTGCAGGGTATGGATACCACCCCACACCGAGTTAAGTACCGCAAGTTGGTTGAATAGTTCAACAAAATTGACAATTGAAAATTGATAATTGATAATTTATGGTAAAAACTACCGTTTTTATGCTATTTATTATTTTCAAGAGTCAATCATAATTAAAATATAAATTCCTTTAATTGTCAATTGTCAACTATCAATTATCAATTAAATTTATGGCACAGAAACAGACTATCCATATCGACAATGCCGAGATTACCATTCTTCCGCAAGGCGCAGAAGATTATATATCTCTTACAGATATGGCTCACAGCCAGATGCAAGAGCACATCATATTCCGATGGTTGAGTCTTAAAAGCACTATCGAATATATTGGCGAATGGGAGTTGTTATATAACCCCAATTTTAATTATACCGAATTCGGTACAATTAGAAACGCTGCGGGCAGCAACAACTTTGTGCTATCTGTTAAGACTTGGATTGAAAGGACCAACGCCATTGGCATTGTAGCAAAGGCTGGTAGGTATGGCGGAACATACGCTCATAAGGATATTGCCTATCACTTTGGAATGTGGATTAGTCCTCGATTTCAGTTGTTATTAGTTAAAGAGTACCAAAAATTACAAGAAGAGAAGCAAAAGCTGCTTGGTTGGAGTGCTAAAAGAGAGTTATCGAAGATAAACTATCATATTCACACTGATGCAATAAAGAATCATCTTATTCCACAAGAACTAACGCCCAAGCAAATATCTTATATATATGCAAATGAAGCCGATGTTCTTAATGTTGCACTATTTGGCCTAACCGCAAAAGAGTGGCGTGATGCAAATCCCGATTTGAAAGGCAATATCCGTGATTATGCAACCATCAACGAACTTATATGCCTATCAAATATGGAGAATTTGAACGCTGTTCTAATTAACGAAAATATGCCTCAACGAGAAAGGCTGATAAAACTCAATCAAATAGCTATTCAACAAATGAGGGTATTAGAAGAGTCAAACAAAAGAGTATTACTTAAATAAATTTACAGATATAATGGCAAAGTGGGATAGAGACGACACAATCATAGCATTGGAAGCATATCGTAATAATGCAACATCTGCACAAATTGAAAAGGTTGCAAAAATCATAGGCAAAACCCCATATTCTGTTAGAATGAAGTTTGGAAATTTCATACATTTAGATCCAAAAGCAGAGGGAAATGGCTTTGACCATCCAAGTCGATTAGATGTAGATGTATGGAACGAATATAGCAGAGATTGGAGCAAACTTAAACATGATGCTCAACAAGCAGAAGAGAGAAAACTTCATACAGTTCAAGGTCAAAACGAATCTTTTCTGGATAGAGTTGTAAACTCATTTTTCAAGTAATTCTCAATTCTTAATTTTTAATTCTTAATTTCAGAAAGATATATGGCACAGAAACCATCTATTCCAAAGGGAACACGCGACTTTTCGCCGCTTGAAACGGCTCGTCGTTCCTACATATTCGACACTATCGCCGAGGTGTTCCGAGCATACGGATTTGCTTCTATCGAGACACCTTCGATGGAGAACCTCTCGACCTTGATGGGCAAGTATGGCGAGGAGGGCGACAAGCTTCTCTTCAAAATTCTCAACTCGGGCGACTTTGGCGCAAACCTCAACGATGAGGAGGTTCGTCAGGCTCACCGCATCTGCGAGAAGGGTTTGCGTTATGACTTGACCGTTCCGTTTGCCCGCTATGTCGTACAGCACCAGAACGAGATTACATTCCCATTCAAGCGCTACCAGATTCAGCCTGTATGGCGTGCTGACCGTCCGCAGAAGGGCCGCTATCGTGAGTTCTACCAGTGTGATGTCGATATCATCGGCTCTCGCTCGTTATTGAACGAAGTGGAGTTGATTTCGATTGTCGAGAAGGTATTCTCGAAACTCGGCATCAATGTAGTATTGAAGCTCAACAACCGCAAAGTACTATACGGTATCGCCGAGGTTATGGGACACGCCGACAAGATGATTGATATCACCGTAGCTATCGACAAGCTCGAAAAAATCGGTTTGGAGAATGTTAAGGCAGAGTTGGCAGAGCGTGGTATCGAGGCTGAGGCAGTTGCAAAGTTGGAGCCTATCCTTATGTTGAGTGGCTCGACAGCCGAGAAGTTGGAGCAGTTGCAAACTATCCTTGCCGAGAGCGAAACCGGTTTGAAAGGCGTAGAGGAGTTGCGCACCGTATTCGCTTCGGTCGAGGCTTTGGGCATCAACTTGGAGGTTGAGTTAGACCTCTCGTTAGCTCGTGGTTTGAACTACTATACGGGGGCCATCTTCGAGGTTAAGGCGAAGGATTTCGCTATCGGCTCGATTTGTGGTGGTGGTCGTTACGACAACCTCACCGGCATCTTCGGTATGCCTGATGTTTCGGGCGTAGGCATCTCGTTCGGTGCAGACCGCATCTACGATGTTATGGTTGGCTTGGATTTGTTCCCTACCGAGGTTAGTTGCGTAGCAAAGGTGTTGTTCATCAACTTGGGCGAGGCTGAGGCTTTGGCATCGTTGCGTTGTGCAAAGGCGTTGCGTGATAACGGCATTGCAACCGAGGTTTATCCCGACTCTGCAAAGATGAAGAAGCAGATGGAGTACGCAAACCGCCGTCAAATTCCGTATGTTGTAATCATCGGCAGCAACGAGTTGGCCGAGGGTAAGGCAACCGTCAAAAATATGGCTACGGGCGAACAAAACCTCGTAGCATTTGAGGAGATTGCAGGCCTTATCAAATAGTTTAAGATATGGGAGTGGATTCGGCAGAATTAGTACAGTGGTATTTGGATAATATGAACTACGGAAACATCACTCTGTTGATGGCTATTGAGAGTTCATTTATCCCTTTCCCAAGCGAGGTGGTTGTTCCGCCTGCCGCATATAAGGCTGCCGCTACGGGAGAGTTAAATGTATGGCTGGTGGTATTTTTTGCCACCCTCGGCGCAGTTATTGGCGCATTTATCAACTACTTCCTCGCTTTGTGGCTCGGAAAACCTATTGTTTATAAATTCGCAAATAGCCGTTTCGGGCATATGTGTCTGCTTGACGAGCAGAAGGTCATCAAGGCGGAACAGTTCTTTATCCGCTATGGCGTGGCGGCAACACTCGTTGGTCGATTAGTGCCTGCTGTGCGCCAACTCATCTCCATTCCTGCGGGTTTGGCAAAGATGAATGTCGCAAAATTTGCTCTCTTCACCGCTATCGGTGCGGGGTTGTGGAATGGCGTGCTGGCAGCACTCGGATATTTCCTCGAAGCGGTAGTGCCTGAGGAACAACTTATCGCCACCGTAACCAAGTATAGCCACGAAATCGGCTATGG
>JAZONG010000002.1:0-4171 GCA_045654385.1 Alistipes sp.
CAAGATGTTTGGCGTCCAGCCTTTGACAGTGCGCAAGCACGCAGACGCAAATAATCTGGGCGTCGAGTTCCCTCGTGGTCACGCAATGAGCGCAGCCAAAAAGGCAGAGTGGGATAAGTTTGTGTGTCCCGAGCAGGACGAGCCGGCATTTCTCGATGATGAGTGCGAAGAGTGGCCTGTCGAAGAACCCGTAAACGAGATGCCCGCACCCGCACAGCCCGAGGCAATGAAGATGAAAAACTTCAGCCTGCGGTTTTCCGGCAACATTGATGTCAATATGATTGCTAACTCTTTGAAGTGGATTCTGGGTGAATCCCCCAATGGCGAGTTAGAAATTATCTGCAACCTGGCGTAACTTCTCCCTTGTAGAATTGGATTAGTTGTGCTAAAATCTATAGGAAGAGGTGGTATTTGTGGATAAGAACGAATTTGAAATTGAATTCCACTCAGACGAAGAAGTCTGGGCAATGCTCGATAATGTCGTTGTTACCGTCGGTGAAGCTATTGAGGTAGACGAGAGCAAACCTGCAGTCCTGAACCCCATCAAGATTCAGCAAATGCAGTTTTCATACGGCGTTATTAAGTACCTAACTCAGAATACAGACACCAAGCTGTCTTATGCGCTGAACGAGCCGTTTAAGAGCATGGGTAGCATTACCGTTGAGGGTAAGTGTCTGACATTCACCAACTCTGAGTGGTTTGCTCGTGCGGCTGAGTTCGCAAGCAATACTGAAATCTATCCGTTGACGAATGGCAAGGTTCGGCTGACGCTGACATTCCACGGACTGGTTCGTCCCGTTGAATAAGGAGGTGTAAGCGTGTCACTCGTAAACACATATGATATTGTAGACATGGTTGTCGAGGAAGCTTCCGAGCAGTTTGGTAGCCGCTGGGGAATTTCCAAAGACAAGAGAAAGAATCTAAAGACAGATTGCACCCTCATCGACCGACTCGTTTCCGAGTTCGACTGTGAGTCTGCCGAGGCAGAGGTTGATGACGAGACCATGAAGCTCAAGGTCTCCATAGTTTGCCCCGACATGGTTCTGGAGTACGGTAGGACGCATCCGTTCTTTACCTTAATCCAGCACGCAGAGTCATTCAGCTTCTCTGCTGTCGAAGATTCTATCAAAGTTGACTTCGTATTCGCCGGTCTTTGGGAGAAAAAAGATTGAGGTGAATCCCAGTGAACAAAAAGCGGAGAGAGTTGCTGAAATCAGCAAGACCGTTTTTAACTCAGGCGGCAAGCATTATCGAGCAGGCCGCTGAACAAGAGAGCGATTGTCTGGACAATATGCCAGAGAACCTGCAGGACACCGACCGTTATGAGAAAATGGAAAAGGCGGTCGAGAACCTGGAGGCTGCACTTGAGCACATCGAGAACGCACAGGACTGTATTGCCGAAGCAATCGCTTAGACAAACAATATAGATTGTAGGTGGCGGAGTGTTTGAACTACTGTTAGCATTATTCGGAATTGGACACTATGGTGTTAAGATTGCTGATGAAAAGTCTCGCAAGAGGGATGGTGACGCAAGACGGGCAGTATACGACTCGATTGAGGAAAAGATACGCCTTAACTTGGGAGACCAAGCATATAAGCCGCCTAAAACAAGAGAAGAGTTTTGGATAATGTGTGAAGGTATTTCCGATGACTTGCGGTATATCTTTGGTGATGGCTGGAGGTCGAAACTGAATTTCCCGTTATTACATTCGTACCAAAGCATTTGCCAGAAGACTGATGTTGTCCGAAATACATTCACTCATCCAATACAACTTGCATATCATATCTGGTTGTCTAAGAAAGGTAAATACGATTTCAATTTCTTTGAGGGCTTCCATCGAGGGTTTTATTATGGTGAGAAGAACGAGGAGACACAAGAGGTCGCTACTCGTGCGTGTAAAACCATCGAAAAGAATATGCAGTTGGCACATCCAGACCTGCCGCTGAGACTCGTGGTCAACCGTGATAAGCCGCATCTTGTTCGATGGGAGCATTTTTACACATCTTGTGATGCCAACGGGTTAGAGAGACCGTGGTAGCCGTATGTGTAAAGTAGGTAGGTGGTAATTATGTGGGCGATTTTTATAGCATTGTTCGGAGGTCTGTACTGGGTGTATAGGCTTGGTTCTGACCGTGCGGCCTCAAAAAGAGCCGACCAGGAACTTGACATCAAGAAGTCTTATTGGGAAGATTGGGAGAAAACCGTTGTCGATAACTCGCTTGAGACACGAATAGAGTCAGACCTAATTGCCCCGGAGACATCTGGCAAACTCAAGAGTGATGCTATCGAGCTGATTAGGTCGTTCCACGGTTTGCAGTATGCAGACTTTAACAACCATTACGACTCTAAATATAGGGATTATTATGTTCGCAAGATGGCAGCATATATCGAGTTGGTTAAACACGGTAAGTTGCCATTGTTGCAATATAGAGAAGTGCCTAATTATTTGGAGCTATCGCTGGATATAAGACCGTCCAAGAAAAGCCGTATTGAATTTGCTCAGTGGCTAGAACGCACTCTGAGGGCGAACGGCGTTCCGAACGCAACCCTATATTACACAGGAGAAGACTACGCTTCATTTGCGTGGGCTCCCTATGTATTTGACCCATCCAAAGCAATCGGACTGGATGAACCAAGCCTTGAGTCAAGGATGTTGGGTATCAGTACGGCAGAGATGGATGCGCAGAACGCAGTGATTATTCAGCGCAAACTAAAAAGCAGAGAGCAGGGATAACACCCTGCTCTTTTCTCGCGCCTCCTTTCTGTCCGTTTTTTAGGACTTTTTCTATGATATCCTCAATTCACTTCTTGACAGAGGAAGGTATCCGTGCTAAAATTCAAATCGAACATAAGTTCGATAAACGGATAAAAAGACAACGACCCACCCGAAAGTGGGTCGCCGGCAGAAAGGTGTCGGAACGGGATAAGACACAAACCATTTCCGACACAGCACGATATGTCACTGTGGTGACATAGGCCAGTTGACGCAACCACACATCAACTGTCCATATGTAGTATACCACAGTGATTGGGAGAAATCAATGGGAGGTTTACTGCGATTATGAGAAGAAGTATGAGTGTTAGTGAGTTGAAGCGATATTATGAGGGTCGCAGTTTAAGACGGATTCTGTTCTGTTCAGAGAACCAGTCTTGGGACAAGGTTGAGAATCCTATGAAGGTTAATATGACCTTCACCTCTATGCTGATGGAGTGTAACCCGAATGTCATCTGTCTGAAGAGCGGCGAAAACACGCTGCACTTCGAAAAAGTTAAATGTATTTATCTTGATGCAGACCGTTCTCCCCTTGGCACGGTGTTGGATATTATCTGCGGAGATAGCAACACACGAGAAAATGACATCAAATACACCCTGATAACCTCATAAAAAATTTTTTCTTGTAAATGATAAAATTAGCTTGACATTCTCGCGGGCGTGTGTTATACTAGCACCAAAGACAAGAATTCTTTGGTGAAAGGAAGTACACCGTGCCTATGAAGAATGAAGACAGAACCCCGAAGATTGGCGAAGTCTACATGATGAAGTTTGAGGGAACTGGTAGCGAGCAAGCCGGATGGCGCCCCGCCCTAGTCTTTCAGAACAATGTTGGAAACACCTACAGCCCCAATGTGATTATGCTCCCGCTGACGAGCAAGCTGAAGAAGTCCAACCAACCTACCCATGTCGTGGTTCCTGCTGAAGGAACCGGACTCGCCCGAGACAGTATGGTTCTCTGTGAGAACCCCGTGAGTGTCACCAAGGATAAGCTGGGCAAGTACCTGACTACACTGCCCGACGAGTACATGAGTAAGATTGCCGAAGCCCATATCCTAGCTACCTCGGCGATTGCGTTTATCAACCCTGCGGTTATCCTCGCACTGTGGGAGAGAGCATCGAAGCTGAACTCCGCATCGTGTCCTACATAATCTCAAGGAGGAACTCGCTATGTATAACGAAGAACTTAAGACTCGGTTTATCCAGGAGTACACAAAGAGCATCAGCAGAGCTGAGGCCTGTGTTCAGGCATTCAACGCCATAGAGCCGTTTGAGGTTCAGTGGGACGCAGACTTCTGCACGAAGTCCGCTGCGGAACTTGAGCCGGTAGTCGAACAGCTCGTAGGTTTCAGAGTAAGAAGCCGTTGGCTGAGAATCATAATCTTCCAGAAATATGT
>JAZONG010000003.1:0-66004 GCA_045654385.1 Alistipes sp.
CAAGACGGCAACCACGGTGACCGAGCATAGGGTTAACCTCGTGCAAAGCCTCAACCTTAGCAGCCACCTTCTCGTAGGTGATGCCCATCTCCTCAGCCATCTCACGCTGCTCTTTCTCGGTCTGTGGAGCGAACTCGTGCAATGGTGGATCGAGCAAACGAACGATTACAGGGTAGCCCTTCATAACCTTGAACAAGCCCTCGAAGTCACCACGCTGCATAGGGAGCAACTTAGCCAACGCTACACGACGACCAGCCTCATCATCAGCCAAGATCATCTCACGGATAGCCTTGATACGATCACCCTCGAAGAACATATGCTCTGTACGGCAAAGACCGATACCCTCTGCACCAAATGCGAATGCCTGCTCAGCATCACGAGGAGTATCAGCGTTAGCACGAACCTTCAATACTGCGTACTTACCTGCCAACTCCATCAACTTACCGAAGTCGCCATCGAGTGAAGCCTCCTGAGTTGCAACCTGACCGAGGTAAACCTCACCGGTAGAACCGTTCAACGAAATCCAATCGCCCTCGTTGATAGTCAAGCCGTTGATCTTAATAGTACGAGCCTTGTAGTCGATATCCAACTCACCTGCACCCGAAACACAGCACTTACCCATACCACGAGCAACTACCGCAGCGTGCGAAGTCATACCACCACGAGCAGTCAAGATACCTGCTGCGTCGAGCATACCCTTCAAATCCTCTGGTGAAGTCTCGATACGAACCAAGATAGCCTTCTGGCCTGTCTCAGCCAAAACCTTCTCTGCATCATCAGCGAAGAATACAACAGGTCCGGTAGCAGCACCCGGCGATGCAGGCAAGCCCTTAACTACAACCTTTGCATTCTTGATAGCAGTCTTATCAAATACTGGGTGGAGCAACTCGTCGAGTTTCTCAGGCTCGCAGCGCAAAACTGCGGTCTTCTCGTCGATCAAGCCCTCAGCCAACATATCCATAGCAATCTTCACCATCGCTGCACCGGTACGCTTACCGTTACGGCACTGCAACATCCACAACTTACCGTCCTGGATAGTAAACTCGATGTCCTGCATATCGGTAAAGTACTCCTCCAAGTGGTGCTGGATCTCGTTGAGCTCCTTGTAAACCTCTGGCATAACCTCCTCGAGTGAAGGATACTTCTCGGCACGCTCCTCCTCAGAGATGTTCTGTGCCTTAGCCCAACGGCGTGAGCCCTCAACAGTAATCTGCTGTGGAGTACGGATACCTGCCACAACATCCTCACCCTGTGCGTTGATGAGGTACTCACCATTGAAGATATTCTCACCTGTCGCAGCATCACGAGAGAAAGCAACACCGGTAGCCGAGCTGTCACCCATATTACCGAATACCATTGCCTGAACATTTACTGCTGTACCCCACTCTGCTGGGATGTTATTCAACTTACGATAGAGAATAGCACGCTCGTTCATCCACGAACCGAATACTGCGCAAACAGCACCCCAGAGCTGCTCCCAAGGGCATACTGGGAAGTCCGAACCGGTCTGCTCCTTAACAGCAGCCTTGAAACGAGCAACCAAAACTTTCAAGTCCTCGGTCGAGAGGTCGGTGTCCATCTCAACACCACGCTCCTCCTTCAACTCGTCGATAATAACCTCGAACGGATCCTGATCCTCCTTAGAAACCGGCTTCATACCGAGAACAACATCACCGTACATCTGTACAAAACGACGATATGAATCCCAAGCGAAGCGTGGGTTACCCGACAACTGTGCAACAGCCTCAACAGCCTCGTCGTTCATACCGAGGTTGAGGATAGTATCCATCATACCAGGCATCGAAGCACGAGCACCCGAACGAACCGATACGAGGAGTGGCAACTCCTTGTCGCCGAACTTGCGGCCAGTCAAAGCCTCAACACGCTTGATAGCAGCCTCAACCTCCGGACGGAGCATCACGATAACTGCTGCCTGACCGTGCTGGTAGTACTCTGTACAAACATCAGTTGTAATGGTAAATCCCGGAGGAACCGGAATACCGATAAGGTTCATCTCGGCGAGGTTTGCACCCTTACCACCGAGCAACTCTCTCATCTTGCCATTTCCCTCGGCCTCTTTGTTACCGAAGAAATAGACTCTCTTTACATTTGTCATAGCAAAACTTGTTTTTAATTATTAAATATAGTGATAGAAATTTCTCTTTTTCTGTTTAGATTTTTCTCCCAACCGACAAAATTAAGAAAATTTTGCGAAAAATCAAACAATTATCTAATTTCTCGCAAAAAATAGACCTTTACACCTCTGCGCCTTCAATTTCTTGTTACGAAAATCTTATCTTTATCGAATAAATTTGTTGGATAGTTATAGGTATATTGGTATATAATTATTAACTTTGCAGTGATTAAACGAACACTTTTTATTAAAAACAACTACTACTATGAAAAAATTTCAATTTTTCTTGATTGCTATCGTTGCAATGTTTGTTTCGGTAGCAACAGCAGAGGCTAAGACAGAGGAGCCTGCATTGGTATTGCCATCGGTTGTTGGTAGCAACATGGTGCTTCAGCACTCGACTACCGTAAACATCTGGGGTTGGGCAAAGCCAAGAGCAACTGTAAAAATCTCTGCAAGCTGGATCAACAGCAAGAAGCCTCTCAAAGCAAAGGCTAATGCAGAGGGTTTCTGGATTTTGCCGGTTCAGACTCTCGGTGCAAGTTATGACACTTACACCATTACCATCAAGGCCGGTAAGGAGGTTAAGGAGCTCAAAAACATCCTCTTCGGTGAGGTTTGGCTCTGCTCTGGTCAGTCGAATATGGAGTGGAAGATAAAGAGAACTGCCGACATGAAGGATGAGTTGGACAACGAGCCAAACTCTTACATTCGTCTCTACTCGACAGGCCGTACAGCATCATCGACTCCACAGAACGAGGTTCCAAAGCAGAAAAGACACAAGGCTAAGTGGTGCGTATGCGACAGCGAGTCATTGGAGAACTTCTCGGCAATCGGCTACGGCTTCGGTAAGGAGTTGCAGGCTGCATTGAATGTACCTATCGGTCTTATCAACGCTTCTTATGGCGGAACACCTGTTGAGGGTTGGTTGGGCGCCGAGTACCTCGCAAACAACCCTAATGTTGCCGCTATCGCTAAGAAGTCGAAGAACAAGAGTTGGAAGAACAAGATTTCGTGGCTTCACAACGCTAACATCTACCCTATCCGCCACACCACAATCGCAGGTGTTATCTGGTATCAGGGTTGTGCAAATGTAAACTATGGTGGCTACGGCACAATGCTCAACGGCCTTATCAAGTCGTGGCGTGAGGAGTTCCGTAACCCTGAGATGCCATTCTACATCGTAGAGATTGCACCTCACACATACGGCGGTATCCGTGGCGCTCTCCTCCGTGAGACTCAGTACCGTGTTTCTCTTCGTAACAAGAACTGTGAGTTGGTCTGCACAAACGACCAGAACCAGATTCCTGGCGACATTCACCCTCCAAAGAAGTGGGATGTAGCACGCCGCTTGGCACAGTGCGCACTCGGTGGCCACTATGGCAAGACTACCGCAGAGTTCCGCTCGCCTGCTTACAAGTCAATGACAGTAGAGGGTGATGCAATCCGTGTATTGTTCAAGAATGTTCCTACAACTCTCGTACAGAAGGGTGAGGGCCGCATCAACGGTTTCCAGCTTGGTGTTCAGGACCCTGCAAACGACGAGAAGTTGATTTTCACCGTAGCTGAGGCAAAGATCGAGGATAACACTATTCTCGTTTCGGCCGAGGGTGTTACTAACCCTGTTGCTGTTCGCTACTGCTTCAATGAGGATATGGGTAATGTATTCTCGGCAGAGGGCCTTCCACTCGTTCCGTTCCGTAGCGACAAGAGCAACAAGTCGGAGAGCGCTCGTCCTTATGTAGAGAAGCCATCTGAGATTGCTATCAAGTTCGAGGGTGAGGGTTATGTTCGCAGCACATTCACCAAGGGTGGTCAGCTCTGGCCTACAAAGACCTTTGTTGTCAGCCACATCTATCCAAAGGAGTTCGACGGTTTCGAGATTATGTGTCCACATCCGGTAGAGAAGGGTAAGTACAGCGTAGGTGGCCGTGTTACAGCTTTGGCTGACGGCAAGATCTATATGCTCACCTACAACAATGGTTCTACTCGCAAGGCACCTTGGCGTGTTCTCACCAATAGCTACACTCGTTGTGCTAAGGATGGCAAGTTGCACGGCACATTCTGGATTGTAGAGCGTGAGGTTAAGGCAGGAGAGGTTGTAGAGTTGCCTAAGTTTAAGGCTACTTGGGGAACAATCGTTCTCGCTAAGACTATCGAGTAATTAACATACTCATTACACAGTAGAGGTTGCCGACAGTTTCGTTGGCAACCTCTACTCTTTTTATATAAATATAGGTAGATTTATTCGCAGTTATCAAAATTCTTACTATATTTGTAGTTAGAAAAGTTTATTATATAGTTATGAAATACAAAAGAATTCTTCTCAAATTGAGTGGCGAGTCGTTGCAGGGCGAGCAGAAATATGGAATCTCTATGGAGCAGGCTCGTATCTACGCACAGCAGATTAAGCAGGCGCAGGAACTTGGCACGGAGATTGGTATTGTAATCGGTGGAGGAAATATCTTCCGTGGATTGCAGGGTGCAAAGAAGGGCTTTGACCGTGTAAAGGGCGACCAGATGGGTATGTTGGCAACCATCATTAACTCGTTGGCATTGCAGGCTGTATTGGTTGATGAGGGAGTAAAATGCAAGGTTTTGACCTCTATCCGTATGGAGCCTATCGGCGAGTACTACTCGAAGGATAAGGCGTTGGAGTATCTGCGTGACGGCTATGTCGTAATTATCGGTGGCGGAACATCGAACCCTTACTTCTCAACCGACTCGGCTTCGGCTTTGCGAGGCATCGAGATTGAGGCCGACGGCTTCTTCAAGGGCACTCGTGTGGACGGCGTTTACACGGCCGACCCTGAGAAGGACCCTACTGCAACAAAGTTCGACGAGATTTCGTTCGATGAGATTTACGCTCGCAATTTGAAAATTATGGATATGACCGCCTTCACACTCTGCAAGGAGAATGGTTTGAACATTATCGTCTTCGATATGGACACTCCGGGTAACCTTATGAAGGTTTTGACAGGCGAGAATATCGGAACACTTGTTCACAAATAAAAGAAAAACTATGGCACGAAGAAAGTATCAGAAGCGTAGCCCTTGGAGTATGGTTATAATGGCTATTGTAGCACTCTTGGTGTGTGCTGCGATGCTGTTTGGCAACTCATTTACCGCCAAGGCGCAAAATAGACCGACACCGGAGCAGGCAACCCTTGTAAAGGTAGGACAGAAAGCCCCTGCATTCGAGGTGGAGATGTTTGACGGCTCGACCGTTAAACTTGCCGACTTGAAGGGCAAGGTTGTATTGTTGAACTTCTGGGCAACTTGGTGTCCTCCGTGCCGTGCGGAGTTGGCTCGTGTGGAGAAGGATGTAATCGAGAAGTTCAAGGGACAAGATTTCGTATTTCTACCCGTTTCTCGTGGCGAGAAGCGAGAAACAGTAGCAGCTTTCCGTGAGAAGATGGGCTACTCGTTCCCTATGGGACTCGACAGCGACAGCCGAGTTTACAAGGAGTATGCAACATCATACATTCCTCGCAACTTCCTTATCGACAAAGATGGTAAGGTTGTAAAGGTGAGCATCGGCTACACCGAGGAGGAGTTTGCAGAGTTGATTAAAGAGATTGAAGAACAATTAAAAAAATAGCAGTTAATATGGATACTAAAACAATTCTTAATGATGCAACCGTTCGTATGCAGAAGACGGTTGATTTCTTGGAGGAATCTTTGGCAAACATTCGTGCAGGCAAGGCTTCGGTCAATGTATTGAATGGCGTATTTGTAGAGTACTACGGCTCGCAGACTCCTGTTTCGGGCGTAGCGAGCGTTACCGTACCTGACGCAAAGACAATCCTTATTCAGCCTTGGGATAAGAATATGATTCGCCCTATCGAAAAGGCTATCATCGACTCGAATATCGGTCTTACACCATCGAATAATGGTGAGAGCATTCGTCTTTCGATGCCACCTCTCACCGAGGAGCGCCGTAAGGAGTTGGTTAAGCAGTCGAAGGCCGAGGCAGAGAATGCACGAGTTTCGTTGCGCAATGCTCGTCGTGATGCAGTCGAGGCATTCAAGAAGGCGGTAAAGGATGGTATGCCTGAGGACGAGGGCAAGGACGGCGAGGCACAGGTACAGAAGGTTGTTGACAAGTTCAACAAACTTATCGATACCGCTTTCGAGAAGAAGGAGAAGGAGATTATGACAGTGTAATCACTACACCATCAATAAGAAATAGGCTATCCGTTTGGATAGCCTATTTCTTTTATATGTGACTTATCAGCCTGCTGCCTATTTTGTTGGGTATGCAGCAATAAAGAGGTCTCGCTCACGAATCAACTCTGCATTCTTATGCAAGTTTGCCAACGAGATGTGACCTACAACATATTGATAGTCGTTGCTTATGTACTGCTCCTCGATGCTCTCAAACTGGAACAAAGCACGATCCTCGGTATTCTGGTAGCGGAGATATACTCTAACCACAACATCATTGGTAAACTCTACCGGAGTACGGCCAATCATTCGCTTGTACTCGTAACGATAGTTATAGAAGCAAGCAGTGATATCGCTCAATACGGCCGAACCTGTCGGATGACCTCCCGCACCACGACCGAACATAAACTGCTTATCGTAGAACTTGCCCTTGATAACTACACCATTGAACTCATCCTCCACACTATATATATATTTATCGTGTGAGATAAGCTGCGGCATAACGCTCATAATGATTTTGCCATTCTCCAACTTCTCGACATGAGCCACCAACTTATAACGGCGCACCTTCTCGTTTGCGAAGCGGATATCGTTGTCGTTCATTGTCGAGATACCGTATGTGAAGATATTCTCTGGTGCAACATAGCAACCGAATGCGTGTACGGTAATGATAATGAGCTTAAACAACGAGTCCCAGCCACCGATATCGAGTGTAGGATCGCTCTCAGCAAAGCCCAACTCCTGAGCACGACGAAGTGCTACACCGTATGAGTAGTTCTCGTTAAAGATCTTCGAGAGGATAAAGTTCGACGAGCCATTCAAGATACCCTTAACCGATACGAGGAGGTCGTTATCATAGTACTCTTCGAGATTACGGATAACAGGGATAGAGCCACAAGCCGATGCATCGTAGAGCAATGCTACATTGTGCTTCTGCTGCAACTCGATCAACTCAGGCAGGTGATGAGCCAACATCTTCTTGTTGCCCGATACAGCCGAGCGACCGCTCTGCAATGCTCGCTTTACGATATGATATGCTGCCTCGGCATCATCAATCAACTCCACGATAAGGTTAATATCCTCATCATTGAAGATATAGTCAGGATTATCGGTAAAGTCGGCCTCTACGCCACGCTCCTTGGTAATATCACGCACGCAAATGCGCTTGATTACCGCTTCGTTTGAAGAGATGGTATTCAACACATCGTACAAGCCTCGGCCAACATTGCCGAAACCGAACATTCCGATTGTAAGTTGTTTATTTCCCATATTGTTGTTTATTTTATAAATTCCAAAATAAGTTTATTCAACGACTCCGCCTCGACCAAGAAGCCATCGTGGCCAAACGACGAGTCGATAAGGTGATACTGTGCTCCCTTGATATTGTCGGCAAGGTAGCGATTTTCAATCTCGGTAAAGAGAATATCGCTGGTGATACCCACCACAAAGGTGCGGCTCTTAATCATTTTGAGAGCCTCGACAACACCGCCACGACCACGGCCTATATCGTGCGAATCGACTGCATCGGCAACACGAGCATAGGAGTAGGCATTGAAGCGACGACGCAACTTTTCGCCCTGATAGCGCTGATAGGAGTGAACTCGACGCTTGAACAAACCATCCTTCAACTCCTCGTTATCCTGCTGCGTAAGGCAATATGCAGGACCACCACGATAGCTCAACAACGCCACACTGCGTGCCGCAGCCATACCCGCCTCGCCGGCATCGTCACGACGCTCGCCATAGGTAGGATCGTTCTCCAATATCCATCGCTGCGACTCGTTGAAAGCTGAAATCCACGGTGTAGTGGTCGCTCCCGTAGCAATCAGCACCAAGTTTTCTGCCAAATCTGGGTTTGCAAGCGACATCTCCAAACATTGGAAACCACCAATCGAACTACCGATAAGCAACTTTACTCGCTTTATGCCAAGGTGCTCCGCCAAACGACGGTGGCACTCAGCCATATCTCGTACGGTAACTTTCGGAAAATCGCCATACCACTTCTCTCCCGTTGCGGGATTTATCGAGAGTGGGCCTGTGGTGCCGTAGTGCGAACCGAGGAAGTTGGCGCAAATGATAAAGTATTTCGATGCGTCGAGCAACTTGCCCTTGCCAATCATCTCGGGCCACCACGACTCCACATCCGAAGATGCGGTCAAGGCGTGACATACCCAGATGATGTTCGAGTCATCCTCGTTGCGCTCGCCATAGGTGTCGTAAGCAATTGTTACCTCCGATAACACCTCGCCCGACTCCAACTTTAACGGCTCTGTATCGTGAAAAAATTTAGCCATTACTCCTCCATTCTTTGAAAGCCCGCCTCGAAGTCCTCGATAATATCCTCAACAGCCTCCAAGCCTGCCGAGATACGGAGCAAGGTTGGTGCAATGCCTGCACGCACCTTCGCATCATCGCTCAACTGCTTGTGGGTGGTCGATGCAGGGTGTGTAACTACGGTTATCGAGTCGCCAATCATTGTCATATTGGCAGCCAACTTCAACCCCTCGACAAAGCGAACTGTACCCTCCAAAGTTCCCTCCAACTCAACCGAGATAACACACGCAGCACCCTTGCGGAAGTACTTCTGCGCCAACTCGTAACTTGGGTTATCCTCGAAGCCTACATAACTTACCGACTTAACATTCTTGTTCGAGCGGAAGAACTCTGCCAACTTTGCAGTGGACTCTGCCTCGTGGCGAACACGCAATGAGAGAGTTTCAAGACCGAGCATCATAAGGTAGGTATCGAATGGCGAAGGGCAGCAACCGAAATCACGCAAGCCATCTACTCGGCACTTTACGATAAATGCCTGATTGCCGAAGGTCTTCCACAAGTTCAAGCCGTGGTAACCCTCCGACGGACCGTCAATTTCCGGATAGCGACCATTGCCCCAATCGAAAGTACCGCCATCAACGATAATACCGCCCATTGCTGTACCGTGGCCGTTAATCCACTTTGTAGCCGAGTCGGTAATAATATCTGCGCCCCACTCAAATGGGTTACAGAGGTAACCGCACGCTCCAAAGGTGTTATCCACAACGAGTGGCATATTGTGTGAGTGTGCAACATTTGCCAACGCCTCCATATCGGCTACAATACAGCCTGGGTTAGACATCGACTCCACAAATACGAAGCGAGTCTTCTCGTCAATCAACGCCTCAATAGCCTCAGGCGAAGCATCCTTCGCAAAACGCACCTCAACGCCGAGGTTACGCAACGAAATCGAGAACTGATTGTGAGTACCACCGTAGACATAAGGTGCCGTTACGATATTATCGCCAGCCTTTGCCAAAGCGGTTACGGTGAGTAAAATTGCCGACATACCTGACGATGTTGCCAAAGCACCAACACCACCATACAACGCAGCTACTCGATTTTCGTAGTTTGCGGTTGTCGGGTTATGGATGCGTGTATATATATTTCCCGGCTCGCTCAACTCAAAGAGGTTTGCCGCATAGTCGCAAGTCTTGAAGTGATAGGCAGCAGTAGGATAGATTGCCAAACCACGAGAAAGTGTGTGGTCCGGTGCATAGCCACCGTGAATTTGCAATGTCTCAAAACGAAGTTTCTTACCTTCCATGGTGTGAAAAGTTTTATTGTGTTAATACTATTTTTACTGAGGGGAAAATTATTCGAGAGTCGGGCGGTGCGTAACTGCCACAGTGAAGAAGTGTGCCTTAGCGGCACATTCGCATCATAGAATAGACCATATTTGGCGAAAAATTCATACTCTCAAATCTATTTTGTATGCGCAAAGATAGAAATTTTTCTTTATAAAAAGAAAGATTGCACATTAAAATGTACTTTCGAGCATCACTAGCGGTAATTTATTTCTCTATACTTGCGATATTCTCACCGAAAATTCCTAATTTTGCGACTGCAAAATAGCACGATTTTGCCAATCAGATTTTCACGGCAACTTGAAAATCGGAGATGATTGAGGAAATTTTGTGCTAAACGAGGGAACGAAAGCGGAGCATACTGATGCGTATGTGAGTATTTCGTTATCCGAAGAACAGTGCAAAATTTACCAATCAGAACGATTTTACATAGAAAATATATGACACTACACGAAGAGATTACCAGAAGACGAACATTCGCAGTTATCGCCCACCCGGATGCAGGTAAAACCACATTGACGGAGAAGTTGCTCCTCTTTGGTGGCGCTATCCACATTGCAGGTGCGGTAAAAAGTAACAAGATCAAGAAGGGTGCAACCTCCGACTTTATGGAGATTGAGCGTCAGCGTGGTATCTCGGTTGCAACCTCGGTAATGGGCTTTGACTATAAGGGTATTAAAATCAACATCCTCGATACCCCGGGTCACGAGGACTTTGCCGAGGTTACATACCGCACATTGACCGCTGTGGACTCGGTAATCATCGTAATCGACGGTGCGAAGGGTGTCGAGACACAGACTCGCCGCTTGATGGATGTCTGCCGTATGCGCAATACGCCCGTTATGGTCTTCGTGAACAAGATGGACCGTCCTTGCAAGGACCCATTCGATTTGCTCGACGAGGTAGAGCGTGAGTTGCAGATTCGTGTGCGTCCTCTCGCATTTCCAATTTCGAGCGGACCTTCGTTCAAGGGTGTCTACAACCTTTACGAGCACAATATCTCGCTCTTTACATCCGACGAACGCCAGACTGCTAACGCCTCGACCGTAGATATCGGCGATATCAACTCGAAGGAGATTGATGCAATCATCGGCGAGCGCTACGCTAACCAACTCCGTGAGGATGTTGAGTTGGTGGATGGTGTCTACGACGACTTCAATCGTGAGGAGTACCTCGCAGGAAAGGTCGCACCGGTATTCTTCGGCTCGGCAGTAAATAACTTTGGTGTGCGTGAGTTGTTAGAGTGTTTTATCCGCATTGCACCATCGCCTCGCCCATCGACAACCGAGACTCGTTCAATCGAGCCTGAGGAGCAGAAGATGACAGGCTTCATCTTCAAGATTCACGCCAATATGGACCCTAACCACCGTGATCGTATCGCCTTTATGAAGATATGTTCGGGTGTGTTCGAGCGCAATAAGAACTACCTCCACGTGTCGAGTGGCAAGCAGATGAAGTTCTCATCTCCAACAGCCTTTATGGCGGAGAAGAAGTCAATCATCGACTTCGCATATCCGGGCGACATCGTAGGTTTGCACGATGCTGGCAACTTCAAGATTGGCGACACCTTTACCGAAGGTGAAAAACTCAAATTTACGGGTATCCCGTCATTCTCGCCGGAGTTGTTCCGCTATATCGAGAATGCCGACCCGATGAAGTTCAAGCAATTGGCAAAGGGTGTAGATCAACTTATGGACGAGGGTGTAGCGCAGTTGTTTACCTCATCGTTGAATGGTCGCAAAATTATCGGCACGGTAGGTCAGTTGCAGTTTGAGGTTATCCAGTACCGCTTGGAGCACGAGTATGGTGCAAAGTGCCGCTGGGAGCCAATTTCGATATACAAGGCCTGCTGGATCGAGAGCAACAATGCCGAGCAGTTGGCAGATTTCAAGCGCCGCAAGCACGCCAATATGGCGAAGGATAAGCACGATCGTGATGTATTCCTTGCCGACACAAGTTATGCGTTGGCACTTGCGCAGGAGAAATTCCCTGATATAAAATTCCACTTCACATCTGAGTTTTAGAGACTTGGGATTAGAGTTTAGGCGGTAGTTTTCTCTTTTTTTGCGGAATTTTGCAATAAATTTTGCAGATTGGATAAATGTTTGTATATTTGCAAACCGAAAACGGAATTTTGGTCTGATGGCCGAGTGGCTAGGCAGAGGTCTGCAAAACCTCGTACAGCGGTTCGAATCCGCTTCAGACCTCGAAAAGATTTCGACAAGCGACTGATTTTATCAGTCGCTTTTTTGTTTATAGCAGGACTTCAACCCAAGTTAATGCTACCAAATAAAAGATAAATCGCAGACCTTTTGGATCTGCGATTTATCTTTTATGAGTATTCTACCCGATTATGCTACATAGTAGTGTGAAGCCAACTCGGTGAACGAAGCAACCTGCTCGTCAATCCAAGCCTGATCACGGCCAAGTTCCTCTGCCAAGATCTGCGCTACACGAGGAGCTGCCTTCTGTGCCTCACGAGCATCAACGAACAAGAGGCGAACACGGCGTGCAAGAACATCATCCACAGTCAAAGCCATCTCGTGACGGATTGCCCAGAGTACCTCAGCTACGGTGTAGTCGTACTTCTCCGACAACTTCTCGCCCAATGCAGGGTTCTCCTTAATCATTGCGAGAATTGCAGGCTCATCAGCACCGTAAACATACATATGGTCTGCCAAGTTTGGATTTGGACGCCAGCCGTGAACCTTCAAGCGGCGAGTTACACACTTACGCTTCTCAACCTTACCCAACTTGATAGCCTTATCAACTGTATCCTCTGCCATCTTACGGTACGAAGTCCACTTACCGCCGGTGATAGTGATGAGGTCGTTATCCGAAACGATAACCTTGTGCGAACGAGATACCTCCTTCGACTTCTTACCCTCCTTCTTAGGCGCTGCGAGTGGACGCTGACCTGCAAATACCGAAACGATGTCGGCACGAGTTGGAGCAGGAGTCATATAGTGGCTTGCTGTTTCGAGGATAAAGTCGATCTCCTCGTCGAGTGGGCGTGGCTCGCTCTCGGCAGTAGGACGCTGGATGTCGGTAGTACCAACAACCACCTTATCGTGCCAAGGCACTGCAAACAATACACGACCATCCGAAGTCTTAGGAACCATAATTGCATAGTCGCTCTGCAAAAACTTCATATCGAGAACGATGTGAACTCCCTGCGAAGGAACAACCATCTTTGGCTGACCAGGCTCATCCATCTGCAAAATCTCATCTACGAAGCAACCTGCTGCGTTGATTACAGCCTTAGCCTTTACGGTGTACTCCTTACCTGTAAGCAAGTCCTTTGCAACAACGCCGCAAACCTTACCCTTCTCGTCGTGCAAAAGGTTTACAACCTCGGTACGGTTAGCAACAACACCACCCTGCTCTACGCAAGTCTGTGCCAAGTTGCAAGCCATACGAGCATCATCGAACTGACCATCGTGATAAACGACACCACCCTTCAAGCCCTCAGCAACCGAAGTTGGGAGATACTTGCGAAGAGTCTTTGGTGTGATAAAGCGTGAACGGCCATAACCAAAACCAAACGAGAGAATGTCGTAAACTGTCAAACCGCAGAAGTAGAGGAAGTTCTCCCAGTGGCTGTAATTCGAGATTACGAAGGCCTGGTCCTTAACGAGGTGTGGAGCATTACGCTTCATCAAGCCACGCTCGTGAAGAGCCTCACGAACCAAATCAACCTCCAACTTTTGGAGATAGCGAACACCTCCGTGTACGAGTTTCGTAGAACGGCTCGAAGTACACTTTGCGAAGTCCTCACGCTCGAAGAGCGCAACACTGTAACCACGAGATGCGGCATCAACAGCACAACCAAGACCGGTTGCACCACCACCTACAACAACGATGTCCCATACCTTGTCGGTATTCTCGAGTTGTTTGAGTAAGTTTTCTCTTTGCATTGTTTTTGTGTTTTATTTAGTTTTGATGATATTTTCGCACTATTTATTGCACAAAATTAAGTACTTTTAGCGAGAAAGCAAAGAAAAAAGCAAGGAAAAATAGCCTATAAAGATAAATCTTTTTATCTTTTTATGGGCAAAAAAGAGAAAAAGAGATGAATTTCGATAAACTCACCTCTTTCCCCTCAACTATTTATCGCAAAATTTTTAGTCGTCAATTCTCTGGAAGTTTCCGTCAGAGTCAAACTTCAAATCGAGGTCATTGCTCAACTCTACCTCATAGCCATAAAGCGACTTCTCGATCTTAACAATGCCGAGCGACGGATAGTTTGTCGTAACATACTCCTTGATTTTTGCAGGAACAACCGAGTCAGGCACATTACTCTTCTTATTCTCCACACTCTTCCAATTACCCTTGCCGTCAAACTCCACCTTTGAACCATCAGTGAGCCATACGGTATAGTCGTTATCACCGATTTCACGATCGTGAACAGCCCTAACAACGCTGCTACCTGCGAAGTATGTGTTCAAAAACTCCTGTGCTGCCTGAGGCAATTTTCTGGTTGGAATAGTAAAATCGTCTGCACAAGCCGGCAGGATTGCGAATGTGGCAACTGCCAACAACAATAACATCATCTTCTTCATATCTCTATCTCTTTTTAAGGTTTTCACAAATATAACGATTTCCTATTAAACTTTATTGTACGCCACACAATTTTTTCAAATTGCATACCAAAAAATATATCGAAACAAAAATGTTTTGGCGTAAGATTTGGATAAATAAAAAATTCTGCTTAATTTTGGTAACTGAAACAACTAAAATAGGAGGACTTTATTATGGCACAACACGAGAAAACACGCTACACAGACGCTGAGTTGGCCGAGTTTAAGGAGTTGATTTTGAAGAAGCTCGAGCAGGCACGCCACGACTACGAGGAGCTGCGCTCTACAATAAGTCGTGTTGACGGCAACGATACCGAAGATACATCCCCAACCTTTAAGGTACTCGAAGAGGGTGCTACAACTCTCTCGAAGGAGGAGTGTGAGCGCTTGGCGGCTCATCAGTCGAAGTTCATCCGTAATCTCGAACTTGCACTCGTGCGCATCGAGCATAAGACCTATGGCATCTGCAAGACCACAGGCAAACTTATCCCTCGTGAGCGATTGTTGCGTGTACCACACGCTACCGAGACCATCGAGGCAAAAGAGGCAAGACGATAGAGAGAGTATCCGTCTTAATAACAGATATGCCACCCGAAATCGGGTGGCATTTTTGTGAGAGGGGTTAAGCAAACAAACAGGGATGTTGGTCTATTTATCGGTGAAGCGACTTTGCGATAAACGATCGCTCCAAATCCTGAGATATATTAATTATAAAATCACCCATACGCTCTAACTCATTAACAATATCCATATAATAGACACTTGCTTGATAGTTCTTTCCTCCATTTTCTAACCCCACAATCTCCTCCTCACGCAGACTATTTCTCAGTTCGTTAATACGATTCTCGGCGTTATATGCATTCGATATATTATCAAGAGAGCCCTTATGCGCAGATTTCAAATTCTCAATCATTGCCATATATGCGTTCCCTACTGCATCCGCCATACCCTCCAAATTCTTGATTGTAACAGCGTCAAAACTCCTCTTGTGCATATTTCTACGAGAAAGTATACGGCTAATAGCCTCGCCAGAATCACCGAGCGACTCCAACTCACCTATGATTTTATACATTGCCTTAATTTTCGTAGAGGTTGCTTCGCTAATATCTCCTACCGACACAGCGTTCAAGAATGAAGCGATCTCATACTCTATTCTATCCGAAATCTCCTCATACTTAACCAATTTTGAGCGCAGTTCCTCAAACTTATCAGAGTCACCAGCAGCAATCGCCGCTTTTGCATATCCAAGTCCATTCTTAGATATCTCGGCAAAATGTATAATCTCGTCGAAGGCTTGCTCGGCAGCAAGTTCAGGAGTCGCCACCGGACCCGCCGAGATATATTTCAGGCGGAACGAATCGCTCTCCTGATTTTTAGGCATTCGAATAATCCACACAACCGCCTTCTCGATATACTTAATAAACCAAATCAATATAAAGGTATTGATTGTATTGAATAGCGTATGAAGCATCGAGAGTCCATACAATGCCGCAGTACCTTCAGCAGAGGTAGCATCGCCAACGACAAAACCGTCAGCCGCTGGATTTGGAAGGCCAAAGGCCTCGATAATTACACCCACAAGCGAGAGGAATGGCTTAAAGAGCAACAATGCCCATACAACACCAAAAACATTGAATATCGTATGCGACATTGCGGCTCGCTTGGCTTGTGTATTTCCCACCGATGCTGCGATATTAGCAGTAATCGTCGTGCCGATATTCTCGCCTAACACCATAGCGCACGCCATATTAAACGGAATCCAGCCCATGCTCAGCATAATAAGAGTAATCGCCATTGTTGCCGACGAAGATTGAAGCACCAGCGTCAACAGTGTGCCAAATACTAAGAATATAAGCACAGACTCAAAGCCATAACTCGACCAACTCTTGACAAACTCCAACACTTGTGGCGTTTCATTCAAATCGGGCACAGACTCCTTCATAAAGGATAGACCAAGGAACAAAAGAGAGAAGCCAACAATCAACTCACCAATGTTCTGCCTTTGGTTCTTCTTTGAATTTGAGAACAAGAAACCTAATGCCATCAACGGTATTGCGAGGATTGATATATCGGCCTTAAAGCCGAGCCACGACACGAGCCAAGCGGTAACCGTAGTACCGATATTGGCACCCATAATCACACCTATCGCCTGCGCAAGTGTAATAAGTCCCGCATTCACAAAACTCACCACCATAACGGTAGTTGCAGATGAAGACTGTATCAAAGATGTTATTCCTAAGCCTGTCATAACACCCTTGAATGGGTTGGAAGTCATTGCCGAGAGAAAACCTCTCAATTTATCTCCCGATGCTTTTTGTAGTCCAGAACTCATTAAGTTCATTCCGTAGAGGAACATTCCCAATGCTCCCAGAAGTGTAAAAACTTGAAGTATACCCATATATTAATTAAGCAATTTGATTTGTTACAAGATAAAGGTTGTAGATTACAAAACAGACAACCATAAATAGTCCATACGCTCGACCGATACGCCCCCTCAACCCCATAATCAATGGGAGAACGGTTGCCGCGATCACCACGCCATAATCGACGAGCGTTATATCCGTAGAGGTAAGTGGCATAACTTGCGAACTAACTCCCAGAATAAGGGTTATATTAAAGATATTTGAACCGATGATATTACCCAAGGCTAAATCTGTATTTTTCTTGACCGCTGCGGCGACTGAGGCTGCCAACTCTGGCAACGATGTACCACACGCAATTAGTGTTAATGAGATAAAGGCATCGCTTAAACCAAATGACTTGGCAACAAGCACAGCATTATCGACAAAGAGGTCGCAACTTGTAATCAACAAGGCAAGTCCGCCCAAAACTTTAAGTATAGCAACCCACAGCGAACCTCCTATTTCGGCATCGGGTTCAGTTGCTACACTCTGCTTTCTATCACGAGCAAACGAGTACCACATAAACAACACAAACACAGCCAAGAGTAGTAAACCATCGAGGCGACCAATCGTTGCAGGTGTTCCGTTGAAAAAGTTCAGCGCCAGGAGAGCGAGTAATACCGAAACCCCTATACATAGAGGAATCTCAAATTTCATATTCTTCTTATCAATTCTAATAGGGAAAAATAGAGCCGTAACGCCTAAAATACCCAAGATATTGAAGATATTTGAGCCTACCACATTGCCGATTGCAACATCCGCATTACCATTTAATGCACCGATAAAACTCACAACCAACTCCGGCATTGAGGTGCCGACTCCCACAATGGCCGCTCCGATAACAAAATCTGAGACTCGCAACTTTTTAGCGATAAGCACCGCTCCGGCGACAAGATAATCTGCGCCGAAGACGATGCCCGCTAATGATGCAATAAGAATTAGATACTCCATATTACTTTAATAGGTGTTCAATCTTGCTGAGTTCGCAATCATACATCTCCGAGCATGGCTCATACTGGTATGGAATGTACTCCAAAAGTTGCAAATGTGCCATTGCAGATGGTTTGCTATAATATATTCGCAACATTATAGCCTGACTACCACCTTCGTTGACCGAGTCAATAGATTGTGGGTTGGAGGCTAATGCTGATAACAATTTAGACTTCATATCACCCGAAAACAGCAACTCTTTCTTATGATACATCTTTTTTGTATCAACATCTCTATATGCACTCTTCATAACGAAAGCCACAACAACTCCTGCTACAATAAGTGTCCACCCTCCAAGGTTGGCGGCTTCTGCCTCAAATAATAGTGCAAGAATAGCACCTAAAACAATAAGTGATGAGAATATAATAATATCTTTGGTAGAGCGTACTCTAATAAATTTCTTTTCCATTTTTTATCATTTAGTTTAATTGTACATAACATTATAATAGTCTGCCTAAACAGCAAATCAGACAACATCGCCCTAAAACATAGGAAGATGTCGCCAAATAGCATATAATGTAGTACGCTAAATGATAAGTTTACCAAGACAAATCAGTTTATGAACTGGCTTGGTAAACGAGGAACAGATATTTAATGACTCTTTTTGAATTAGATTTCTAATGCCGGCATTAATAATTTTACCAGACTTCACAAATTCAAAATTATGGCGATGTGCATTGCTACTCCTTTTGGTTATCGTACCTTGCACCTGAATAGGCGTAACGCCAGAGAATTGACGAGGAAGATTGAGAGAGGATTGTGGCGTAGAGGAGTCCAAATAGACAACCTCTTGCTCAGGTGATGTGAATTTATTACAACTCTCCTTCGTAGGCAAATCAAGCCCACTCGCACCGCTGATAAAAGCGATGACGAACAATATAACAGGAATAGTATATCGAGTCAAATGTTTCACAACTCTATATTTCACATCTTTCGTCTGCAAAGATACTCTTTTTTATGATATTTTCTCCATTTTTACAGCAAAAGCCAGCGCACCACTCTTATCCACCCCTACTTGCGACCAGTTACAGAGTAATCGGTACCCGTAGTAAAATTGCTCTCGGTATAGACATTGCCATATCGGTCGGTAGCACGCACCTCGATTTTTGCAGCATTAGGATTTCGCAATGTATACTTATACATATGGTAGCAGGTACTATGCGTATTGTAGGCATCATCCTTTTTACCAAGCACTCCAAGATACAATCCCACAAAGTGAATATCATCGCTTATATCCGCCCTAAAATAGTAAGGATTGCTCTGCGTTCCGTCGCCATATACGCCACTATTATTTGTCGTTGTGGAATCATTGTCGTGATAACCACGAGCCTTATGCGGAATTAGCGACATATCGCCGGTATAGACATCATCCTCGTAGACCTCAACCTTCCAACTACTGTCGGCATTAAAGATATTAGCCAAGATAACATCTGAACCATAGTTAAATTTGTAGTAGCCCTTCACTCCATACGAGTCTGTGCCCGACTTCGCCTTACCCGTAACGGCATTGCCACGATACAGACGCATCTGATGCGAGCGCACATTCTGTCCCTCGTGATAACCCATATAGTATCCATCCTTAAATGTGCCATCCTCACATATAAACACCTGATAGCCGTTTGGCGTACCATCTTTTCCCATATAGGAGTCCCACCAAGAGCCGCAGAGTGTATTTACATTATGCTCATATATCTTCAAACCGCTCGTAGAGTCCTTTATATGGTTGTAGTTGCGATTATAGTGGGTGTGTCCCGACAATATATGCACCTCTTTGAACTGATTTATCAGTTTAAGAACGGCTCTATTGTTTGTCTTGTCGGTATTCATCATAGGTATATGCACACAGAGCACTACCATTCTATCCTTCGGCACAAGCGCCAAATCCTGCCTTAACCACTCCACCTGCTCATCCATAAATCCGAGTTCGTTTTTACCCTGCTTATCAAAAGTGGTATAGAGGATATTTCGCATCGCAACAATATGAATGTCGCCACGCTCAAATGAGTAGTTTACAGGGCCAAACATATCTTCGTGGTCACGCTGCATCTTAATCTGCTGCGTAGAACTATACTCATCGGCCGTTACACCATTAGTGCGGAAGGTATAGTCGTGATTACCCATAACCTGGAATACCGGCATACCCGTCTTGGATGGAGCAAAGCCATCTCGCAAATCATCACGATACTTCGAGCGGTCGTTACCATCATTCGAGATAATATCGCCGAGGGTGATACCATAGCAAGGCATACTCTTCGACACCTCGGTGCAGTGCGCCTTGATACCCGGCACCGCCTCATTAGTGAAATAGCCAAGATAGGTATCGGTATAGATCTGAGGATCGGCAATCGCAAAGAGAGCAAACTTCTTCTCCTTGCCACCTGCAAGCGGTGTGAGTTGGAAGTTGTACTTTTGTATATCTGCCGAATACCTCTTGTAAAAACAAGGCTGGCCGTACTCATTCATCGGTACTTCATACTCGGCAGGGATGGTTATATAGACATACCAAGTATCCTTCGAAGGAGCAAGTTCATAATATCCGTTTTTATCGGTCGAAGTTACCGAAAATCCATCACTTACAGCAACACCTTCGATAGGGTTATTCTTATTATCAATCACATAACCGAATATCTTACCTTCCAAGCTCTCTACGAGCAGGTCATCCTCCTCTGCCCCCATTGCTTCAAGCACAACCTCTATGTCTTGCTCGAATGTTATCGTATTGAATCTCTTGACTACGCCTGCTTTTACACTACCCGACGCCCACTCGCAGACCATCTTCTTGCCATTAGTCGAAGTGAGCACCACATTACACTTACCGTGCTCACCCTCCGGCAAAGCGATATAATAGATACTCTCCTGCGAGGTCGAAAGTGGCTTCGAGGAGTCGCAAATGTAGCGAACATAGTTGTAGTTGTAGTCGGCAAGGGTAGGATCGGTCAAGGAGAAAGGGATTACCTGACCGACATAGTCGCTATTCTCAAATCCCGACCCCTCCTTTATGATATAGTAGCCCGAGAAGGGGCTCTCCGACACCGGTTGCACAACTATATCTTGCAACGCTACACCATCACCCTTAATCGAAAGACGAATAACGCCTGCAAGGTGGTTGAGTACAATTTTATTGTCCGAGCGCTCGGCAACTCCATACATAGGCAAATTGCCCTTGGAGAATAAACCGCCGATATGACTCTGCTCATTTGCAAAATAGGTAAATTGCGAGCCTAAAAAGTTGTTAAAATCTTGATAGCGGATATTGAGAGGATAGCTCAAAGAGCCATCGAACTCAAAGCGTGCAACCGACTTATCTTTATCATCAATGACTATTCTCTTGGAGTAGACTCCATTGACAAAAATCTGATCATCCTCACTCCAATATACGGGATAAAGACCATCGACACCCTTATCGCCCAGCGCAGTACGATGCAACTGAGGTAACCCTGCGGTCAATATCGTAACGCCATCACGCACCACCAACGCCTCTCCGTCGTGAATGCCGGACTGACAACCTGCAAAGAGCAGTACCAAGATAGCGATTGTCGAGAGGATAAATTTCTTCATATCAAAAAAGTATTTCTATGCGAAGATAATCATTTTTAATCTAAACACCAACATTTCAGCGATTATTCGAGTTGGCAACAGCCTTTTAGAAAAGTTCGAGTTGGTCGATTTCGTGGTTAAAACTCTTGCGGTGATAGGGCGAAAGACCATACTGACGCACCGCAAGACGATGCTCCTTGGTCGGGTAGCCCTTATTCTTTGCCCATCCATACATCGGATACTCCTCGGCAAGACGCATCATATAGTCATCTCGGAAGGTCTTTGCCAAGACCGACGCCGCAGCGATATTGGCATACTTGCCGTCGCCCTTCACCACACATTGGAACGGCAACTTCAACTTCGTATAGAAGCGATTGCCATCAATAGCAAGGAACTGCGGTTGCGGATTTAGTTGCTCCACTGCCAATGACATACCCTCGAACGAGGCGTGCAGGATATTTATCTCGTCAATGCGTTCGGCCGACACCTCTTGTACCGCCCACGCTACCGCCTCCTTGCAGATAACCTCACGCAAGGCGTAGCGATTTTTCTCGCTCATCTGCTTCGAGTCGTTCAGTAGCGGATGGTAGAAATCAGGCGGAAGAATTACCGCTGCCGCAAAGACCGAACCGGCAAGGCAACCACGCCCAGCCTCATCGCAACCCGCCTCCAAAAGTTCGTGCTGAAAAGAGTTCTCCAACATATTTCCAAATTCTTTTCTGCAAAGTTAACTTTTTTGTCGTAATTTCAATATAAAAAAACTATCTTTGTGCTATGCAATTGATAGCTCTAACCCGAAAGTCGGCGCTGCCGGCGATAATGCTGCTTGTAGTGATTGTGGTCGCTACGGCTCTGCGTTCACGCCTTGCTCCGCTGGCAATAGAACTCGTTGATACTCCGTTTTTAGGCTCTGTGTGGGCTCTTCTTTTGGCTGTTATCACACTCCTTATCACAGGTTTTATCGAGGGTAAGGTGCAACTTCGCTCAGGATTGAGCAAGGGTTACAACACCCTCTCTATACCACTCTACGGATTGATTGCTTGCGGTGTTGCATTTTCGCCACACGCACTCGCCTCGGCAGCCTCATCATTTTGCTTTGCCCTTGCGATATACCTCATACTCCGCTCACTCCATCAAACGGGCGAAAGAGATTCGCTCTTTTTTGCATCGTTCCTACTCGGAACAATGGTCCTGCTCACTCCGCCAAGCATCGTATTGGTAGGCGTTATACCGTTAGCATTTATAATCCTGACTCTATCGTTGCGCCAACTTGCATTGATGGTGATAGGCTACCTGACACCACTCTTTGCAAGTTCATATATATTATGGTATAGAGGAGGTGAATTTTGGGATTTGACACGCAACATCTTCTCGCATTTGGCGACACCTCAAATGGATAGTATTCAGCAGGTTCCATACCTCGCTATTACGATACTTGTGGTGATGGCTGTAATTTTGATTTGGGGCGCTGTTTACTCGGCTATTCGTCCCGATAAGATGCTTCTGCTGGCTCGCATACGCCGTGCAATACACCTCTTTGTGTGGCTGTTTATCTTGACGCTCTCGATGGCACTTATCCCGGCCTGCGACCTCTCGCTCCTTGCCATTGTTGCAGTACCTGCCGCCACCCTGCTCAGTTTTATGTTGAGCCTGTTGCCTGACTCCCAATCCACAATAGCCTATTGGGTGCTGTTGCTTCTATTTATCATCCACCTATTCATAGCATAAAAAAAGCACTCCTTATCGGAATGCCTCTTTCAGATGCTCGACCGTATTGTTAAGTATTGTTCGCTCGGTCGAGAGTATCATATTTTTAATCGCTTCTGCCGTGGATTTGCCGTGTCCTATAACAACCGGAGCATTTATTCCGAGAACAGGTGTACCACCCGCATTCTCGTAGTTAAGACCATCGAAAGTAGAACTCGCAGCCCCCGTTTCGGCATAAATCGAGTAGAGTCCCTCGATAAGTTTCAGCACCGTATTACCCACAAAGCCATCGCAGACAATCACATCAGCGCTTCCCGCCTCAAAAAGGTGTGAAGCCTCGATATTGCCCACAAAACGATAGAAGCCCAACTCACTACCCTGCTGCAAGAGTTCGTGCGTGGCTTTCGCTTGGAGATTTCCTTTGGTCGGCTCTGTGCCGATATTGAGAAGTGCCACACTCGGATTATCCACGCCTAACGACTTGGCATATACCGAACCTATAACGGCGTATTGCTCCAATACATCGGGTTTACAATCGACATTCAGGCCCACATCGAGCAGAAGTTTTCCGCCAATCTTCACTGCGATAGTAGGACGAATAACTCCCTCAATAACCTTTACAACCTGCATCGCACCCACCATCATCGCACCCGTCGAGCCGGCACTTGCAAAGCCGTCAATCTTGCCCTCTGCAAGATGACGAAAGCCTGCTACGATACTCGAATTGCGCTTCTGCTGAAATGCACGCACAGGGTGGTCGCCCATTCCGATGACCTCGGTAGTATGGACAATATCGAAGTTATCGGCACTATATCCCTCGATCTCGATAAGCGGGCGAATAGCCTCTTCATCGCCAAACAGCACGACACGGCTATCGCTGCCGAGCGTTTCGAGCGCCAACAACGCACCCTTCACGGCTGCCTTCGGTGCGAAATCGCCACCCATTGCATCAACTCCGATTTTTATCATACTCCAAAAGGTTTCAAGATAACAAAAGAAGTCTGCTACCTATTCGGCAAGCAGACTTCAACGCTTAGTACATAGCCTCAGACTATGCCTCTACCTTCTTCTCGATAGCCAACTTGCCACGGTAAAAACCGCACTCAGGGCATACACGGTGATAGAGAACTGCCGAACCACAGTTCGAGCAAGTTACGACTGTTGGAACAACAGCCTTGTAGTGAGTTCTACGCTTGTCTCGGCGGGTTGACGAGACTTTGTGTTTTGGATGTGCCATAATTGTACTCTATTTTTAAGTTTTACTTATTATTATATATCTTTTCTAAGTGGACTTTCTACTCCTCTGACGACTCCTCGTCGTTCATTGCGGTAAATCGAGCCATCATCTCGGGGTTGCAACCGCCCTCCTCGTGTACTCGGCGGTATGGCAACGAAATCACGATGCTCTCGTAAATGTATTGTTTGAGCGAAAGTTGATCGCCCTTTGCAATCCACATCACATCGCCATCATAGTCGTGTTGCAAGTCCGAAAAACGAACTGTGAGCAAACCCGAAAACTCGACAGGGATTGTGCAATCCTCCAAGCAACGATCGCACTCCACAACCACGCTACCCGAAATTACGACATTTACATCGAGCTTGGCATCCGAGCAATTTACACAAGCGTGCACCTTGCAATCTCCGCCCTTAATCTCATTCGACTCCATCTCGCCAAACAACGCATCATCCACCTCGAAATCGAAGGTGTGAAGACCGCTTGGTAACGACATATAGTCGATTGAAAATTTATTATTTGCTCCCATATTGGCGTAATTAGCGTGCAAATGTACTACAAAATTGCAAATTGTGCAAAGTTTTCTCACGAAAGTTGCTATATTTGCAAGAAAATAACCCCAAAAAGAGGTTTTAGAGGGGTAAATTATAGAGTATGAGTAGTTTTAAGGTTACCATTTCGAGCCGTTTCGAGGAGTTGTGGAGATACAACATAGTTGCCGTGTGCGAGTTGTGCTCGGCAACCGGAGAGCGCATCGAATACAAGAGCAAGGAGAGCAATATCGCTCCGGTCGGTAGCAACCTTGCCGCACCACCCATCGACTACGACTCAAAGCGAACAATCGTTTTGGAGAGTGGCGAAGGCGAGTTTGTAAACCTGCTTGTCTATGTAATACCGCACACTTTTCCCTCAACATCAGATATTTACAAAACAAAGAACTTCCACCTGACCGTAAAGGTTGAAGCCGACAAGGAGACACTTCTCAATCAGGTTTTCGACATCAATCAGTGGTCGGGCGACAACATCTCACTGGATAGAGTCGGAGCAAAGGAGGTCAAGGAGTAATTTTAGAGTTATGAAACAGAATTGGAAGCCTTGTGCAATCGTAAACCCCGTACCTGCGGTATTGGTGAGTTGCGGCGATGCACCCGAGAGCTACAATATGCTTACCATCGCCTGGACGGGCACAATCTGCTCCGAACCGGCAATGGCCTATGTATCAATTCGTCCCGAGCGCCACTCCTACGAGATTATTAAGCGCACAGGCGAGTTTGTAATAAACCTCACCACCGAGGCGTTGGCTGAGGCGACCGATTGGTGCGGAGTGCGCTCCGGCCGCAACTTCGACAAGTTCAAGGAGTGCGGACTCACAGCCGAGAAGTCGGCCGTGGTAGCAGCCCCTTCGATTGCCGAGTCGCCTATATCGATTGAGTGTCGGGTGAAGCAGATTATACCTCTTGGCTCGCACGATATGTTTATTGGCGAGGTGGTAAATGTGGCGGTAGATGAGCAATACCTTGATACCGAAACGGGCAAACTAGATGTGGAGAAGATGCGACTTCTGACCTACGCACATGGTGGATATTTCACCATAGGTGAAAAGATAGGTACTTTCGGCTGGACAGTCAAGGGTTCAACCCTCCGCAAAGAGTTGAAGCAGGGAAAACAGAGAGCAAAAAAGTAGGCTATGGCGAATCGATTAGCGATATTTGACCTCGACGGCACACTGCTCGACACCATAGGCGACCTCGCCGAGGCGTGCAACCACATGTTGGCGTTGCGTGGGCTTGGTCTGCACACCCGTGAGGAGTATGCGCAGATGGTGGGCAATGGCATCCTGAATTTGGTAATGCGAGCGCTCCCAGAGGAGTTGCGAACAACGGAGTATGTGGCGGCTGCACGAGAGGATTTCCTCTCCTACTACACCGCCAACATCGACCGCTACACCGCACCTTACGAGGGCATTCGAGATGTATTACACACATTGCAGAATGAGGGGTGGCGAATGGCTGTTGCATCAAATAAATTTGATGAGGGCACAAAACAACTCGTTGCAAGCATCTTCCCAGAGGTGGATTTCAAGGCAGTTTATGGCAACCGTGAGGGCTTTCCGCTAAAACCCGATAAGGCGTTGCTCGACATCATTATAAAGGAGTGCGAAGCGACCGCCGAAACGACCACCATGATAGGTGATTCGGGTGTCGATATGCAGACCGCCAGAAATGCGGGTGTGCGCTCGATAGGATGCTCGTGGGGTTTTCGCTCACGAGAGGAGTTGGAGAAGTATGGCGCCGACTATATTGTAGACAAACCGACAGAACTGTTAAGTATATTAAAATAGATAAAATTATGGTAGCAAGTCCAAAGGATATTAATCCAAACAATGAGCCTACGGTTCTCTGCCCTGAGTGTGGAGTACCAATCCCTGTAAGTATGGAGAAATGCCCCTATTGCGGCATCCGTATGCCACACGGCTGCAAGATGTTAGCCATCCGCACCGCAGTAGCAGTTGTAGCAATAATTACGGCAATCGTACTGTTAGTGACGCTGTTGTAAATAAGGGGTATAGAGAGTTTAGGAAGTATAATGAATTTAGGGAGTTTAATGATCTAAAATCATTAAGCTCTTTTTTTTATCAACAACTCTCCTCAGTCCCCAAAAATCGTCAATGATTAGGCTGTTTTTGCGCCTAGCAAGGGAGCGAAAACGCAACCGACGTAGCGGAGCGAGAGCAGAGGGTGCTTGCACACTTTGCCGAGCCGCAAGGAGGAAAAGCCCGCAAAGCGGGATTAGCATAGTAAACCTATGTGAGCATTTCGCTATCCGAAGATTGGTGCAAAAAGAGTCAATCAGAACGATTTTTTTAAGATTTTTTGTTACATTTGCATTATGATTCAGTTTAAGCGACAATTTCCGATAAAGACTAAAATAGCATTATGCTTGGCCTCGGTGGTATTTTTATCGTTACCTTGGGAGGGCGCAAGTTGCATTACTCTGTTTGTAGGACTATTACCATTATTGCTTATAAGTGCGCAATATAGCGGCTCGTGGAGAGATATGTTTGCAATGATGGGATGGGCAGCATTAACATTTGTAGGGTGGAATATAGCTACGATATGGTGGGTATGGAATGCCACTCCGGCCGGCCCTATTGCAGCAACGATTTGCTCGACTTGGTGGAGTTTGGTGGCCTTTATGGCGTATCATATAGTATCGAAGCACGGGCCAAAAGCTTTGGCTTATGTAACCTTTATAACGGCTTGGATTGCAGGAGAGTATTTATACTCCAACGCTCCGGCATTGTCGTTCCCGTGGTTAGTGTTGGGCAACGGCTTTGCGGATGATCCTTGGGCAGTGCAATGGTACGAATATACGGGTGTTTTCGGCGGCTCACTGTGGGTATTGCTGGTGAATATATTGGCATTCGAGGCGTGCCTGACTATGCGCAAGGGGGCATGGACAGCAGCGACACTCGCAATCATTATTCCGATTGGCATCTCGATAGGTCTGTTCTACAAGTATCAGCCCGACGGCGAGGAGTACACCTCGTTGCCAAAGATGACCGTATCGGTTACACAGCCGAACATCCCTTGCTACGAAAAGTTCAATATCTCGGCAGAGATACAGCAGGATAATCTGCTCGATCTACTTGCCCAAGCGCCCGACTCGGCAGAGTTTGTGCTAATGCCCGAAACTGCTTTGGCGGAGATGATAAACGATCGTCAGCCCGAGAACTCGCACATTGTAAATCGCATTTCGGACTATTTGCAGAGCAACAAACCTTCGACAATGGTGGTATCGGGAGGCGAAACAATGCGACTCTACGGCAAGGTTAAGGGTTCGAAGACGGCTCGCAAGCGAGGTATGTACTATATGGATATCTACAACTCGTCGCTCGGTATCGACACCACATCGACGGTGCAGGTACACCACAAAGGCAAGTTGGTTGTGGGTGTCGAGACTATTCCGATGTGGTTACGCAAGGCGGGCGATATGTTTGCCATAGATTTGGGCGGCACTTTCGGTCAACTCGGCATAGGCGACAAGCAGACCCCATTTGAGCATAATGGCAAGAAGGTTGCACCTGCAATCTGTTATGAGGGTTTATATGGCGACCATATGGCCGAGTTTGTGCGCAATGGTGCCGAGGCGTTGTTCGTCGTGTCGAACGATGGCTGGTGGGGCAACACTCTCGGACACCGCTACCTCTTCAAGTTCTGTCGTCTGCGTGCTATTGAGTTGCGCAGGGATGTGGCTCGCAGTGCCAACACCGGCGTATCGGGTTTTATCACTATGCAGGGCGAGGATATTCAGCGCTTGGAGTGGGATGAGCGAGGTGTGCTGACATCCGACATCCGCCTCAATACAAAGCAGACCATATATGCCAAGTTTGGCGACTACATAGGCCGTTTGTCGCTCTACATTGCAGCGTTGTGCCTGCTCTATTTTATTGCATACTCAGCAAAGAAGAGATTTTATTTGAATTAAAAAGCTAATGGCTGAAAGCTAAAAGCATAAGAGATATGAACTATACCGAAACTCTTGACTATCTATTCTCGTCGATGCCATCTTTCCAGCAGGTGGGTGGCGATGCTTATAAACCGGGCTTGGAGCGTATAGCAGAGTTTTGCCGTGTGATAGGCAATCCTCAGCGCAGTTACTTTGTAATCCATATTGCGGGTACAAACGGTAAAGGCTCGGTGTCGAATATGTTGGCTGCGGTATTGCAGCAGGCAGGCTACCAGACTGGATTGTTCACCTCGCCACACCTGACCGACTTTCGTGAGAGAATTCGTGTAAATGGAGAGATGATACCGAAGCAGAAGGTGGTAAACTTTGTGGATAGGTACAAGTCGGAGATGGAGCGATTGCAACTCTCGTTCTTCGAGATGACCACAGCAATGGCATTCGACTACTTTGCGCAAAGCGATGTCGAGGTAGCCGTTATCGAAACGGGCTTGGGAGGTCGTTTGGATGCGACAAACATCGTGCAGCCGTTGATTTCGGTAATTACAAACATTGGCTTGGAGCACACCGAGTATTTGGGTAACTCATTACCAAAAATCGCTCGTGAGAAGGGAGGCATAATAAAGAAGTGTACTCCTGTGATTGTGGGCGAGAAAAACCCTAACTACAACCTTGTATTGGAGGAGATTGCCGAGGATCTGCGCTCGGAACTTATATATGCAAACGAGGCATTTACACTCGAAGATAGTTACTACGAAGATGGTAAGCAGGTGATAACAATGACTCGTACACGAGATAACCATCCTTACCAGGTGCGACTCGACCTCTTGGGCGAGTATCAACGCCAAAACCTCGTTACGGCAGCCTCCGTACTCGATAAGTTGCACGAGGCAACACCGCTTTCAATCTCTCGTCGTGCCTTTGTAGAGGGTGTGCGTGATGTGTCGAAACTCACATCGTTCCGAGGTCGCTGGCAGGTGCTCTCGCAAGAGCCGCTTGTTGTGTGCGACACAGGACACAACGAACACGGCATCGCCGAGGTGGCAAGGCAGTTGAAGGCTCGCACAAATAGCGGTAAGTTGGTCTGCATAATGGGCTTTTGCGGAGATAAGGAGTTCGACAAGATGGTTGCACTTATGCCGCACGATGCACACTACATATTTACCCAAGCCTCTATTCGTCGTGCCGCATCGCTCGACAAAATTGCCGAGGTAGCAACTTCGCTCTCGCTCGACTTCGAGATTGCCGAAACGGTAGCCGAAGCGGTGGCGAAGGCGCAATCGCAACTCGCTGCGGAGGATATGCTTTTTATCGGTGGCAGCACCTTTGTGGTGGCCGAAGCGCTAAATTTATAGCACCTAACGACAAAAAAGTTTGTCATAAATATGATTTTTTATAAATTTTTACTATATTTGCATTAACGAAAAGTAAGAGATTGTATGTTTAACTCATTGGCAAACCGATTTTTTTACTTTTACTTCTTTTCAAACGAAGGGGAGTGGTAGATTGCGTATGTATTTGACAAATAGATAGATATGCCGCTCATTCGAAAAGGAAGAGCGGTTTTTTTAATAAGATAACCAAGAATGAAACGAGTAGCAATACAGGGATATAGAGGTAGTTTTCACCATATCGTAGCCGAAGGCGTTGAGGGTGCAGAGGTCGAGATTCTCGCCTGCGATACCTTCCGAGAGGTGGCACAAGCGGTCGAGGAGCGTCGAGTCGACTATGGAATTATGGCCATCGAGAACTCGATTGCAGGTTCGATTCTTCCGAACTACAACCTTTTGCAGAACTGCAATGTACATATTACGGGCGAAGCATATCTTCGTATTCGCCAAAACCTGATGGTCAATCGAGGTGTGCAGTTGGAGGATATTCGTGAGGTGGAGTCGCATCAGATGGCGCTCTTGCAGTGCACCGACTTCCTCGACAAACATCGCTGGCAACTTATCGAGAGTGCCGATACGGCTCTCAGTGCAGCCCAACTCCAAGCGAGTGGCTCACGCACAAAAGCGGTAATTGCAAGTTCGCTGGCAGCCCAACTCTTCAATCTCGACATTGTCGCACCCGACATTCACACCATTCAAGACAACTACACCCGTTTTCTGCGACTCGACTACTGCGACCGCACCCACTACGAGCCACAAGCAGGCGAGGGCAGCGGCAAGGCATCTCTCTACTTCAAAATCGGCAACTCATCGGGCTCATTGTACGACACTTTGGGCTGTTTCGAGGGGCTTAACCTCAATATGACAAAGCTACAATCCTACCCTATTCCTACCGAGCCTTGGCACTATATGTTCCATGTCGATATGGAGTTTTCGGAGGGTGCAAACTTCGCAAAGGCTATCGAGCGCCTGCGTGAAAGAGGTGTAGAGGTACACATCTACGGAGTTTATCAAAAAGGACAAGATTTATAAATATGGTATATAATTTCGATTTGGCAGAGCGTTTAGGCTCAGTGGGCGAATACTACTTTTCTCGTAAGTTGCGAGAGATAGATGAGATGCGCCGTGCAGGAGCAGATGTTATCTCGCTCGGCATAGGCTCGCCCGATATGCCGCCCCACCCATCGGTGGCGGAGCGTTTGGCCGCAGAGTCGGTAAAACCGACAGCACACGGTTATCAGTCGTATCGTGGTGCTGCAGAGTTGCGCAACGCCTTTTCGAAGTGGTATAACGACTACTTTGGCGTAGAGTTAAACCCCGAGAGTGAGATTTTGCCGCTCATAGGCTCGAAGGAGGGTGTGATGCACACGGTAATGACCTACATCTCGAAGGGTGACAAGGTGCTCGTACCAAACCCCGGTTACCCGACCTACTCGTCGGCCGTACGACTTGCCGAGGGTGAGGTGGTAAACTACTCGCTCAAAGAGGAGAACGGCTATATGCCGGAACTCAACACCCTGCCGACCGAGGGGGTAAAAATTATGATTATAAACTACCCTCATATGCCTACGGGAGCTGTGGCATCGAAGGAGGATTTGACACGCATAATCGATTGGTGTCGCAAACACCATATCCTACTCGTGAACGACAATCCATACTGCTTCCTCCGCAACGAAAATCCGCTTTCGTTACTCTCGATTGAGGGTGCAAAGGAGGTTGCCATCGAGCTCAACTCGTTGAGCAAAAGCCACAATATGGCGGGTTGGCGTGTAGGTATGATTGGCGGAGCAAAGGAGCGCATCGACGAGATTTTGCGTTTCAAGAGCAATATGGACTCCGGAATGTTCCTGCCTCTGCAACTTGCAGCCGCTACGGCACTCGGATTGGGCAAGGAGTGGTATGCCGAGCAGAACAGAGTCTATCGTGTACGAGAGGCAAAGGGCTTGGAGATTATGAAGGCATTGGGCGTAGAGTGCCGAGCAAATCAGGCGGGTTTATTCCTCTGGGGGCGTATCCCGAACAATGGAAATTGCTTCGACTTCTGCGACAAGTTGCTCTACGAGAAGCACATTTTCCTCACGCCTGGCGGAATTTTCGGCAGCGAGGGAGAGAAGTATGTTCGCATCAGCCTTTGTGCATCGGAGGAGATGTTGCAACGGGTGTTGGATAGGATAAACGGATAGTAAAATGAGAGTTTGCGTAATAGGTCTTGGATTGATTGGTGGTTCGTTTGCGTTAGCGGTGAAAAAGCACTCGCTTGCGGAGCGTATATATGGCGTTGATGCCTCACCTCGCAATGCAGAGAAGGCCTTGGAACTTGGGCTTGTGGATGAGATTGTGGGCTTCGACAAAGCGACAGATGTGGCTGATATTATCGCTCTCGCCACTCCAGTAGATGCTATTCCGCAACTCGCCATAAAGTTGCTCAACCAAGTATCAGACAAGCAGATTGTTATGGATATGGGTTCGACCAAGGAGGAGTTGTGCGAACTTATCAGCCAGCATCCGCACCGTAACCGCTTTGTCGCTACCCACCCGATGTGGGGAACAGAGCATAGCGGTCCCGAAGCGGCCGTTGAGGGGGCATTTGCAGGTTGCAACATCGTAATCTGCGAGGCTGAACGCTCCGATAAGGATGCCGTTGCCGAGGTAGAGAACATCTTCAAGGCGATAGGTATGGCTGTGATGTATATGTCGGCAGGGAAACACGACACTCACGCTGCGTATGTGAGCCATATCTCGCATATAACCTCGTTTATACTCGCCACTACGGTACTCGAAAAGGAGCGTGAGAGCGACACTATTCTCGACCTTGCAGGTGGTGGTTTCGAGAGTACAGTACGACTTGCGAAGTCCTCGCCGGAGATGTGGATACCGATTTTGATGCAGAACAAATATAATGTTCTGGATGTCTTGCGAGAGTATATCCACCAACTCGAAATCTTCCGCAAGGCGCTCGAAAAGGATAATCGTAACGAGATTCGTCAAACCATAGAACGAGCTAACACAATACGAAAAATTTTGGATAAAAAATAGATATTATGGAGTTGAAAAAACCTTTTATTATTGCAGGACCATGCAGTGCCGAGAGCGAAGAGCAGGTACTCTCGACCGCCCAAGCACTTGCCGCAAGCGGCAAAGTGGATGTATTCCGTGCCGGAGTGTGGAAGCCTCGCACCAAGCCAAATACCTTCGAGGGTGCCGGCGTAGAGGCATTGCCATGGCTCGCCAAGGCAAAGGAACTCACCGGACTCCCAATCGCTACCGAGGTAGCCAATGCCAAGCATGTGGAGAGCGCATTGCCATACAACTTCGACCTCTTGTGGGTGGGTGCCCGTACTGCGGCAAATCCATTCTCTATGCAGGAGGTTGCCGAGGCATTGCGTGGCACCGACACACCCGTATTTGTTAAAAACCCCGTAAATGGCGAGGTCGATTTGTGGTGCGGAGCCGTAGAGCGACTTGCCGTATGCGGTGTTAAGAATATAGGCCTTATCCATCGTGGATTTTCGGGATTTGGTGCAGGCAATCTGCGCAACGCCCCGATGTGGCACCTCGCCCTCGAAATGCGTCGTCGTATGCCTGAGCTGCCGATGATTTGTGACCCGTCGCATATCTGCGGCTGCCGCCAATATATTGCCGACATCTCGCAGCAGGCGGCAGATTTGAACTACGATGGTCTGATGATTGAGAGCCATATCAACCCCGATGTGGCGTGGAGCGATGCCAAGCAGCAACTTACACCCGATGCACTCGCTGCACTGCTCGATGCCTTGAAGTGGCGTGCCGGAGAGTCCTCATCGGAGTCGTTCCAGACCGCTTTGATGGGACTGCGTGAACAGATTGACAGCCTCGACCGTGAGATTTTACAACTCCTCTCGGAGCGAATGAATGTAGCCGAGGAGATTGGAAAAATCAAGCGAGAGAACGATGTGCGCATCTTGCAGGCATCACGCTGGGAGGATATTGTGGAGCGTGCTCTCGCCCGCAACGCATCGCTTGGATTGAGTGATCACTTTATCCGCACACTCCTCGATGCAATCCATATCGAGAGTATCAACCGACAGAACAAGGTGATGAACGAGTAGTGATTTCCCTTTGAAAGAGAAAAGGTTAGTAAGAGTCAATCTTACTAACCTTTTTTATAATCATAGGCCCCCACCGATAAGTGCATAAAGTGGAGGAATTTCATCAATAATAAACCTGTCCTGATGCCGTACATATCTCTCCCTAAAAATGCAAATAGATAGGCAAGTGCAATAATAACAGTTTCTCCCGAAACCGCAGCATACTACTTCATCCAAAAATTGTCAATGAGTGAGGGGATTTTGTGCTAAACAAAAAACCGAGTCCGCAGCATACTAAGCGTATGTGAGGAACTCGGTTATTGAAGTGCGGTGCAAAATTCACCGCTCATTTACGATTTTTATTTTGTTGCTGCCTCCAAACGCTTCATCATAACAAACATAAAGAGCGCCGAGAGGAGACAAAGCACGATAAATACCGACCAAACAACAGTGAGGTTGATACCACCCCAAAGGAAACCACCTACTGATACGAGGGCGTTACCGATAGCGGTAGCAACAAACCAACCACCCATCATCATACCCTTGTACTTTGGAGGTGCAACCTTCGATACGAATGAGATACCCATTGGAGAGAGGAGCAACTCTGCAAAAGTGAGTACTAGGTAGGTCATAATGAGCCAGTTTGCTGATACGAGTGGTGCATCTACACCTGCCTTGATAGCCTCTGCCTGTGCGTTAGGGGTAAGAAGTCCCTGCGAGCCAAATGCCATAACTGCGAAACCTACTGCTGCAACGAGCATACCGTAAGCGATCTTACGAGGTGCCGAAGGCTCCTTGCCACGCTTTGCGAGTGCGCCAAAAATAGCCAATGATACAGGAGTGAGTGCCACAACATAGAACGGGTTGAACTGCTGGAAGATTGGAGCATTTACAGCAACCGAAGCATCACCTACATTCATACCCTTATAGATAAGGTAGCCAACTGATGCTGCGAGAACTACACCCGAGAGAGTCTTTGCCTTTGCACCCTCGCTCTGAACAAGCGAGAAACCTGCATAAACAGCCACAATCACGAGAACGAGATTCCAAACACTAAATGCCATACTCTGCAAGCCGAATGCCTCCTTAACGGTGAACTCATCAGCGAAGTATGTAAGAGTAAGACCGTTCTGGTGGAATGCCATCCAGAAGAAGATAACTACTGCGAATACGAGGCAGAGAGCCACGATACGAGCCTTTGTCTCGGCAGGAGTGAGGTTATCATCAACCTGTACAGCAGCATTGTTTGCGCTCTTCTTGCCACCCTCAACGTGTGCGTACCACTTACGGCAAGCGAAGTAGATCGCCATCGAAACAATCAACGCCACGCAAGCAACTGCGAACGAGAAGTGGTAAGCATCGTTACCCGAGAAGCCGAGCGACTCCTCTGCCCAACGCTTAATCTCGACAGCAGCAGTCGGAGCAAACAATGCACCGATGTTGATTGCCATATAGAACAACGAGAATGCAGAATCACGCTTCGAAGCGTACTGCGGATCATCGTAAAGGTTACCAACCATAACCTGCAAGTTACCCTTGAACAAACCTGTGCCGATAGCAATAAATACCAATGCACCGAGCATTGCCGCCATCGCCAACTTTGTGGTCTCAGGGGTATCTACGCCACCGAGAGGCAACGAGAGGAGGAGGTATCCGACAAACATAACCGAGATACCGAGTGTAACCATCTTTCCGTAACCGAACTTGTCAGCCAAGATACCACCGAGAAGCGGCATAAAATAGACAAGACCGAGGAAAGTACTGTAAATTGCGCCTGCAACACCTGCATCCAAACCGAAGTTTGCACGAAGGAACAATGCAAATACAGCCAACATTGTGTAGTAGCCAAAACGCTCACCGGTATTAGCGAGAGCCAAGGCGTAAAGGGCTTTTGGGTGTCCTTTGAACATAGTTTTGTGTTTTTATAGTTAATAAATAAATTTTTTCAATTCGGAACAAAGGTACAATAATTTTTGCAATATGCAAAAGACCAAATATGGCAGATAAAAAACCATTGCTATCTTTGCGCCTTGAAAATACCCCTCAACAAATGGGAATAAATTTTCCATAAAACTAACTCCCATAAAGAGATTTTTATTATTTGATCTTACATTTATTACATTCTAAACGACTACTATAAAATACATAAATTCTAGAATTGGAATTTAAGCAGATGGTTGTAAGTCGCACAAGAAAATCGCTTCACAGCATACTTCGGCGTATGTGAGAAGCGATTTATCGAAGTGCAACGCAGCAAACGCTGCTTAAAAACAATTTTTTATTTGTGCCATTTAAGAACCAAGGCAGTTCTCGCTGTATTGTATATTTGGATAAAGTGATGCGGATTACCCCACTCGTCCTTAATGGTTTCGGAGAAGTGCTCCTGACCCTTAACCTGGCGGTCAAAGCCTCCGAAGCGGCTCTCATCGGTCGATAACTCGACGGTATATTTTCCAGCCCAAGGCACCTCAACACGATAGTCCGGGCAAGAGTTCGACGGACTCCAATTAAACACAAAATATAACCCCTTGTGCGAGTAGGCAATAGTCTGATTTTCGTAGTCGGCGTGCCACTTGTAAGGGTAGCCATCTGCCAAAACCTTATACTTTTTCACCACCTTCAACATCTCTCTGTCAAACAGTCCGAGTTGTCCGTAGCGCAAGAAACCGTTATCGGCCAACGACCACTGACGGCGGGCGTGGGCATAACTCCAATCGTTACCCTCACGAGGAAAATCAATCCACTCCGGATGGCCAAACTCGTTGCCCATAAAGCAGAGGTAAGCGTCGCCACCTGCCGAGATAGTCATCAGTCGTATCATCTTATGGAGAGCCATACCTCGCTCAACCACAAGGTTTTCCGACTCCTTATTCATCGCAAAGTACATCTCCTTATCCATCAGACGGAAGGCGATGGTCTTATCGCCCACCATAGCCTGATCGTGCGACTCGGCATAGGCCACCGTCTTGACCTTTGGCAGTCTATTTGTCAATACGCCCCACATCTCGTCGATATGCCACGACTCGTCACTCTCATCCTCCAACAATCTAATCCAGAAATCGGGGATTGCCATACCCAGACGGAAGTCGAAACCGATACCGCCATCCTCGATTGTGCGGCACATACCCGGCATACCGCTAACATCCTCGGCAATGGTTACAGCCTCGGGGCGGAAATCGTGCACGAGTTTGTTTGCCAAGGCGAGATAGACCAAGGCATCACGATTGACACCCTCATCGAAGAACTTTTCACGACAATCGAACTCGGTGTATCCGTGGTGGTGATATATCATCGAGGTTACGCCATCGAAGCGATATCCGTCGAAGTGGAACTCATCGAGCCAATACTTCACATTCGAGAGCAAGAAGTGCTCCACCTCTCGCTTACCATAGTCGAAAATCTTCGAGTCCCAATATGGTTGATAGCCCGCATCACCCTCCTTCGAATAGTGATTTGGCGAGCCGTCAAGTTCGTTGATACCCTCGTTAAAGTTCTTGACATAGTGGGCGTGAACAATATCCATAATCACGGCAATACCCAACTTGTGAGCCTTGCGCACGAGCGACTTCAACTCCTCTGGTGTTCCAAAACGAGAAGATGGCGCAAAGAAATTCGCCACATGGTAACCAAACGAGCCGTAGTATGGGTGCTCGGCGATAGCCATAACCTGAATGGCGTTGTAGCCCGCCTTCTTAACCCTTGGCAGCACCTTGCGCTCAAACTCCTTGTAGGTCGAAACACCCTCCTTCTCGGAGGACATACCGATATGCGTTTCGTAAATCAACAGATTGTCCTTATCTACCACCAACCTGTCATCGCCCCAATCGAATGGCTGCGGAATCCAGAACTGCGCCGAGTAGTTCTTGGTTGTCTCGTCCTGAATAAGGCGTGTTGCGTATGCCGGCAAGCGATCGTGCCAGCCGTTTTGGCCGTGAATATGAAGTTTGTAGAGTGAGCCGTGAGTCAGTCGATACGAATACATCGCATCGGGGAAGAAGATGCTCCACACACCGTGCACATCCTTGTGCAGGCGGAGTTGGGTGCGTTGCCAATTATTGAAATCACCGAAGATATAGACATCGTTTGCCGCAGGCAGCCACTCACGGAACCACCAGCCCGACATATCCTCGTCGTACTGCCAACCGAAATAGCGATAGCCGTTTGCGTAATCGACAATCGAGCCGTTGCGCTCGATGTCGGCGAGGTGTGCACAGTACATATCGTATCGTGCATTCACCGCCTCCTCAACGGGTTGCAACCACTCATCCTCGGCAACCATTGCCAACTGCTTTCTCTTACTCTCAACCATAGAAGTAGGAATTTTAGATAAATCCACTACAAATATAGTAAAAATTGAGAACGGAGAGGCGAGAAAGGAGAGATTTTTTTACAAAAAGGGGGATAATTTAATCACGATACTCGTAGAGTTGATTGCGCAGGCGAGGTGTGAAGCCCGCCTCACGAATGGCACGACAAATACCCTCACGATCGAAGCGATTGTGTGCGCCTGCCGACGAAACGACATTCTCCTCAATCATTATCGAACCCATATCGTTCGCACCGCTGTGGAGTGCTAGTTGTGCCGTCTGCTTACCCACAGTGAGCCACGACGCCTGAATGTTGCGGATATTATTCAGCACCAATCGAGCCACCGCAATCAGTCGCAGATACTCGGTTGGCGAGAAGTGTGTCGAGTAGCCCATCTTTTCGAGTTGCGTACCCTCCGAGCGGAATATCCACGGAATAAATGCCGTGAAGCCGTAGTGGCCCTTGGGACACTCCGCCTGCAAATCACGCAGACGAATAAGGTGCTCGATACGCTCCTCGATGCTCTCAATATGGCCATACATCATTGTCGCCGTGGTCGGGATATTCATCTCGTGCGCCTCGTGCATCACTCGCAACCACTCCTCGACGCTCGGTTTTGCAGGCGAGATAATTTTGCGCACCCTATCCACCAAAATCTCCGCTCCCGCACCCGGCAATGATGATAGTCCTGCCCTATGCAGACGCTCCAACACCTCCTGCGTGGATATTTTGCTCACCTTGGCAATATGTGCCACCTCGGGTGCTCCGAGGGCATTGAGGCGAAGGGTTGGGAAGTGCGATTTGAGCGTTTGGAATAGCTCCTCGTAGTACTCTACACCGAGCGCAGGGTGCATTCCGCCCTGCAAAAGGAGTTGGTCGCCACCGAGCGCAAACATCTCTTCGGTCTTGCGGATATACTCCTCGATTGGCGTTATAAAGTGCTTTTCAACCTGATGCGGCTTACAGTGGAAGTTACAAAAGCGGCAGCCCGACACGCAGACATTCGTGGTGTTTATGTTGCGGTCGATTTGCCAAGTTACAACCCCCTTGTCAGCGACCTTCTCGGCACGCAAACGGTCGGCCGTAGCGGCAAGTTCGCAGAGTGGTGCTTCACGCCACAACAGCAGAGCCTCCTCACGGGTTATTGCCTCCCCCGCCAACGCCTTGTCGTATATCCTTTGCAAGTTCATAGCGCAAAGATAATAAAAAACGGAAAACGGAAAACAGAAAACTTTTAAGAGAAAGTAAAGAATATAGGGAATGTAAGGAATTTAGAGAATTTAATGAATAAAAAATTATCCTAAAACTCATTAAATTCCCTAAACTCACACAAAAAACAATAAAACAGGCTAACTATAATTCTTACTAACGACCCCCGCAGGTTTGAGCAGACCAAGAGGAAGTGAGATAGACATTAAACCATAGGTTTAGAGAATTAATTAAATAGCGGTAGCCAAGTTTATTTGTGCTATCGCTATTTAATTAATTATCGTAGTTGCGTAGCAACAATGGCTATCGCACACCTCGCAGATAAGTCTGCCACACCGCCACAGGTTGAAAGGAAGGAACTCGCAAATAGATAAAAAAATAAGAGGGCGTTTCACAACGACCTCTTACCTCGAAACTCATTGCGAGTTTCTTACTAACCCAAACTTAAATAAATGAAGAAACCTCGCAACGGTGTGCAGTTATCACCGTTGCTGATAGATTGTTGTGCAATCTTCATTCCAAAAACGAATTTGCGTGCAGAAAATTGTAACAAAAGCCCAAATGCGATAGTTTGCGGCCAAATTGCGACACAAGAGCGCTCGATGCGGGCGTGCCAAACTCGTTTGGGATGCTCCATTCTACCCGCAAATTCCGCACCCGACACGCCCAAAGTCGCCATCCATAAATTTTTTAGCAAATTTCTCATTTATAATTAGGTATAACAATTTATTGTTCGTAACTTTGCGCCCATATTTTCAACAGAATTTAATTTAATAAATTAAAAATCAAATATTTAATAACCAAAGTTATGAAGCGAACAACTATGAAGGAGTATTTAACTCCAGAGATGGAGATCTTGTCGGTTAATGCCGAGCAGGGCTTCTTTGTATCGCAGAACACCGACTTGAACTATGGTGGAGCCGGTGCTGCTGGTACATTAGAAAATGGTGGCTCGTACGAACTCTAAAAACTGCAATGCTATGAAGAATACCTTTACAAAATTGATGCTTTGGGCAGTTGCAGCAGCTGCATTGGTATCGTGCGTGAACAAAATTGATGAATCTACCCCGGTTGTCGAGTTTACCCAAACGGTAACTCTCACAGCAGAGAAACCTTCAGAGGTGCGTACCGAAATGGTCAAGGGCGTTCCATATTGGAGCAAGGGCGATGCTATCGGTGTATATCTTGAGGATAAGACTAAGCACTACAAGTTTACTAACGACGCTGAGGAGGCAACCCTCACTACAAGCTTTACAGGACAGACTGCAGTAGCAAACACACTCTTTGTTTACTATCCATACACCGCAAACGGTGTAGCCGAGAAGGGTGCAAAGGTTGATATCCCTGCAAATCAGGAGCCTACTGCAACATCGTTCGATGGCAAGGCTGATATTATGCTTGCAAAGCCTATCACTCTCGACGCAGAGGGCAAGCAGGTTAGCGATTTGGAGTTTGCTCGTTTGGGCGCAATCGTTGAGATTGTTTTGAAGGACAACACTTCGTCGTTGGCAGGTCAGCACGTATCGTCGTTGACTATGACTGCTGCTAACAACCTCACAGGCCGTGTTTACATTGATGTTGTAAACCAGGAGCTCGGCGAGTTGTACAATGGTGGCTCGAATAGCGTAACTGCGACCTACTCTGAGGCTACTCAGTACGAGGTTAACGGCACAAACGCAACTTATGTAATCGTTTATCCGCAGACTTTGGCTGCAGGCTCAGCCCTTTCATTCGAGGCAAAAACCGAGAGTTATGCAATCTCGAAGAGCATCGAGTTGGGACAGGATATCGTTTTGGAGTCGGGCAAGGTTACCACTTTGAATGTATCTCTCGCAGCAGCAAATGTTGTTAAGGAGGATGCCGGTCTTGATTTGCCATTCGAGGACGACTTCTCGTGGGTAACAGGTACAAATGAGAATACCGAGATTACAACAGCATTAAAGGGTGAGTACTATGCAAACGGTGCAAAGGCATACTCAGCAAATGGCGCTATCAAGTTTGGTATCGGTAACACAGCTGGTTCGATTACTACTGTACCTCTCAACCTTTCGCAGCCATTCACTGTAATCGTTAAGGCAAAAAAGTTTGGTAGCGATAGCGCAAAGATAAAGGCTGTTGTTGGCGAGGCTGAACAGCAGATTACTCTTACTGCAGACTACGCATACTACGGTATTGAGTTCGAGGCTGCAACCAAGAAGTCAAGCCTTACTTTGGCGGCTGTGAACGCTTCAAATTGCCGTTTCTATATCGACGAGTTGCAGGTTGTTGCAGGACATAATGTTGTATTGCCTACTCTTCCACCTGTATTAACCGTATCGCAGAGCGAGATTTCGGGCGTATCGCACGAGGGCGAGGTCAAGACCTTCACCTACTCGGTTGCAAACCCAGTTGAGGGTGTAAGCACAACTGTAACCGACAATGTAGATTGGATTACCACTTCGACTAACGGCACAACCGTTACCGTAACCGTAGCCGAGAACACCGTTGAGGAGGCTCGCGAGGGTGTAGTAACCGTTACTTATGGCGACCTCACCCAGAACGTAACCGTTAAGCAGAATGCAAAACCTACTGAGGGCGCCAAGACTTGGACTCTTGTAACAAGTGCTTCTAACCTCGCTGTTGGCGATCAGATTATTATTGCAGCAAAGGATTCGAATGTAGCACTCAGTACAGAACAGAAAACAAATAACCGAGGTCAGACAGAAATTACAAAGAGCGGCAACACTCTTGTAAGCCCAAGTTCGGATGTTGAGATTATTACATTGGAGGCTGGAAAGGTTGCTAATACATTTGCATTCAAAGTAAGCGGTGGTTATCTCTATGCAGCATCAAAAAACGACAACTACTTGAAGACAAAGACCACTTTGGATGACAATGGTAGTTGGGCTATCACTATTGCAACTGATGGCAATGCAACTATTAAGGCTCAGGGTGATAAAACTCGCAATTGGTTGCGTTACAGATCTTCATCTTCGATCTTCTCTTGCTATGCATCTGGACAGAACGATGTTGTAATCTACAAATTGCAATAATCTTATGGGCGTGAAACAGGCGAGGAGGTAGCTCCTCCTAACTAAAAAAGATGGGCAAAACCCATCTTTTTTAGTTAGGAGTTAGGAGTTAGGAATTAGGAGTTTTAATTTCACTAACGACTATAATCACCCTTACGCCCCCTATTTTTGCCATATAAGCGAAATTTATGCGCAAATAAGAGATTTGTATTTGCACAAAATTGAAAAATGATTTATCTTCGCAGTAGCAAACAAGAAAAACTAACACTTAAACAACGGAAATAATTATGAAAAACTTGAAAGGCTCGAAGACCGAGCAGAATTTGTGGACTGCATTTGCAGGTGAGTCGCAGGCTCGCAATAAGTACTCTTACTACGCTTCAAAAGCAAAGAAGGAGGGTTATGTTCAGATTGCAAAGCTCTTTGAGGAGACTGCAAACAACGAGAAGGAGCACGCAAAGCTCTGGTTTAAGTTGCTCGGTGGCATCGGCACAACAGCCGAGAACTTGAAGCACGCTGCCGAGGGCGAGAACTACGAGTGGACCGATATGTATGCAACTTTTGCAAAGGAGGCTCGTGAGGAGGGCTTCGACCACATCGCAAACTTGTTCGAGGGCGTAGCAAAGATTGAGAAGGAGCACGAGGAGCGCTACCTCAAACTCTTGGCTAATGTTGAGGGTGGCTTGGTCTTCTCTCGTGAGGGCGATATGATTTGGCAGTGCTCGAACTGCGGCCACATCGTAGTTGGCAAGCAGGCTCCGGAGGTTTGCCCTGTATGTGCTCACCCACAGGCTTACTTCGAGATTAAGGCTGAGAACTATTAGTAGAGAACTACCTTAATAAAAATAACCTCGGAAGTCGCACTTCCGAGGTTATTTCATCTATACGGAACAGCATTACAACGCCTTTGTGAAGGCTCTGCGGCGCTTGTGCTGAATGTGATCAAAGATTACGAAGTTTGCCTGGCTCTTGTGATTTGTCTCCAAGATGGCGGTAGTCTCGATGCGCTGAATGCCATACTTCGAGAAGTACGGAGTCATCTCGTCGATAATCAGGGCATTGATACCCTTATCCTGATAACTTGGGAGCACGCCAATCAACAACAGGTCGAAGTCGGTCATCTTCTTCGCCTTCAACGCCTTCAACAGATGATACCAACCGAAAGGGAAGAGGCGACCTCGGCACTTACGCAACGCCTCCGACAACGACGGCATACCCAATCCTACGGCTACAATCTCGTCCTTATCGTTTGCAACCATTGTTACAAAATCGAAGTTGATAATCGGGAAGAACATCTTGCAGTAGTACTCCTTCTGCTGCTGTGTCATAGGCTGATAGTTGTAGAGTTTCTGATACGCCTCGTCGAGAACATCGAAGTAGGTGTAGCCGTATCGTCTTCTCAACTCTCGTGAGTTTTTGACCTTCACGGTGTGGAGTCCATAGCGCTCCTCCACAAGGCGGGCTATGCGTCTTACTCGCTCGGGAGCCTCCTTTGGCGGACAAATCTGGAACTCAATCCAATCCATCTCCTTCTCCAAGCCATATCGCTCGTAGTGGGCGATGTAGTAAGGGTGGGTATAGAGGCTCGCCATAGGTGCGCTATGATCAAATCCCTCAATCAACAATCCCTGATGGTCAAAGTCGGTAAAGCCTACCGGACCATTCAAGCAGGCCATTCCCTTGCTCCTACCCCACTCGGCAACAGCATCGAGCAACGATTTGAAAACCTCGTAGTCGTCGATGCACTCAAACCAGCCAAAGCGACACTTTTTCACATTCCAAGCCTCGTTGGCACGATGATTTACGATGCCGACAATGCGACCTACGATTTCATTATTGCGATAGGCCATATAAATCACAAAGTCGCACACTTCGAGTGCCGGATTGCCACTCGGCTTGAAGGTGTTTAACTCATCTAAAATAATAGGCGGGCAGTAATAGTTATTTCCCTTGTAGAGGTCCACTCCGAACTGCACAAAGCGACGCAAATCTCGCCTGGTTTTCACCTCTTTGACAATAATCGTACCTGATTGATTTTTTGAGTTAGTTTTTGACATAAGCAGTATATTTAGTCTCTTCCTTGTTTAGTTTATCATCGGCACAAGGGCATAAATTACCACACCCACAACCGCCGAGAGAATAATCATAAGTATTGGATTTACCTTACGGAATGAGCCATACAAGCAGGCCGCAAACAGCAACCACGACCACACATCCGTAAAGTTTTCGTTCTCGCCCGAACGAGGGAACATCAACAACAACGCCGCCGAGGCTATCATTCCGACCACCACAGGACCTACCGCCTTAACAACGCTCTGCACAAAGCGATTTTCACGATGGCGGAGGAAGAATCGAGTGAGCAGGAGCATCAGCGTAAGCGACGGAAGGCATACCGCAAAGGTCGCAATCATCGAACCTGCATAGCCTGCTACGGTATAACCGATATAGGTTGCCGAATTTATGGCGATAGGGCCGGGTGTAATCTGCGACACCGCCACAATATCGGCAAACTGCGTAGCCGTAAGCCAACCTCGCTGCTCGACAATCTCGTTCTGGATAAGCGACAACATTGCGTAGCCGCCACCAAAGCCGAAGAAGCCAATCTTCAAATAGGAGAGAAAGAGTTGCAGGTAAATCATTTTTTTGCACCCTTTCTGCCGTTCACTACGGCCACTATCACACCCACAACAAGTGCCAAAGCAATAAGATAGGCGGGAGAAAATCCAAAATACCACACCGCAACTGCCACAGCAACCGCTACCGCCATCAAGTACCAGCGCATACCCTTAACAAGGCCTATAAGCGGTGCTACAATCAGTGCCACCACCGCAGGACGCATCGCTCTAAAAGCGGCATCGACATATCTGTTATCACGCACCTCCGCAAAGAAGAGCGCAAGCGACAAAATCACTATAAACGATGGCAAGACCGTACCGAGAGTTGCCATAATCGCACCGGCAACACCTGCCGTTTTGTAACCCACAAAGACTGCCGTATTCACGGCAATGGGGCCGGGTGTAGATTGTGCCAAAACGAGTATATCGAGGAAATCCCTCTCGTCAATCCACCTACGATTCTCGATAACCTCTCGCTGAATCAGCGGTATCATCGCAAAGCCACCACCGAAACTGAAAAGTCCGACTTTGAAGAAGGTTGTGAATAGGCGCAACAACATCTGCTCTACAAATTATTGATAATCGACACCATATCTACCGCTACAACGGCTGCCGTTTCGGTGCGGAAACGCTGTGTACCAAGGGTAATCTCCTCGAAACCGTACTCCACAGCCAAAGCCACCTCCGCAGGTGAGAAATCACCCTCCGGACCAATCAACACAAGTACATCCTCGCCCTTGCGCAAGGTCGAGGCGAGATACTTTTTCTCCTTCACCGCCTCGCCGCAGTGAGCAATAAATTTACGCCCCGCAAACTCCCTTTTTACCAACTCGGTAAACGGCGTGAGCTCCGACAATACGGGATGATAGGCCTTCAATGACTGTTTCACGGCCGAGGTGATAACCTTCTCCTCACGGTCGTGCTTGATAACCTTGCGCTCGCTATGCTCGCTAACTATCGGCACAAACTCCGCAACACCTATCTCGGTAGCCTTCTCCAAGAACCACTCGTAGCGATCGATATTCTTGGTCGGCGCTACCGCCATAGTCAGGCGATAGGGCAACTTCTCGAACTCCTCGAAGTGCTCTACCACACGTACAAGGCAGTGCTTCTGGTGCGCCGAAGCGACCTCACAACGGTAGAGATTTCCTTTACCGTCGGTAATATGGAGGGTATCACCCTCCATCAATCGCAACACCTTAACGGCGTGGCGTGACTCCTCCTCGGAGAGCATATATTCGGGTGCAGTAAAGTCTGCGGCGTAGAATAGTTGCATCGCTAATGAATTTTTTGTATCTTTGCCGATACAAAAATAGTAAAATTTATCGAAATGAAACGCATACTCATTGCATTAACACTACTTATGATTGCATTGAACAATACATCTTGCTCCAACAACAGCAAAAACGGAGGCAACCCGCTTATTGCAGAGTTTAATACTCCGTATGGCGTTCCGCCATTCGATTTGATTAAGGCGGAGCATTACGAGCCTGCCTTCAAGCACGCAATGTCGCTCCACAACGAAGAGATTGCCACAATCCTTGCCAACAAGGAGGAGGCGACCTTCGATAACACTATTCTCGAACTCGACCGCTCGGGCTCATTGCTCGCAACCATATCAGAACTCTTCGGTATGATGGGTGCAGCAATGAATAGCGACCAGATGCAGAAGATTCAGGAGAAGATGATGCCTCTCTTGGCTGCTCACTACGACGCAATTTCGATGAACAGCGAGTTGTTCAAGCGCATAAAGGTGGTCTACGACAAGCGCAACAGCACCGACCTCACCGCCGAGCAGATTCGCCTTGTGGAGAAGATGTACGACAGCGCAGTGCGTCAGGGTGCACTCCTCAACGAGGAGCAAAAAAAGCGCCTCACCGAGATTAACGAGGAGTTGTCGCTCTTGACCGTAAAGTTCGACAACAACCTCTTGGCCGAAACCAACGACTTCAAGTTAGAGCTCTCTGCAAATGAGGTCAGCCAACTCCCAAAGGCGGTGCGTGATGGCGCAAAGGAGGGTGATAAGTATATCTTCACACTCCATAAGCCAAGCCTTATTCCATTTTTGACCTACTCACAGAACCGTGAGTTGCGAGAGAAACTCTACAAGGCTTACCTCAACCGCTGCAACAACGGCAACAGCCACGACAACAAGGCTATTATCAACGATATGATTCGTCTTCGCATCGAGAAGGCGAACCTCTTGGGCTACAAATCGTACTCGGAGTATGTTATCTCGGAGCAGATGGCAGCTACACCAAAGGCAGTATATGCACTCCTCGAAGATATCTTTACTCCGGCTAACGAGAAGGCGAAAGAGGAGCTGGCGGCAATGGAGATAATGTTTAAGCAGGACCACCCCGAGGAGAACTTCGCATCGTGGGATTGGTGGTACTATGCCGAGAAGGTACGCAAGCAGAAGTATAGCCTCAACGAGGAGATGGTTTCGCCATACTTCTCGCTCAGCAATGTGCGTCAGGGTGCATTCAACCTCGCCAACCGCCTCTTTGGCTTAACCTTCCGCCCTGTGGTTGTTCCGCAGTATCACAACGACGCTTCGGCATACGAGGTACTCGATGCTGACGGCTCACACTTGGGTATCTTATACTTCGATTTCCACCCTCGTGCCAGCAAGTCGCAGGGTGCGTGGTGCGGTTACTTCCGTCGTCCGGGCTACGACCGTGAGGGTAAGCGCATCTCGCCTGTGGTAAGTATCGTTTGCAACTTCACCCAACCATCGGGCGACACTCCGGCACTCCTCTCGATTGACGAGGTTACAACCCTCTTCCACGAGTTTGGCCACGCCTTGCACTTCATCTTCTCGGATGTACCATATAATGGTCTGTTGGATGTAGAGGGCGACTTTGTGGAGCTTCCGTCGCAAATTATGGAGAACTGGGCTTTGGAGAGCGAACTGTTGAAGACCTACGCAATACACTATCGCAACAACTCCATCATAAACAACGGTATCATCAACAGAATACACAAAAGTGCACAGTTCAATCAGGGCTTTGCCACAACCGAGTTGTTGGCTGCGGCGCTCGTGGACTTGGATATCCACTCACTCACCGAGTATAAGGAGTTGGATGTGGACAACTTCGAGTACAACGCCCTCTACGAGAAGCGCAAGATGATTTCGGAGATTGAACCTCGCTATCGCTTGCCATACTTCGCCCATATCTTCGCAGGCGGCTACTCGTCGGGCTACTACTTCTACACCTGGGCAGAGGTATTAGACAAAGACGCCTTTGCAGCCTTTGTCGAGACGGGTGATGTATTCAACCGCAAGACGGCACAGGCACTCCGTAAGCTTCTTGCCAGCGGAGGTAAAAAGGATGGTATGACCCTCTATCGTGAGTTCCGAGGTGCAGAGCCAAGCCGTGATGCACTGCTCAAAGCAAGAGGCTTGTGGATTGAGCCTACACCGACAGAAAATGATAATGTAGAAACCAAATAAATCAATGTATTACTATGAAAAAACTATTTTTAATTATGTCAGTATCAGCACTTCTTGGTGCGTGCGCAGGCAATGATATGCCTGTTGTGCAGTTGCCTGAGATTGACACCACAAACCCGTTGTTGGCAGAGTGGGAGACGCCTCACGCAACACCTCCATTCGACAAAATTTCGATTTCGGACTACGAGCCTGCTTTTGAAACGGCTATCGCTGTAAGCCGTGCCGAGATTGATGCTATTGTGAACAATCCGGCAAAGCCGTCGTTCAAGAATACTATCGTAGCCCTCGAAAATCAGGGCGAGTTGCTCGACCGCATCTCGTCGGTATTCTTCAATATGTTGCAGTGCAACACCTCGCCTGAGTTGCAGGAGATTGCAATGCGCATCCAGCCTAAATTGACCGAACTCGGCAACGATGTTTCGCTCAATCCGGAGTTGTTCAAGCGTGTAAAGGAGGTTTATGAGAATCCGGGCTTGTTCCTCTCGAAGGAGGATAAGAAGTTGCTCGAAAACAGCTACAAGAGCTTTGTACGCAGCGGAGCAAACCTCAACGACGAGGATAAGGAGTTGTACCGTCAGTACTCGTCGGAACTCTCGCAGCTCACTTTGCAGTTTGGTCAGAACTCGTTGGCTGCAAACAACGCCTACTCGCTCAATATCACATCGGCAAAGAAGGTAGCCGAGTTGCCTGACTTCGTAAAGGAGGGCTTGGCTATGGAGGCAAAGGCTCGTGGTCAGAAGGGTTGGACCGTAACATTGAAGGCTCCAAGTTATGTACCTTTCGTAACCTACTCGTCGCAGCGTGATCTCAAAGAGAAGCTCGCTCGTGCTCGTGGCGGCTGCGCTGTTGGTGGCAAGTTCGACAACACCGAAAATATCCGCAAGATTACCGCTTTGCGCCTTAAAATCGCAAACTTGCTCGGCTATGAGTGCTATGCAGATTATGTTCTCGACAACCGTATGGCCGAAAAGACCGAGGTTGTAAACTCATTCCTCGCAGAGTTGCTCTCGCAGACTAAGGAGTACGCCGATAAGGACTACCAGACTATCAACGAGTATGCACAATCGCTCGGCTTCGATGGTGATATTCAGTCGTGGGATTGGGCTTATTACAGCGAGAAGTATAAGAACGAGAAGTATGCGGTAAGCGATGAGGCTGTGAAGCCATACCTCGAACTCGAAAATGTTAAGCAGGCGGTATTTATGTTGGCAGACAAACTCTACGGCTTGCAGTTTAAGCCTGCCGAGGGCGTTGCGAAGTACCACGAGGATGTAACCGTATATGAGGTATCGGAGGCAAATGGCGAGCACCTCGCAATGCTCTACCTCGACTTCTTCCCTCGTGATTCTAAGCGTGCAGGTGCTTGGATGACCGAGTTCCGTGGCGCAGAGGGTAAGGTTCGCCCACTCGTATCGCTTGTGATGAACTTCACAAAGCCTACCGAGAGCACCCCATCGTTGCTCACATTCGACGAGTTCACAACCTTCCTACACGAGTTCGGCCACGCTTGCCACGGAATGTTGGCAAAGGGTAAGTATGGCTCTTTGAACGGCACAAGCGTATTCCGTGACTTTGTGGAGTTGCCATCGCAGATTTTGGAGAACTGGGCATTCGAAAAGGAGTATCTCGACCTCTGGGCTAAGCACTACCAGACTGGCGAGACTATGCCGGCAGAGCTTATCGAGAAGATTATCGCAGCAAAGAACTACTTGGCAGCCTATATGAATGTTCGTCAGGTATCGTTCGGTATGACCGATATGGCTTGGCACACCTTGACAGCACCTTACGAGGGCGATATTATCGAGTTTGAGCAGAAGGCTATGGCCCCTGCGCAAGTTATGCCTATCGTTGAGGGTACGGCTCTCTCGCCAACCTTCGGCCACCTCTTCTCGGGCGGTTATGCAGCAGGATACTACGGCTATAAGTGGGCCGAGGTGTTGGCTGCTGACGGCTACTCGCTTTTTACCGAGAATGGTATCTTCGACAAGGCTACCGCAGCCAAGTTCCGTGCACTCCTCCAAGCAGGCGGCACCGAGCACCCTATGGATTTGTATGTTAAGTTCCGTGGACACAAACCTCAAACTAAGGCTTTGATCGACCAGATGGGACTTGGAAAATAATCCTTAACCACGAATAAAAAAAGCAGACTTCGGTCTGCTTTTTTTATTGCCATAAGTATAGAAAGTGATTTTAAGCAGATAAGAGCTATTCTAATTTCTTGTCAGAAGTCGTGAGATGTGGTGCATTACAAAAGAAAGACCTTCGGGATAGTACAAACAGTACCGCCCGAAGATCTTTACTTATCCGCTTACCACAAGAGTTAAAATCTCATTTTGAGCGAGGAAATTTTGTACCAAACAAAAAAGCGAGTCCGCAGCATACTAAGGCGTATGTGAGGAACTCGCTTATTGAAGAGCGGTGCAAAATTCACCGCTCAAAATAGATTTTACTTGCGGATAGCAGCTACACCTGGTAACTCCTTACCCTCAATATACTCGAGGAGTGCGCCACCACCGGTAGATACATACGATACCTTGTCAGCAAGACCGAACTTGTTGATACAAGCAACAGAATCACCACCACCGATGAGTGAGTATGCACCATTCTGCTGAGTAGCGTCAGCGATAGCCTCTGCTACAGCACGAGAACCGGTAGAGAACTTGTTGATCTCGAATACACCAACAGGACCGTTCCAGAGGATAGTCTTGCAGTTCATAATCTCCTTGCGGAAGAGCTCCTTACCAGCCTCAGAGATGTCAACACCCTCCCACTCAGATGGAATCTCACCAACAGGAGCAGTCTGAGTATTTGCGTTCTCACTGAAATCGTCTGCTACGAGAGCGTCAGGCGACATTACGAACTCGATACCCTTAGCCTTAGCCTTTGCGAGGATGTCGAGAGCAACTGGGAACATATCCGGCTCGCAGATTGACTTACCAACATTTCCACCGAGAGCACCAGCGAAGGTGTAGGTCATACCACCACCGATGATAATCTTGTCAACCTTCTCCATCAAAGTCTCGATGATAGTGATCTTGGTCGAAACCTTCGAACCACCAACGATAGCAACGAATGGACGCTGTGGGTTCTGCATCATACCGTCGATAGCCTTCAACTCGTTCTCCATTACATAACCGAACATCTTGTCCTGTGGGAAGTACTCAGCGATGAGAGCAGTAGACGAGTGAGCACGGTGTGCAGTACCGAATGCGTCGTTGATGTAGCAATCTGCATACGAAGCGAGCTTCTTAACGAACTCCTTCTGTGGACCCTCTTTGAGAGCCTTCTTTGCAGCCTTCTTCTCCTCTGCGGTAGCATCCTCAGCGAGGCCACGAGGCTTACCCTCCTCCTCAGCATAGAAACGGAGGTTCTCGAGCAACATAACCTCACCAGCCTTCAAGTTAGCAGCCATCTCAGCAGCCTTCTCGCCCATACAGTCACCAGCGAACATAACCTTCACACCCAAACGAGCCTCGATTGCAGGGATAATCTGCTCCAACGAGAACTTTGGATCCGGATTCTTCTTTGGACGACCGAGGTGCGACATAAGGATTACTGCACCACCCTTCTCCAACACCTTCTTGATGGTTGGGATAGCAGCACGGATACGAGTGTCGTCAGTTACCTGACCCTCGCCATTGAGAGGCACATTGAAGTCCACACGGATGATGGCACGCTTGCCTGAAAAGTCGTAATTGTCAATTGCGAACATAACTTTTTGATTTTAAAAGATTTATAATTGATTGTTATTTCATTAACATTTCCAACGGTGCAAAGATAGTAAATAAAAGCGGAAAACGGAAAGCGGAAAACGGAAAACTTTTAATTCACACGAAATATAACGCCTAAATTACTCTTTTTGCCGATTTTTAGAAAACCTCTTGCAGAATCTCGATAGAATGCACCGAGCGGATGGCATCGAGGTGGATGGAGTAGTACTCCACAAGGCGGGAGAGCATCGCAACACGCTGCTCACGATTGAGGGGTATCTCGCCCAAACATTCGAGATCGCACTCGGTCAAATCACGCAACAGCTCAGCCTCCTCCTCATTCATTGCGTGGTCGTGCAACGGCATAGTGCGGGTATAGAGTCCCTCACGCATATCGAACCAACACCCTTTTTGGTGCTCATTACCAGGAAAGTAACCAAGATAACGGCTCAAATTTGCGAGAAACCAGAGGTGGAAATTTGCAACACCCTCGTCAATCTCGTCGAGGGCACGCACCGAGTGGTAGACAAAGTCGAAAAGCGGCTCATTCGCCTCGCTCTCGCCCACAAGGCGATACAACACCTCCGCCATAAATAGCGCCATTGTCGATTTGCGAATGTCGTATGGCACGCTCTTGAAAACGATTTCATTCTGCACCTCACGCATCTTGTGCAAATCGCTATGCGAGGACTCCAGCCCCTCGAACTCCAAGACAAAGAGCGGCTGAAAGAGTGCCATCTTCGAACCACGACCACGAGAGGAGCGCACGCCCTGCACCATATAACTCTGGCGACCATATCGGTCGGTCAGCATCTGCACGACCATTCCGCTATCACCATACTTTACGGTCGAAAGCACCACGCCTCGGGCCTTATAACTCTTCATCGCCTGTGCCATACTCTACAATGAGATTTTCTCGATTGTTTCACGCAGGCGAGAAGTGTCGAGGTGGGTATATATCTCGGTTGTTTCGATACTCTCGTGTCCGAGCATCTCCTGCACCTGACGAATACTTGCACCACCAGCCAAGAGGTGTGTAGCAAACGAGTGACGGAAGATGTGAGGGCTCACGGTTTTCTCTATCCCCGCACGCTCCACCGCATCACGGATAACATAAAAGACCATTACACGGGTCAAAGCCTTGCCTCGATTACTCAAAAACAGCACATCCTGATTCTTGTCATCCTTGGTTTGGCGTACATCCATATAGATCATTATACGCTCCCTCGCCACATTGCTTATTGGCACAAGACGCTGCTTGCTACCCTTACCCATAACACGGATATAACCCTCGCCAAAGAAGAGGTCCGAGAGTCGCAAAGCGGTAAGTTCCGACACACGCAATCCGCACGAATAGAGCAACTCTAACATTGCCCTATCACGCTTGCCCTTGGCATTGTCGAGCGGTACGGAGTTGATAATCTGCTCGACCTCCTCCACCGTAAGCACCTCCGGAAGTTGGCGTGCACGCTTGGGCGCCGAGATAAGCTCGGTAGGCGACTGCTCGATTTTATCGTTAATGAGGAGATAGTTGAAAAATGCCTTTACGCCACTCAACTCACGAGCCTGCGAGGAGGTGGCATGTTGGCACTCCTCGTAGAGGTAACCCAAGTAGCGCTCGACCATATACTGCTCGACCTTTGTCGGTGGAACATCGTATTTATGGAGAATAAAGTTTGCGAAGTTGGTATAATCACGCATATAGGCCTCGACGGTGTTGTCCGACAACCCCTTCTCCAACTTTATATACTGTTTGAAGCGCTTAGACTCCTTATTCCACTTTTCGCTATTCTCCACCATAACCTTCTACAAGATACGCACCGCCTTAGACGACGGTGTGAGGGTGAAATCGTCGAGATTTACACCTGTTAAATTCACAATACCGCTCTGCTTGCCGACCTCGATAGTGCCGAACTTATCGTCAATGCCGAGAGCCTTTGCACCATTTATGGTTGCCCACTGCAACAACTCGGCAAGTGGCACCCCGCTAAATTGTTTCAACTCCTCAACCATCGAAAGCGAGTGGTTCGAAGCGAGAGAGTCGGTACCTATACATATATTTAATTCACACGCACGCAAGAGCGCTACACTCTGCGGCTCAATACCCGAAATATATCTGTTCGAGCAGGGACACAACACCCAATAGAGCGGTGCAGTGAAGTGGCTCGTCATCATCTCTATATCGTACTGCGTAATGGCGCAGTTGTGTACCAGCATCACACTTCGGTGCTTTGGTGCAGACTCCACAATTCGTTTTGCAGGAGAGCCATAATGGAGAAAATCACACTCAAAGCCCACCGCCTTGTACCAATCGTGTAGTGAGCCTTCACCTCGATAGAGTTTTGCTTCATCGGCCGTTTCGAGAAAGTGAATCGAGAGAGGTTTGTCGATGTCGCTGCCGCACACCTCCCTGAATGGTGCATCCTGCACCGAGTATGTCGAATGGGGTGTAAGTGAAGTGTTAGGATATTTGAGCAACTCACGCTGTCGCTCCAAATTGCACTCTCGCAGACCAAAGACCTCGGCGAAGTTGTGGTAGTAGATTTTGCTCTTGGCCTTGACCGCAAACGAGGTCGCACCATTTACGATATCGCCTACGGCATCAATGCCCTCTACCCACATTGCCCTATCCGCCTCGGCGATAGCCGAGAGTTGCTCCTCCTCCGAGAAGTTACCACGCACCTTACCCATACTCGCAGCAAAGGCCGCAAAGCCTCCACCCTCCTCGATAGCGCCACGCAGATAGGCAAGTTCGAGGTGAGAATGAGCATTCACAAAGCCTGCGCAAAGAATACCCGAATGGAACTCTACACCTTCGGTAAAGTCGAGCCCCTTATCGTACTGCTCAACGGCCACAATCTCATGCTTCTCGCCCGAAACCCTAATCGTTATGAGGGGTCGGGGTTGAAACCCTTGTGGAGTCAGCAGATAGTGTGAGGCTATCTTTCTTAATGAGAAATCCATCGGCAAAAATCTTTACACTTACATATCGCTCGAAGAGGCTGTCGATTGCACCCTCCTCGTTAGGCTTGTAGACCACCTTCAAATTACGAATTGTCAGCGCCTGCTTCTTTGGAGGGAGTTGCTTTTTGTTCTTCTTATTCTTAGTCTGCTCAAATAGAGAGGTTTTATATTTTCCGAGCTCCAAAATGAGCTTACCTCCATCCTCTCGTGACACGAGCGTTCTGTTAATCGTACCCTTTGAGCGTATATTAACCGAAGTGAAACCGCTGCGGAAGCCGCCCTCCTTCTCGAAACAGAACTCTGCACTACGAGGGTTACGAACAAGGTCATCATCGCATACATAGGAGTAACTTACGCTGTATTCGCCCTCGTAAATCGGGGATATTTCGAGTTGTAACTTTGTGGAGTCGGCTCTTGTTCTCGCCTTGATAAGGGTGTCGGCATAGACCTCTCGTGTAAAGGTACGCACCGCCACATTGCGAATGGTATCGAGAATCACCACCTTGTTTGCATATACTCTGCTCTCCTGCTCCAAGCGAGAGATTGCCTGTTCCACAACCGTACCAAGTCGTGCACTCTTACGGCGTGAGAAGTTACCCACCGTATAGACAACATCTTGTGCCGTATAGCCATAACGCTCGAATATCGGCTCGTAGACCTTCAACGAGTCGAGATATACTCTCTCCTCGCCGATATAGGCATTCACAACAAATGCATCGTGAAAAATTTTGGCCAATGTATCATCGGGAATAATGCGCCTCTTATTGCATCCTCCAAATACAAGTGCCGTCGCAACGAGCAGTATCGTCAAAACTCTCTTCATTATCTTCTATCTCCTTTTATCATTGTCGATGTGGCCACAAGCGAAACGCCGAGTGCCACCGCCACAAAAACTATAAATATAACCGCCAAATCTGTCGCCTGCAACTCCACAGGGTAGTTCTCGATAAGGAAGTTGCCGTTTGGCATCTTCACAAAGCCGAAGTGTTGCTGTGCCAGCGTTACTGCCACACCCAACACCAAGCCTATCGCACCGCCAATACCCGAGATAAGCAGACCTTCACGCACGAAGATACCACGAATAAAGTGGTTGTCCGCACCCATCGAAAGGAGCGTTTGTCGTTCATCCTGCTTCTCTAAAACGAGCATTATCACCGTGCCTATAATCGAGAGCGAAGCGATAACCAGCACCAATAACGACACAAAGAATATCGCCCACTTCTCGTAGCGCATAATAACATAGAAACCCTCGTTCTTCTCCTCACGGAGAGTAACCTTAAACCTATCGCCGAGCACCTCTTTCAGTTGCTCGGAAACCTTCGAATGGGAAGTCCCTTCCACCACCTTTACAAGCAGTTTATCGGCTCTGCCCTCTACACCGAAGATGCGGTTTGCAGCACGCAACGAGGTCAAGGCAAACGATGCGGCGTGTTGCTGATCGATAACGAAAGTACCACACACATCAAGCGACTCGTTACGCAGAGCAAAGGTCGGCATAATAGAGCCTATATGGCCCCCGCCAAGCGAATAGACCTCAACATCGCCCGCTGCCACCGAATACATACCGAGTTCGTAGGCCACCCCCTCGCCAAGCATCAGTCGGTCGAGTTCTCCCAACTGCACCACACTATTTCCGACCGAGGTATACTCCTCAATCGGTACAACCTTGTGATACTCCTCATCGCCACCTCGCAGACGCACTGCCACACGATTATCACGATAGGAGAGTAGAGCCTGTCGCTCCGTAACGAACGATAGCGCCTCGACTCCCTCCACCCCTGCAACCGAACTCCGCAACGATACATCGTTAATATCGAAACCTCCCTGCGTGGATATTTCGATGTCGGCATCGACAACCTTGTAGAGATCTCGCACCAACGACTCAAAACCATTAAAGACCGAAAGGAGAATTACCATAGCAGCAACAGGCACCACCACAGCCAACAAACTGACCGTAGCGATGATATTTATCACCGAGTGCGATTTAGGCGAGGTGAGGTATTTTAGGGCAAATCTCCACTGCATCTCTCGGGGCAGGTGTAGTTGTTACTCTACTTCTTCAACAACGAGTCGATATTCTCGATATACACCAACGAGTCGTCAACAAAGAACTGCAACTCAGGAATAACCTTCACTTGGTGGCGCATACGACGACCGAGCGCACCTCGGATAAGCTTATTCTGCTGCTCGATAACATCGAGTGTTGCCTGCGCCTTGTCGAATGGGAATACGCTGACATAGATTTTAGCATAGCCCAAGTCCGGCGATACTCGAACAGCGGTTACTGTTACGAGCACTCCACGCAACGACTCGGCAATATCACGCTGAAAAATCTCAGCAATGTCTCGTTGAATCTGTTTTGCAATCTTCTCTTGGCGTGTATTTTCCATAGTTTTAATTTATTTTATTCGTCATATTTATCTCATCTAAAAAGTGTACTTAAACACCTCTTTGTTCTTTGGGAAGTTTGGTCGTTTCCACTCCCACTCCTTAAATCCATCCTTGCCGATACGGAAGCCTAACTTCATCGAAATGGTAACATTGTCGAGTGGCGAACGCAGTGGAGTGAGATAGAAAGGGTTCTCTCCCGGTTTAGTAACGCTATCAAGGTTATTATCGTAGTAATTGGTACGGTTACGCAGAATATCCGAGAAGCCGAAATCGTACATCGCACGAACACCAATCTCCAACTGTCCAAATATCAAATCGAAACCTGCACCACCTCGCAGTCCATACATAAAGCGATTATCTCGCTCTCGGCGGAACTCATACTTGCCGCTTATTGGCGCATCGACCGTACCGTTGATATTTATGGCGTGTTTCTCGTCGTTGTGGAACTTCGAGCAGAAGTTGAACGAGAAGGTCGGTGCCGCCTCCAAGTATACTCGCAGGTGCTTCTTGAATAGGTAGGCGTGCGGTTGCCAAACAAGAGGTATCATTATCGAGTTGAGTGTACGAGTATAGTATCTATACTCCTTTTTGCTCTCGTACTTGTTTGGATATGGCGCAAACGAGAAGCCTCTCTGCAACAACTCCACATCTATACCGAAGCAGGCCACAAAGCGTGGCATAGAGTAGTAACGCCACGACAATCCAGCCTGATATGTACCCCAAATCGGCTTCATCTCCTGTGCCGGATATGGACGAGCCGTAGCATAGCCCGTACCTCCCGTAACGGCTATTGTGTGTTGCGCCTTACTCTCGGAAATCATCGCCACCGAGAGTGCCATCACAAGGGCTAATATCTTGAAAATTCTACCCATCATCTTCTACTTTTTCAATGTATTTGCCATACCCTTCATACTGCCGGCCATACCGCCGAAGCCCATACCGCCACCCGAAGGCTGACTCTGTTGCTGGTGATCCTTATGTTCACCCGATCGTTGCTTCTCCTCCCACTCCTCGTAGAGCTTCTGCAAACGAGCATCCTCCTTGTCGTCGAGCATCTTTACCAAATTCTCCATTGTCATCGGGATAAAGATCTTGTTCATATCGATATTTATCTCGAAATCCCAATTCATCTTTGTGGTGAATGTCTCCTCTCTTCTATCATTGAAGTATGCCTCAGCACGCTCGGGTTGCAATCCCGCTATCACATCGCCTGCATCCCACAATCCATTGCCGTTCTTATCCTCGATAATGCGCAGACGCACATCGCCCGGCGATACATAGTTGAAGCGATACTTTCCGCTCTTTACATTTTTCAACTCCTGCAATGTCTTACCCGAACCATCGGTGAGGAGGATGATGTAACGGCTATTTCCCGCACCCTTGATATTGAGAGATACGGTGGCGAACTTCTCGGGATCATAAGTGGCAAACTCCACTACCGTAGAGTCGTTCTCGTAACCCATAATATCGGTTATGTTCTTCTTCGGGATATATAGACGATAATTTGTCTTCTCCTTCCAATTCGCCACAACCTTCCAACGGCACATATTCATCGAATCACGCACAAAGTGCCTCTCGACAGGGGTTGTACTCTTATCCTCCGCTACGGCGAGCAACTCCACAGCCGTAGAGTCAAACTTCACGGCAGGCGTACCGAATGTTATGTCAAAGCCCTTCTCCGGATTGACCTCCTTACCGGCCGAAATGGTCAATTTGAACGGATTCTTGTAGTTTGGATCTTTGTACTCCTTACCCTCGGCCTTTGCCTTTGCTTTCTCCTTCTCGATGCGCTCACGCTCCTTCTCCTGCTCCTTGGTCTCGACCAACTTCCAAGCGAGTTTCAGCGGCTCACGAGTCTTGGTTAATTGACGCAACGAGTCGTGGCGGAAATATACGATATTACCCTTGATAGTGTCAGGCAACTGCTCTGCCGGCACATTAAACCATACAAACATCGTATCACGACCATTAGTTTGAGGGTCAAAGAATACCTTATCGCTTGGGATATTGTCAAACTCCAACGAGTCGATACGAGGATAGTCGGCATTAAAGTAGAATACAGCCTTCTTTTGGTCGGGGCGTTGAGCATCGACCAAGCGCTGATTTACAAACGCCTTGTCGGTAAACATTCTGAAATAGAGTTGCGGCTCGGCACTCGGATACATACGCAACGAGTCGAACCATATTGCAAACTCCGGCATCTTGGCAGGGTTATATACCGTATCGAGCAGACCCACCATATCGGTACCCGGCTCGTAGAGTTGGTTGTCGTTCTTATCGCCAATGGCATAGATGCGGTAGTTCACAGGTTTGAGATTCTGCGCAATGAAGATACCGTTATTCTGCGCACGAGCAATCACATCGGGTTTACGATTAAAAATCGTAGAGTCATAGCCCGGAGTCTGAGGTAACGAGTCGGCGATATAGAACCAGATAAATGTGCGGCTCATACTATCCGCCTTGTAAGAGTCGGCCGTATAACCCGAACACATCATCGAATCGACCTTATCGCCCGTCGAGAAGACATAACGCATAGCATTGAGCGGGTTGCCCTCATTGTTATCACGAATAGCAGATCCGAGATCGATAGCATAGGTGGTATTCTCCTTCAAGGTATCACGGATGGTGATTACAATACCCTTGCCTCGAATTGTCAGTTGCGGTTGTTTCTTCATCGCCGGCGACACGAACATCTCCTTGTTCTGGTCCTTAATCTGCACAAACTCGTCAAACTCGATATAGACCTTCTTCGCCTTGAAGTTGGTGGTGAAGTTATCGGGATCGAGTTTAACAATCACCGGCGGAATAGTATCCTTAGGTCCACCCTCGGGTGTCATAATGTTGGCACAGCGTGAGAAGAGTGCTCCGCCGAAGAGCAGCAACACAACCACACGCAAAACTATTTTACAACTCTTAGTCATCTTCTCTCAAAAATCATTACTCGTTTGTCGCTTTTGGCACAACCACATCCCACTTATATCCCTCCTTCGAGCCCTCATTGTAATCCTTCGTCTGCCAGGTGTGGAAGATAAGAGTGAGGTCGGTGAATGTCAAGTTCTCGGCCTCGGACTTGCGATACATATATGCATACATCTGCGCCTCGGGATAGACAACCACAACAAGCGCAGAGGCTTTATCCTGAAACATCGAAATATAGTTGTTCACCGAGCCCTCCATTGTGTAAGGCTCGCTCTCGACATTCGGCTCGGAGAGTTTCTCGCCGGTTATGGTGTTGGTTATAACCTTTGCCGCTGCATCCTCGTATGATGCCACACTCCAATCCGCATTGGAGATGTAGTAGATGTAGCCATAGCACCCCTCGGCAGGCACCAAGTCGCCACCCGAAATCTCCTGCGTATAGAGTTTTATACGCAAGGTGGTATCGGTTGTCACCTTCTTGAAGCATCCCGTTGTGGCAAACAGCACCACGACAGCAATCACTATATTTCGTAAAAATCTATGCATAAATCTTCTCTATTTTTCCTGCCAACTCCTCTTTGCTGCACTGCAACAACTCGCAGAGTGGTGTAATAACAAACTCTCGCTCCATAATCAGCGGATGAGGTACCTTCAATCGCTCGGTCGAGATATGCTCATCATCGTAGAAGAGTATATCCAAGTCCAAAGTTCGGGATAGGTATCGCTCACCGCTCTCCGCCTTCTTTTTCTGCTCCTCCGTACGGTTGCGTCCCAGCAGATTTTCAACCTCCTGCAACGCATCGAGCAGAGCCTCCGCCTCCAACTCGGTCGTCACCTCCCAGGCGCAATTTGTAAAGAGCATCTCGCTCTCGAAGCCCCACGCCTTGCTCTCGTAGTTCTGCGACCTTGCCACAACCTCGACACCTCGCTCCTGCAAGAGTCGCTCCGCCTCGACAAAGCGGCGTGCGGTATCGCCTATATTTCCGCCTGCAAGTATTGTCGCTCGGTGCTTCATTACTTGCCGAAGTTTATATATTTACTTGTCGAGAGAGCAAACCACGACAATACGATACGAGGGTCGCCATTTTGGCGCAATCGTCGCACCGCCTCCTCCAACAACTCGATTATCTGCTCTATATTCTCAGAGCCGATATATGGCGAGAACTTCGCACAAAAATCGGCCTCCTCGCCCCAGAGGTACGACGCCTGCATCACTCCTGCGTGGTTTATGTACGCCTCACGGAGCAGTCGTGCAAAGTCCGCCATCAACCCCATCTGCCGCTCACGGGAGAGAGCCGAGACATCATCTGCCCAAGCCAGCAATTCGAGGTGCTTATTGAGGTAGCAGTGGCGCATCATCGTGCGGAAGAGGTTGAAGTTCTCGTTGCGAATCTCATCCTCCTCGCCAGAGAGCATCTGTCGCAACTGCAACAAATCGCCACACGCCAAGCGAGCCATATTGCGCACCTCCGCCTCATCGGTTACGCCGTGCTGTCTGATCTCAACCATCAAATCCTCAGCCGAAAGTCGAGGTACAGTAACCTCCTGCGTACGGGAGAGAATTGTGCCCAAAATTTTATCGGGTTGCTCCGCCACAAGGATAAAGACGGTATCCTCCCACGGCTCCTCCAAAATTTTGAGTATCATATTCGCCGCCCTTTCGTTCATCGCCTCGGGCAACCAAATAAGCATAGTTTTATACTTCGATGCGAAGGACTTGAACGACAATTTTCGTATCATCTCCTCCGCCTCACGCACTGCAATAGCACCCTTTAAGGTCTTACCCAAGTCCAAAGAGTCGTACCACTGCTGTGGCGAGAAGTAGCCACCCGTACGCTCGAACAGAGTGCGGAACTCCTCAATAAAGTCTGCCGCCACCAAGCCGTTGGTCGGCTTCTTACCCTGCTTATTTACGGGGTAGACCAAGTGCAAATCGGGATGCGCCAACTTCTCGATCTGACGGCACGAAGGGCACTCGCCGCACGAGTCGCCATCGTGGCGATTTATGCAGTGGAGATACTGCGTATAAGCCAACGCCAAGGCGAGAGTTCCCGAACCCGCAGCGCCCACAAAGAGTTGTGCGTGACTGATACGACCGCCATCAACACCTGCGGCAAGTCGTCTTTTCAATTCGGAATGGCCCTTTACATCGCAAAATCTCATCGCTATCTCCTCCTCAAAATATGGTTAAACATCCCTCTCAAATCTATCTTCTCACGCCATACTGCGTATGTCAGATATAGAACGATAAATGCGGTCGAGAGCGTATATCGCAACGCCTCGTTTGCAACCTCAAACTGCTCCGCCACGAAGAATATCGCCAAAGCCAGCACTATATACTCCGCCATACGACCAAACTTGTATGGCGTAGGATAGAAAATTCTGTTCAGCACAATGCTTACCGCCACCATTACCACCTCGGCAGCAAAGCGACTCCACGCCGCACCATAGTAGCCCAAGCGAGGGATAAGCAACGCTCCAAAGCCCACCGAGCAGACCAAACCCGTGAGGGTAATCCATAGAGCAAACTTGGTTTTCTCCTCTCTCTTGTACCAGAACGAGAGATTGAGCCATACACCGCTCAAAATGTTTGCTCCGAGCACTACCGGCAAGATATGTATTCCTTCACGGAAATCACGACCAACAATCAACGCAAAGATATCACGATACAAAGCTATGGCGAGGAAGATAAACATCGACACCATAACAAAGTATTTCAACGCCGCAGCGTTCATCTCCTTGAACTCCTCCTTGCGGAAGTTCGATAGGAAGAATGGCTCGGCAGCCAAGCGATACATCTGCGTGAATAGCGTCATCACAACGGCAATCTTGGTAATTGCACCATAGATGCCGAGTTGCGCCAATGAGCCCTCGGGAACGAGGTACTTGATAAGTTGGCGGTCGATAAATTCGTTTGCCGTACCAGCAATGCCCGACAATAACAGCGGCAACGAGTAGGCAAATATGATAAGAAGCAACGCCCAATCAATACGCAGGCTTACACGACCCGACGCCACAACTACCGCCACAGCGGTAATAACACTTGCCGAGAGGTTGGCAACAAATGCCCAGCCCACGCCAAACTCGGTATCGAAGAGCCCGACCGCCCAAAATACAAAGGCCAATCCCACCTGCAAGACTATATTGAAGAGTTTGAGCCCTACAAACGAGAGCGCCTTGCCCTGCTCACGCAGACGGGCAAACGGAATACACGCCACCACATCCATCATAACGATGGCTGCCACCGTAACAACATATAACGGATTGGCCGAATAGACCTCGCCCATAAGAGCCGAAGCACCGTGGCGGAAAATGAATACCACCACAAAGAAGAGGAGTGCCGCCAGCGAGGTTACTCCCCAAGTGGTTGCAAAGAGTCGGCGTTTGCTCTGCTCGACATCGCCACCCTCCGCCTCGGCCTTAGCCGCAAAGCGGAAGTAGCTCGACTCCATACCCATAGTAAGCACCACAAGCGCAAACGGAATCAGGGCATAGACATCGGTGATGATGCCGTAGGACTCTACACCAAAGATACGGGTATAAAAGGGCGTCAGTAGGTAACTCAGCATTCTGCCGAGTATGGTGCTGATACCATAAATAGCCGTCTGTTTAGCAAGTTTTTCGAGCATCGTTTTCCTCTCTTTGTCACGGTTCTTTGCGTACACATACGCACTGCGCACATATGCGCACGAACATTCAAGTTGCAAAGATAGGAAAAACTTTTAGTTTTTTCGCTATTATACCCAAGAAAAAATAAATCTTGACAAAGCTCTGTATGGTTTGTCGGACTGCTTGCAGAACGCATCGGCCAATTTGTAGAGCGGACTGTCGGGAAAAGCCCCCACGGTAACCACCTCATCGGCGATGTTCATTATCGCAAGGTCGTAGGCGTCGGGCACGGTGGTCGGAACATACTCTTTGTACTGAAATAGAGCGAGTAATTGAGGTGTTTTTGGCGATATTTTATATTCGGCAGGAAGAGCCTGGTAAAATTGCTCGGAAGTGTAGAAAATTGTGGGATGATTATGCTCGAAAAGTAGTTGCAAAACACGCATCTCGAATGGGCTCTGAAATGTACTCATAACGGGTACATTTGTACCTAAAATCTCCTCGTTGAGCCACTGCTCAACCTTCACCCATTCGGACTCGGGAGTGGACGGCTCTGCCATAAATGTAACCACCTTGTTATTAAGCAATTCGATGTTACCTAAATTGCCACACTCATCAACATACTCCATAAAAAAACGCAGGTTGCAGCATCTACCCATTTAGCACTTAGGTATTCCACTACCCCACCCCTAAAACAGGCAAAGCAAACAACCTGCGCAAGAGGATGAGTACACAAACTGCACCATCTACACAAGTGTTCGCATTTGCTCTTTCTAAGGGTTGCTTTTTGTGGAATTTTAAGTGCCCAAAAGATGCAAATTAAACATCAAAAATATGTCTTTGACAAAGAGGGTTAACGCCCTAATCATCAATGCAAATATAGGGTAAATTGACGAAAAATCAAAAAGTTTTCCATTTTTTACTTTTATTTTATCTTTTTTTTGTACCTTTGCGGTCCGTATCGTGTGCGTGCAAGCGCTACACATACGCACAATTCACTAATTATTAACTTTTTAACGAGCGATTGTATCGCAAAAATTATTGTATGGAGAATACAAAAGTATCAGTCGAGAATTTTGATTGGGCAGCGTTTGAGAATGAGTCAGGTCTTTACGATCAGAGCGTAGAGCAGATTGAGAAGGCTTATGGCGATTCTATGTCTAACATCGCAGTAGGCGAGACCGTTGAGGGTACCGTTACTGAGATCAACAAGCGTGAGGTAATCGTAAATATCGGCTACAAGAGCGAGGGTGTTATCCCTGCATCGGAGTTCCGCTACAACACTGAGCTCGCAGTTGGTGAGACTGTTGAGGTTTATGTTGAGTCGGTTGAGGATAAGGGTGGTCAGCTCCTTCTCTCGCACAAGAAGGCTCGTCAGCTCAAGTCTTGGGATCGTGTTAACGAGGCATTGGAGAACGACGAGATCATCAAGGGTTATGTTAAGTGCCGCACTAAGGGCGGTATGATTGTCGATGTATTCGGCATCGAGGCATTCTTGCCAGGTTCGCAGATTGA
>JAZONG010000004.1:0-3410 GCA_045654385.1 Alistipes sp.
GGCCGAGGAGTGTATCGTTGTTGAAGATGCCATAAATGGTGTTTTGGCGGGCGTTGCTGCCGGTTGCAAATGTTTGGCTATCACAACTACCTCCACCGCAGAGGCTCTGACTGATGCCGGTGCAGGAATGTGTGTCAGCGACTATACCTCGCTAACCATTGAGGGCTTGAACGAGTGGAATAAGGCCTAAACCGTCGACTCAGACAGATAAGAATACCCCGATAGTATGCGCTATCGGGGTATCTTGTTTTTGTAGGTTGCCTATACCCTACTGCTGTGGTGCTATCTGCGGAGGAACGCCCGGATGGCCCGGATGGCCGCCACGAGGACGACGAGGTCCCTGACCGAGAGTAAAGACCTTCGCCAACTGCTCCGGTGTGAGGTAGTTTACAAATACCTTGATATACTCCTTCTTAACCTGAATAATTTGCTTGTCGCCATTGAGTTGAGCCATCATAATCTTCTTTGCAACTTTGATGGTCATCTCCTCGCCCTTGAATGAATCTACATAGGTCTTAGTGTCCTTGCGTACCTGACGCAACTCACGCATATATGCCTGATATACAGGCGCAAACTTCTTTGCCTGCTCGGGTGTCATACTTAACGCCTTCTGCAACATCTCGATGGTGCGGGCGTTGCGATCGCCACCTTTACCACCCGGTACGCCCTGTGGCGGAGGACCGAATGGAGGTTGAGCCGAAGCCGTAATAAATGCCAATACGGCAATAATCATAACTAAAATCTTCTTCATAACTCTGTTGTTTTTGGTTGTGAAACTTATATGAACTAATAAATTGCTTTGAGAAACTGCATTGTATCTCTCTCGTCTGCATAGTCAAAAAGCGAAGGGCATTGTGCCTTGCCAAACGGCACTTGACGGGAGTGAAGCCCATCAATCGTGCTTACAACGCACTGCAATGCCTCATCATTGGCTACGAGCCACGACTTTACCTCCTCCAATGAGGTGTATTCTACAATGTTTATCTGGCTTAAAAAGCGAGGGAACTCTGCCGATTTTGTCTGTACCGCTACTGCCTCGCCCAAATCCTCAAATCTAATGTCCTGCATCGAGAGTAATGCTCTGCATTGCAGGTAGTTATTGTGGTAGGAACGACACATCTTACGGGGCTTGATTTTTGGCTTTGCACCCTTGGGTACAAATACCAACGATACGTTGCGACAACCCAATCCGGAATGAACGAAAATATCATCGGCAAGCAACTCCGACACACCCTTATCCTCCTTGCCCGAGAGTACGGCTACGGAGTGGCGACTGCCTCGCAGAAGTGCAGGAATATCGGTAAAAGCGGTGCGGAAATAGAGATTTGCACTCTCTCCTCCCGTCGCTATAATTGCATCATAATCAGCCTTTTCGTCATATTTTTCGATGCGCAACGAAGGCTCAATCTCTCGGAGTAAATGCTCGATATACTCCTCCAATACTCGGTCCTTGCTCGATGGCTTGACAAATGGCGTGTTGCCACTCGCAATGACGCACATCAAGTCGAAAAAGCCCACCAAAGGGATGTTTCCAGCCATAATAATCGCTACACGGAGGTTGCGATGTTCGGTGAGAGATGGGTATTTTGCGAGCCACTTCTCAATTTTTTCGGGGTCGAGCATCTCGTGACGAATGGCCTCCACTGCATAGCATATATTGCCCGCCGAAAACCACTCGTTCTCTGCGATTGCACGGGCCATAGCCGAGCGAGAAGCCTCCTCTTTGCCAAACTCCGCAAGGCGTGTGCCCAATTCCGAAAATATCTCAATCGTACTCTTCACGAGTACAAAGATAGCAAAATTTTCTATCTTTTTGCACGATAGTACGACTCATCGAGTCCGAGAACGAAACTTTTTCGCAGAATCAATGATAAGAGTGCCACCATTGCCACGACGGTTGCGCTTATCACAAATGGGAACGAACCCTTGTGTTGCTGGAAGATTTTTGTGAGGAAATCAATCACAAAAGGACAAACCACAACGGCTACATAGTTTACCGTCATAACCACTGCCAAAGCCTTTGTCGCCGATTGCGGAGGGGCGATAATGGCGGTCTTGTCGTAGATGATTGGTTGCAGCACGCCATAGCCTACGCCCGTGAGTATCACTCCGAGTGTCATAAGTGGTATGTCGGGTATGGTGCCGACAAGTAGTAAGCCTATGACAATCAAGCACAACGAGATGAAAATTGTCATCGAACGCACTCGGCGGATGATGCTGTTTATAATGATACCCGGCAACATTATCGACAGGAAGAAGAGCGAGATCATTATGCTCGAAAACTCCTGCGGGAAATGGTACTTTTCGAGTAGGAACGAGAGGTAGAATGTGATAACCAAAGTTGTGAAAGTTATCACAAAGTAGAGCACCGAGAGTCCCGTAAGTCGTGCCCAATGAATCTTGGATTGTCGCAGCTGGTCGCTCTCCTTAGGCTCTGGTGCAGCCTTGGAGTTGCGGAGCGCAAGTAGGAGTATGAGCGATACGGCAGGCAGGAGATAGACGGTGAAGGCGAGATGCCAATCTCGTGTGGCAATCCACCCCACTACGGCGGTGGCAAGCACTAACGAGAGGTTGTTTACGGCCGAACTGATGCCGAGTTGTCGCACTCGACTGTCGCCTGTGAAGTACTTGACTACCAAGCCCGTAGAGTATGGCACGGCAATACCGGCACCTGCGCCCATAATACATCCTGCGATGATGAGCAGACGGATGTCTTTGGCGAATATGCAGACTATGCCGCTTGCGAAGAATATCGCCAAGCCGATAGCAAGGGGGCGTAGTGATTCTCCTCGCTCCGAGAGCCATCCCGCAATGAGGACGAAGGGGATGATGAGTAGCGATGGCAGTGAGGTGAGCATCTGCACTTCGAGTTCGGAAGCCTTTGGGAAGATGCGGCTCAAATCCTCCAAAATGGGCGAAATAGCCAAGCCCGGCAGTGATGTTACAGCCGATACTGACCATATTGCCAATAACGCAAGCAGGGATATGTATCCCTTACCGGTGTATATTTTCATAGCGGTAAAGTTTTTGTTTAGCAAAGATGGTGCAAGGTTAGTGCCAAGCGTGAAAAACAGAGGTTTTAGAGAATAAATTAAATAGCAGCAGCCAAATTCATTTGAGATGATGATATTTGATTTATTATCGTAGTTGCGCAGCAACAATGGCTATCTCGCAACTTGCCGACTACTCTGCCACACCGCCACCGACTGAACGAATTCGTCAACGAACACGAAAAAAGACCACTTAAAAAAGTGGTCTTGGTTTTGTGGGAGTTGACGGATTGGCTACTTCGCAGACCAAGGTCTGCTTCGCTTAACGCCTTTCCGTTCCGCTCGCCGCTGGGGCCCTTACAAAACTTCTCTTCGCAATGAGTTGTTTCACACCCTTTTTGTTTTATACGCTTATGCTTG
>JAZONG010000005.1:0-1396 GCA_045654385.1 Alistipes sp.
GGATATTTTGATTTTAGATAGGCTTCGATTTTCGCCTCGATTTCTTCTTTCTCTTGGCGAGTTCCGAAGTCAAACTTGTAGTGGCATTGATTTTCCGTGAGGTTCGTGCAGAGGGTAACGATGTTCTCCTCGATTCCGAGACCGCCTTTGGAGCGAGGTATGAAGTGAGCGTTCGGCATTACATTCCGACAACACCCACAAACAACACATCGACCGCCGTCTCGTTCCCACACGGCTTGTTTGACCTTTTGAGGTATATCCGTCGCTTTCGTTCTTTTAGATTTCATCGTCCGTACTCCTTTCTTGCAATCTCGATTTCGGAATCCACGATTCCAAGTTCGGCGAGTTTATCGAGCGTCGCCTCGATGAGTTCCGTCATTTCTTGCGTATTGAACTTCGACGAGCCGATGAAGTATTGATACATATTGAGCGTCTTGCCGTTGACCTCCCTCTCGTCAATCTTACGAACGACTCGGAAGGTCTTTTTGAGCATAGGCTCGGCTTCCGGGAGGGCGAGAAGGTAGTCGTAGGCGACATTTGCCTCTTCGAGCATTACGCAATAACACTCTTCGGTTGTAACCTTCCGCTTGTTCCCGGACATAGCGAACGCCATTTTTCCGAGAAGCGCCCACAAGAGGCGATTTTGTTCGAGGCTGCGTTGCGACTTGTGAGGCTTCACATCGACCTCCAACTTCTTCTCGGAGTTTTGCGTTTCTTCGAGAGCGAGCAAGGCGGAGCGCTTGTTATCTCCGTGAACGACATAACACACCACGAGGTCGTTGTTTTCGTTTATCATTCGATAACACTTTTCCGCAATAAACTTACTCATTCATTTCTCCTTCGATTTTCTTTCGGAGAGCCGTCATAAGTTTGTTGAATTGCTCGTCCGTGAGGTTGTTAATCTTGATAGCCTTGCCGAACGACTTCGCAATCCACTCATTGACACTTGCAAGTGTGATTTCCGAGTCTTTGATGAGGTCGTTGACTTGCGCCCACTTGCTCTTCTCTCGGCGCTCCTGGGGCGCATTTTGAGGTCTCTGTGTGGGGGGCGGAGTTGTGGTTTGTCTCTGCTTCTTATCGTCCGTATGTTTGTCCGGGTCGTCCTCGTCGGTCGGCGCACCGAGGCTCTTTAAGAGAAGGTATCTCTCCGAGTAAGTGAGAGCGCTTCCGAACGCCTTCGAGATGTCGTTCTGTTGACCGTAGTATTCAAAGGACACTCTTTGACGGTCGGTAGGCTCTTCGGCGTTAATCCATTCGTAGAAGAGTTCGCCCTCCACGATGAAGTCCGTTTTATCGTCTCCGAAGGAGTTCTTGTAGTTGAAGGTAGTCCAGCCACGATGTACCGTTTCGACCGGGAGAAAAAGAAGTCCGATTTCTTCCATTTTCTCCTTGATAG
>JAZONG010000006.1:0-2099 GCA_045654385.1 Alistipes sp.
CAGAGTTGGCCTTTATACATTTTACACGCCCACTCCTTTCTGAAATTCAATAGTACCATAGGGAACATATACCCAAATGTCGTCTGAATTGACAATGTTATAATTGTGCCACACGACATACGGCTTAACCGCATCTGTGTATTGAATATTGACATTGCCCTTGAATGTGCAAATATTCCCATTACAGCACAGTGTAATCATTTCATAGTTTTGGGAGGGAATGCTCGATGAAACAACCGAGTAAACTCCATATACGCCGCTGCTCAGTTCAGACAGAGCATATTCGTGTTCCGTATGTTGGTTGCCGTGATGAATTAAACATCCAACGAAAACACAAAAAGCCAGGATGATAGCCGCCGTAATCAAGTACGGCAGAATTCGGCGCTTCCTCATACTGCGAAGTTGAAGAAGCCGTCGAAGAACCCGCCGAACACGAGGGTTACGAGGTTGGCGGCGACGATGGTCAGCACGACCCAGAAGTTGACATTGCCACGCCAGGGCTTACCGTGCTGATTGGATGCAAACAGAAGGATAACCAGGTAGAATGCGAGGATGAGAAGTTTTGCGACACCAGCGATGAAATTCATAATGTGACCTCCATTTATTCATTTGAAAAGCGGATATGAAACCAAAACACACCTCTTAGAGCGTTTCAGTTTGTTTACGAATTTTCTGCAGAGATACTCGGAATCGAATTTCTTTTCCACTCGACTGCCTCGGTCGTTGATGAACACAACACTCATTCCGTCATCTCCCTTATGGTTTAATGGGGGAAGGTTTCTCCCGGTTATGCCGTGCCGCCCACGATACCGGCGGCACTCATCCAACCTCTCTCACCTTCAAGGATGCACTAACTATGTATTCCGGCTCCGTTCTGCCGGAACTCTATACCCCACGCAGGTGCAGCATTTCACCTTGCTTGACCACTGCCTACCTCGAAAGGCAGAAATAGACCAGGCCCCTGTCCGGAACACTTCGTAGTCCGCACGCCCTATGTTCAACTTTCAGATTTTGGATGCCTCCTCACTTACCATCATCGACATAGGGAGGTCAGCGTTAGGGTTAGCTGCGCACGCCATCCGTCCGAATAGTGGACTGCCTTTGACACTAACCCCGCCGGAATGCCCACCGGCCCACCGTGGAACACCATCGTAATCGTCTGCAGGAAAATTACGCCAGTATAATCGACACGGCTCGAACCTCGCTTTCTGGAATAGATGTATCACCAGATGTGGCCGTTCTACACCTACATACCGACCCCTTTTCGGGAAAATGTCGGTAGCCAGCCTCATTACAGACAACCGCCGCCCCGTTGGCACCAACGGGAAGTCAGGTTGGTGGACGGCTGTGTTGCCTAAAGCGGGAGCGACCCGCTTGGTAGTAACTGCGAAATCGCAGGATTACTTCTTATTGGGCGGCCTCTTGCGCTTACCGCCGGGATTGGGTTTCTTCTTCTGAAAATGCTGGGGATGGGCGGAACAGTAGCGATTACCGCAGGGCTTTTCCTGCCCACAGGTTTCCATACAGGAATAAGGTGCTTCAGGCTTCATATCAAACCTCCGAAATTGAGATATTAAAAAAAAGGCAAGCGGTCAGGCTTTATTTCTGAGAAAGGAGGTGTGGTTGGACAAAAAAAAGAGAGGAGGTCATATGAGGAGCGCCCAACCGCTTGCCGATTTGGTGAAAATGATGTTTTATAATGCTTGCTCTGCTTTTGCGATTGCTCGTTCAAGTGCTATTGTCTGTATTGCGGCTAATTTAAGACCAGGATTGCCACGGACCGCCAAGCCTCGATTATGCAAGAGGTTATAGTCTACCCTTGCCATAGCCACTAGGTTACTCGGTTCAATATTGTTGCAATTACCATCTAATGGCGTCACCATATACCCAGCTGGTATCATGCCGTATGCCTCTTCATAAGCACTCCTCATCGCTTCTGCGGTATATATGTAGCCGCAACAATATTTACAACTGCGTTGACCTTCTCTAAGGCTCATACCTAGTACTTCAACGAAATGGCCACATTCACACTTACAAAGCCACAGTGTCATACTACACCCAGATTTCGTTATTCTATTTTCAAGGCGCTTCACAACGGT
>JAZONG010000007.1:0-3370 GCA_045654385.1 Alistipes sp.
GAGTTCGATATTGCACGACTCGGCTTGGAGGAGGCCTTCAAGGAGTTGGATATTGACTACGACCACGAAACTATCATTCGCCGCACAATCTCGCCAAGCGGTAAGAGCCGTGCTTTCGTGAATGACCAGCCGGTGCAACTCACCGACTTGAAGCAGTTGGGCGGATACCTTATCGACATCCACTCACAACATCAAAACCTTATCCTTTCATCGCCACAATTCCGTATCCGAGCAATCGACACGGTGGCGGGCAATGGTGCTACACTTGCCGAGTATGGCGAGGCGTTCGCAGCATTGCAGGAGTCGAAGCCTGCTCTCTCGGAGTTGCAGGCGGCAGCCAAGCGTAATGCCGATGAGGAGGATTGGTTGCGTCATCAGGCGGAGGAGTTGCGAGGCGCAAACCTTCGTGTAGGCGAGGTTGAGGAGTTGGAGCAGGAGTTGCGCACGCTCGAAAATGCCGATTCTATCAGTGAGGCGTTGCAGCGAGTAACACAGTCGCTCGACGAGGAGGTTACGGGCGTATTGACCACTCTCCGTGAGGCGGAGAACTCTTTGCGTCGCATCAGCGAGAACTATGCGTCGGCTACGGAGTTGATGGAGCGCATCCACTCGGCAGCGGTGGAGTTGAAGGATATTTCGGCAACTACGGCTGATGACTTGGAGCGCATAGAGGCAAATCCGGAGCGACTCGATGCGGTAAATTTGCGCCTCGACCTTATCTACACATTACAGAGAAAACATCGCTGCGAGGGTATCGAAGAGTTGATAACCCTGCGTGATAAATATACAGAACAACTCTCGGCTATCGAGCACAGCGACGAACTCATTCGTGAGGCGGAGCAGCGTGTGGCAGATGCGGAGAGCAGGGCTACGGCACTTGCCATAAAGTTGCACGATGCGAGAGTTAAGGCTTCGCCTGCGCTGTCGCAGTCGGTGGTCGATATTTTGCGCACCGTGGGAATGGCAGATGCAGAGTTTAAGATTGCCGTAACACCTTGCACACCGACCATTTCGGGTGCGGATGCGGTCGATTTCCTCTTTTCGGCAAACGCTTCGGTTGAGCCTCGTGCTATCGAGAAGATTGCTTCGGGTGGAGAACTTTCCCGTGTGATGTTGGCGTTAAAGACCACACTCGCACGCCACCTCGCCTTGCCGACAATTATCTTTGATGAGATAGATACGGGAATTTCGGGCCGTACAGCCAATGATGTTGGTGATATTATCAGCCGCTTGGCAGAGTCGATGCAGGTTATCGACATCACCCACTCGCCACAGGTGGCATCTAAGGGCTCTCGCCACTTCCAGGTCTACAAGGAGCAGAGCCGTACCCACATCCGCCCTCTTAGTTCGGAGGAGCGTGTGGAGGAGATTGCAAAGATGCTCTCGGGCGACACCATCACCGAGGCTGCACTTGCACAGGCAAAGCACCTCTTATCACTTTAACTCTTCCCCGATATGAGAAGATTGGTACAAATGGCGGTTCTCGTTGTGGTTGCGCTGCTCTCTGCGTGCAACGACAAGGAGATTGTGCGTGAAACCGAGCCAATCTATACACCTCGCTACGCCCAAGGCTTTTCGATTGAGCGTGATAAGGCGAGTGGAGAGTTGTTACTCTGCGTGAAAAATCCGTGGCAGGGGGCAGAGGATGTAATCTATTACAGCACACTCAATACCGACAAGCCGGCAGAGCGCATTGTTGCTATGTCGTCGAGCCATTCGGCGATGCTCGAAGCAGTAGGTTGCTCGGAGCGCCTGGTAGGCATCTCGGGCTGTCGCTTTATCTCCTCGCCAGCAATACGCAAGGCGATTGAGGAGGGTAGAGTTGCCGAGGTGGGCTACGACTCGGCATTCGATTTCGAGCGCATAAGGTCGCTGAAAGCCGATATGGTGCTGCTCTATGGCGTGGCAGGCGAGGTGAAGGTGCTGACCAATAAGTTCGACGAACTCGACATACCTTATATATATATAGGCGATTACCTCGAAACATCTCCACTCGGCAAGGCAGAGTGGGTGGTGGCATTGTCCTACCTTTGTGGTGTGGAGGAGCAGGGTAAGACCCTCTTCGAGGGTGTGGAGGAGCGATATAACGCTCTGCGCAACGAGAAGCACTGCTCGGCCTACAAACCTCGTGTAATGCTCAATACCCCATATCGTGATACTTGGTTTATGCCTCCGCACGATAGCTATATGGTGCGACTTATCGAGGATGCAGGAGGAGAGTATATCTTAACAAAAAGTGGAAAGCACTCAACTAAATCGAAGCCTATCTCTTTGGAGGAGGCGTTGTTGTTGGCTACAAAGGCCGATTTCTGGTTGAACTTGGGGCAGATAAATTCGCTTGACGAGTTGAAGGTTGCAGCACCTCGCTTTGTGGAGGTCGAGGCAATGAAGTTCTCTCGTGTTTACAATAACACCAAGCGCACAAACCCAAGTCGTGGTAGCGACTTTTGGGAGTCGGGAGCGGTACGCCCCGATTTGATACTGAAAGACCTCGTGCAGATTTTACACCACGAGGCAGCGACAGAGGAGTTGTACTACTATAAAAAGTTGGAGTAATGAGAGGCCGTACAACCATACTTTTTGCATTGCTTGCCCTGCTTTGTGCGGTGCTCTTTGTTGTGGATGTTGCCGTAGGTTCGGTGGCAATCCCTTTTGGCGATGTGGTTAGAGTGTTGCTCGGCAACGGCTCGGATGAGATGCGCAGTATAGTGCTCGATATTCGCCTTGTGCGTGCCGTAGTGGCAATTTTGGCAGGTGCAGCACTCTCGGTCAGCGGCTTGCAGATGCAGGTGTTGTTCCGCAACCCGTTGGCAGGCCCTTATGTCTTGGGAGTTTCGGCGGGTGCAAGCCTTGGTGTGGCTCTCTTCCTGCTTGGCGCACCTATTTTGGGTGTTGCGGTGTCGCCTTTGTTGCAGAGTGTTGGCACAGCAGGTGCTGCATGGATAGGCTCGGCTGTGGTATTGGTGCTTGTAGTGGCTCTATCACGACGAATCAAGGATATTATGGTTATGCTTATCCTTGGCATTATGCTCTCGTCGGGTGTAGGTGCTGTGGTCGAGATATTACAGTATTTCAGCAATGAGGCGTCGTTAAAGTCCTATGTTGTATGGACCATGGGTTCGCTCGGCGATGTTACAGCCAATCAACTTGCGCTGCTCGCCCCTATCGCTATGGTAGGTTTGGCTATGGCTGTGGCGACCATTAAACCTATGAATATGCTCCTTGCAGGCGAGCGATATGCCGCCTCGATGGGACTCAATATATCGCGCACACGCACAATTGTACTCACTGCGACAACCCTCTTGGCAGGCACGGTAACCGCATTTTGTGGTCCGATAGGCTTTGTGGGTATCGCTGTGCCGCACATAGC
>JAZONG010000008.1:0-27910 GCA_045654385.1 Alistipes sp.
GAATTAGCAATCGAAACCGAGAGTACGGTCTTAACCACGCCGTTAGCCTCGTTGCCGAGCTCAACGGTCTGGTCCACAGTTGTGTCTGTTACGCAAGAGAATGCAAACATTCCCGCCACAACTGCCATGAAAATTTTTGTCAAATTTTTCATTTTGCTTTTTTGGTTTTTTGATTAATAATTGGTTAAAAAAATTGTTTATAAAGTTAATTTGTTGTGTTTCTGCTTTGGGGCTTGTGAGTTTAAGGAGTTTAATGAATCTAATGAATTTAAGGAGTTTTTCGAGCGCCTTTCCTTAGACTCCTTATATTCCCTATATTCCTTATGCTCCTTGTAACTCGCTTATAGTCAATAAATTAAACCCCAAAATCCCCCCCCCGAAAAATCGGAGAGGGGATTTTGTTCCCATAGCGCAATAATCTGCGACAAAGATACAAAAAGGTTTTGATTTTCAATCGATTATTTCGATTTATTTTATAAATAAAATAGTACGACCTTGAATCGGCCGTGTCGTGCAAACTCTAAATTTTAGCATCCAAACGACAAGATTGGCATATTTTTGGCTTTAACAGGTCTTACTTATGGCGGGTAAATAGACGAAAAGGTTATGAAGAGTATAGTTGTATATTCACGAAGCGGCGAACTGCGAGCCCTCATAAAAGGGGTGCTTGCGGGGGCAGAACTGAAAATCAAAGAGGTGGTATCACGGGAAAAATTGTTCGAATGGTGTCGCAGAGAGGAGTTCGATTTGCTCCTCACGGACGATGTTATGATGTTTATGAATGGCTCGGATGCGATGCTCAAAATTCGTAACGGAGGTGCTCTGCCACAGATATTTATCTTATCGCACAACCTCTCGGAAGATTGCGTAATGGGGCTGCTCGAAATGGGCATAAATCAGTTTATTTCACTTCCACTGCTGCCCGAAAGATTGCGCAACAAAGTGGTAGCACAACGAATTTTCTGCGTATGATGGCTATTGCAAACGAGGAGATTGCCATTGCCCTGGCGATGCCGCTGCTGGTGGCAGTGGCACAAACGGTAGATGTGGTGTCAGCACGATTTGGTAGGGTTATCTCTGCCCGATGTGTAGGCCGGGTGGCACGAATGATTATCGGCTCGGAAGATCCCTCCGAAAGGGAGATGAAGGGCTTAAACCTCCGCTTTACGAATACAATGGTGCTCAATGCGGTGATGTTTATCTCGGAACATATCTACGGAAATAGGCTCAATCGTCTGGCTCTTATCGCCGAGGACTGCAAAGTCGAAAAATATCTGCTGAGTCCTGTGTGGCAGCAGGATAGCAGAGTGAAGTCGCTCCTGAAATTTTCACATATAGCACCCGCTGCTACGGTAGCGGAGTGCGCAAATTGGCTTATAGATGACACAAACCGTAAAAGCCGATTTTGCATAACGGCAGCGCTGGTCGCCTCCCGCCCAGAGAGGGCAGTGCGCCATATTGCGATGCTGAATTTCAGGCTCTCGCCTCACGAGGTGGCGTGGCTATCACAACTACTGCGACGAGTTGGTGCTCCAATAGCCTATACGCCTATGTTGATGTCGGAGAATAAGAACTTGCAACTTATAGGCATAGAACTCGCCGAGCGCTTTATGGCGGTGGATGCCGAGCCGCATCTGCAACGGCTGGTACAGAGCGAGGATGCAGAGGTTTCGTATGTCGCATTGCACGCATTATGCACCCTGCGAGGCGACCTATCTGCCCCTCACATCGCCGAGGCGATGCGGCGACTGCCAGCCCACTGCCGAGAGTCGTTTATTCGCCACGCCGTGCAGGCGTGCTACTCGCTACGCTCCTGCTCGCATCTGTTCGATAAGGCGGGGCGAGTGCGATTTACTCAATTGTTGAACACTTACAAATGCCCGATTATATGCAACTAATATCTGCAATACTGCTCATATCTTCGCTCGTACTACTCGGTGGAGCGCTCTTTTTTGTTGGATTATGGCGTCGTGCGCACTACAAAACACAACTTCTGTACTCCATTCGTGACGGAATAGGAAATATCGGCATCTCCACTATTGTGGAGTACCCCTCGACAACGGAGCCGATAATCGCCCTGCTCGACGAGGAGTATCCTCGCTGCGAGGTGATTGTTGTTACGGACTTACAAGCCGAGAACTCTCCTTTGTCGCATCTGCGAAGGAAGTTTCAACTTGTAGGGGTTAATCACAGCCATTTGAAGGGAGCGAGGGGTGTATATCGCTCACGCCACCGAGCATTTCGACGAATGGTGCTTATAGATATGGCATCCAAATTTCGCTATTCGGCTTGCAGCGTAGCAAAAGCGATAGCATCGTATGATTATGTGCTTAGGCTTGAAAATGATAGCATTATTCAAAGTGGAGCAATCGCCTATTGCGCCAACATTATCGCCTCCTATCCCCATATAGACAACATTTCGTTAAGCACAATTGTGGGAGCAAAGGCTCGGTTGGAGAGGTGCGATAAGAGCGATGAAACGGAACGAAAATCGCTCCTCACGGGGCGTATTTTGGCGTGGCGCAGGCCTTCGCTCGCCTTTCCGCTGGTTGCCGTAGCGCTACCGGCAATAGTATTGCTTATTGCTCACGCTACGACTGATAGGTTACTACTCTTTACCGCCGTAACGATAGCTCTTGCGCTGATGGCATTAATCTACATTTCGTGCTGTTTAGTGTTCGAAAAGAGCCTATTTTCAACTCTCTCCACAATAATCGAGAGTTTCTGTCGCTTTATGGTTGAGAAGGGACGAGCACTCTCTCGCATATATGCAAGGCGCACAAGAGCGAGAGCGCTTTCGCAACCGATTATCGCCATAAATATAAAGCGCACAAAGAGAGACGAATATGATAGAGAGGCAAATTAGAGAGTATCTTTTACCTTACGCCTTCAATGCTGCGGTGCAGGCAGGCGCCGAGATTATGAAGGTATCGCATCGGAGTAGGAAGCACGCCGTTAAGGTTAAGAGCGACCACTCCCCCTTGACCATAGCCGATCGCCGAGCCCACAACAAAATAAAGGAGGTGTTGGGCATAACCCGCATTCCCATTTTATCGGAAGAGGGGCGAGAACTCGACTATGAGGAGCGCAAGAATTGGGATATGTTTTGGTTGGTGGATCCTTTGGATGGAACGGTCGAGTTTCTGAAAGGAAATAACGAGTTTACGGTAAATATAGCCCTTATGCAGGATAACGAGTGCATCGGGGCGATAGTCTATGTTCCATATCTCGGGAAACTATACTTTGCGGAGCAGGGGTGCGGAGCGATGTTATTGGAGGGCATTGAGCCGAGCGAGCGTGCAAACTATACCGACCACGAAATACGCCAACGAGCAAAAGCTCTACCTTTGGATTGTTGCAGACACGATAAGTTCTGCATCGCAGTATCACGCTCGCATCAGACGGCCGAAACGGTAAATTATATCGAAGAGATTGGTCGAGCACATCCCGACTTTGAGATTATAGAGCAGGGCAGCTCATATAAGTTTTGCCTTATGGCAGAGGGTAAGGTAGATTACTATCCTCGTACTACGGTAACATACGAGTGGGATACGGCGGCTGCCGAATTAATACTTGTGGAAGCGGGAGGAGTGGTTCACTCACTGCCCGATCATCTGCCATTGCGGTATAATAAGCGGGATCTCCGCAATCCTTGGTTTGAGTGCCACCGCCTGCGTTAAAGCAGGGGTGGCTTTTATTATTAGAGCGACTTCTTGGCACGCTTGGCCATTGCCGAAGCAAAAACAAAGTCGTTCAACTCCTTATTGTCGGCACTCAAAATATCATCCTTAGTGCCCTCCCACCACTTCTTGCCTTGGTGGATATAGACGATTTTATCGCCAATCTCCATCACCGAGTTCATATCGTGAGTATTGATAATTGTGGTGATGTTATACTCTACGGTGATATCACGAATGAGGTTGTCGATGACGATTGAGGTCTGAGGATCGAGTCCCGAGTTCGGCTCATCGCAGAAGAGATACTTCGGATTGAGCACGATAGCACGGGCAATTGCCGCACGCTTAATCATACCTCCCGAAAGTTCCGACGGATAGAGGTGGCCTGCGTGCGAGAGTTCCACACGCTCCAAACACTCCTTCACACGCTTATCCTTCTCGGCGGAGGTGCGATTTGTAAACATATCGAGTGGCAGACGCACATTCTCATAGACGGTTGAGGAGTCGAGGAGTGCTCCTCCCTGAAAAATCATTCCCAACTCACGGCGCACCTCCTTGCGCTCGGCAAATGAGAGGGCAGTATAGTTCTTCTCGTCGTAGAAAACACTACCGCTGTCGGGTTCGTGAAGTCCTACCAATGTTTTGAGCAACACCGTCTTACCCGATCCACTTCGACCGATGATAAGATTGGTCTTACCCGATTCAAACTCTACCGAGATATTGTCCAAGATGGTACGACCATCGAAAGACTTAAATATATTTTCGCACTTAATCATCGTATTTGCCGTTTAGGTGAGCATCAATTGTGTTAGGATAAGGTTGAAGATCATAATCGTAATCGAACTTGTTACTACGGCACGGGTCGAAGCACGACCTACCTCCAACGAATTGCCCTTTGGCGAGTAGCCGTAGAATGCCGAAATCGAGGTTATGATAAAGGCGAATACCGCCATCTTAATCAACGAGTATGTAATCTCAAACGGAATGAAGTAGTAGTGTAAACCCTCCACATACTCCGCAGGGAGCACAATGCCCGTAAATGCCGCAATGATGTAACCGCCAACCGTTCCGATCATCATACTGAAAAGCGCCAACAGCGGGAAGAATAACACCGCAGCCACGACCTTTGGCAGAATGAGGTACGAAGCGGAGTTTACACCCATAATTTCGAGCGCATCAATCTGCTCGGTTATACGCATTGTGCCAATCTCCGATGCGATATTCGAGCCCACCTTTCCGGCGAGAATAATGGCGATGACAGTAGATGAAAACTCCAAGGTCATAGTCTCACGGGTGGCATAGCCAATCATAAATTTAGGGATAAAAGGCGACTCCAAAGTGATACCCATCTGCAAGGCGATTACTGCTCCGATAAAGATCGAAATAATCGCAACGAGAGGTATGGAGTTGATGCCGAGCGCATCGATCTCTGTCAAGATGCGACGGTAGTAGATGCCGGCCTTTTCAGGGCGAGAGAAGACCTTGCCCATCAGTTGTATGTATCGGCCTATTGCTGCAAAAAAGTTTACGAAAATCTTCATTTTTGTCTATTTGCCACCACTATGTGGTGTTTGCTCTATTTGTTCTGTTTCTCCTTTATCTCCTTGAACTCGACATACTCGCCGACCTCATCATTTATGCGTTGCTCGGTCTGCTCGGTCTGTACGACCGTAACCTCACCCTCACTTTTGGCTCTGCGACGCCACGAACTATGCGTTTGTTGCTGATTACCGGTTTGACGCTGTGCCTCCTCAAACATCTGCTTGCCGGCGTTGCGCATACGCCAACCCACCACAAACAAAAGTATAAATAATGCCGCTATGGGGAGGATAAAAATAATGGTCCAAGGCACGGCAACCATCACTGTTACCGCCAGCACAATAGCGAATATATTGCGCTTTACGAATGCCCAAAGTTCTCCCAAAAACATCTTCTTAAAACTCTAATAATTGACTGCAAAGATATGGTTTTTTAGTTAAAACGAAAAATTTCCTAAATTAATATAAGTGAAGGCTAAAAAATCAAAATATTTTTTGTATCTTTGTCGCAGATTATTGCGCTATGGGAACAAAATCCCCTTTCCGATTTTTGGGGGGGGGGGGGATTTTGAGGTTTAATTTATTGACTATAAGCGAGTTACAAGGAGCATAAGGAATATAGGGAATATAAGGAGTCTAAGGAAAGGTGCTCGAAAAACTCCTTAAACTCATTAGATTCATTAAACTCCTTAAACTCACAAGCCCCAAAGCAGAAACACAACAAATTAACTTTATAAACAATTTTTTTAACCAATTATTAATCAAAAAACCAAAAAGCAAAATGAAAAATTTCACAAAAATTTTCATGGCAGTTGTGGCGGGAATGTTTGCATTCTCTTGCGTAACAGACACAACTGTGGACCAGACCGTTGAGCTCGGCAACGAGGCTAACGGCGTGGTTAAGACCGTACTCTCGGTTTCGATTGCTAATTCGGAGGAGTTGCGTACTCAGCTCGGCGATGCTGGTAGCCACGGCTATCCGATGTATTGGAGCAATGGCGACAAAATTTCGGCAAACGGCATTGAGTCGAACGAGCTCGTGCTCGGCGAGGACGAGAAGATTAATGTAGTCGACTTTACTTTCGGCCAGAATCTCTCGACTCCTTACTGCGTGACCTATCCGGCAGCAGCTGAGGGTCAGGTGGTGTTCAAGGCCTACCAGTCGCACGCAGGCAACAACACTTTCGGCGACAATGTTGCTACAATGTGGGGTTACAGCGAGAATGGCGATGGAGTGAGCTTGAAGCACCTCACCGGTGTTATCAAAATCGGCGTTGTAGTTGACGAGGCACTCGGCGAGAAGAACCTCGTTTACGCTCAGGTGTCGACTATCGACCGTACACCTATCGCAGGTGCATTCAACTTCGACTTCGAGAATGGCGTACTTGGCGAGCCTACCGAGACTGCAAGCGAGGTTATCAACTACTCGTTTGGCGAGGGGGGTGTTGCACTCAGCACAACCGAGCCTACTTACTTGCACCTTGCAGTTCCTGCGGGCAAGTACGAGGAGTTGTATGTAACCTTGTACGATGAGGATGGTGGCGTGATGTACGCAACCGTTAAGGCAGGCGACAAGAAGCCTCTCGCAGCAGGTAAAGTGCGTGAGTTCAAGAAGGACGGCGTTGAGCAGCTTATCACCTACGCTCCAAACGCTGAGGTGTTCGTAGTTCGTGAGGCTAACGACTTGGTTACGCTCTCTGAGAAGATGGCTGAGGCTAAGGCTGCAAACACCGTATTCACTAAGGATGTCCTCTTCGTAAGCGACATTGATATGGAGGGTACCGAGTGGACTCCACTCACTTTGGATACTCGTCGTACCGTTGACAGCAAGCCTGTTGTTTCTACCATTCACGGTAATGGCTATGCTATCAAGAACTTGAAAGCTCCATTGTTTAACTACTTGTATGCAAGCGTTAAGGGTTTGCACCTCAAAAATGTAAATATCAACGAGACTGTTGATCCTTGCGTTGGTACGCTCGCTCGTCGTGCAGGTTGGGGAAATTCATCTTATCCACTCGTTATCGAAAACTGTACTGCAACAGGTACAATTAATGTAAACTGTCCGAACAAAGGGAAGACAAATGAAGACTACTCTGACTACTCAACAGGAGGTATCTGCGGTGTTGCATTTGCAACTACTCTCCAAAACCTCACCAGCGATGTAGATATCACAATCGAGCAGGTTATCGCATCGAGTGCACTTGTTTCTACTGTGAATGGCGTTCAGGCTTGTGTTGGTGGTATCGTAGGTAATACGGATAAGGTAAGTTCATACAATACCCACTTCATCAACTTGGAGAACAAGGGTGATATCACATACTCTGATTGTTCTTGGACTACCTCACCAACTGTTTCCACAAGCGCAAATGCCGCAGCAAAAGGAACCTTAGGCCTTTACCTCGGTGGTCTTATTGGTAGTAGTGCAAGTGCAAATGGCCAGGCAACATTCCTTAACCTCACAAACCGTGGTAACCTCACTTTGGATGGTGGTAACTATGCTATGGTCCGTATTGGTGGTATCGGTGCAAGTATTCACACAAACCTCTACTCGAACAAACAGGTAACCTCTTCGGGTAATTCAGGAAAGAACTTCAACAACTACGGAACAGTTACTGTTTCGGGTGGTTCAATTCGTATGCTGTATGCATCGGGAGGTATTGGTTGGTCGGCAGAAGGCTCTCGTTGGGAGGATGTACACAACCACGAGTCAGGAGCGTTCACTCTCGGCGAGAATGCGACGATTCTCTCGTTCGTAGTTGGTGGCGTAATGGGATATCATCCAAATGGCGAAATCGGTGTGGTGACAGAGGAGACTGGTCACGCCGCAATGGTGGCGTGTACAAATGCTGCTCCTATCACTGTAAAGTGTAAAACTGCCGAGGAGCACACTGCGACAACTGAGTTCTACTACCGTGTAGGAGGTATTGCAGGTTGGACTCAGTCACTTATTACAAGATGTACTAACAGCGGTGACATTACCTGCGATGGTAGTTTCTTCCATAACCACTCTACATCAACTTACCTTACTGCTGTAGGTGGTATTTCTGGCTACAAGACTATTAACTATATTACCAATTCGCAGAATAGCGGTAACATCAGCGTTAACTGGAATATGTCTACCGGTTCCAACTCGGGTTTTGTAACTAAGGAAGTGCAAGTTAAAGATGAGGCAGGCAATGTTACAGGCACTAAAACTGAAACCACAATATCTGTCATTGCTACCGCTTATGCTGGTGGAGTTGTTGGTTATAGCCATGTTAAAATGGACGATTGCGAGAATGAGGGCGATGTTCAGCTTACGGGTAAACTTATCTTGGCAAAGATAGGTGGTGTTGCCGGTACGATCAATGATGGCACAAGCAACCGTCTCAAGAACTCTGGTAATGTAACTTTAGGTGCAGCAGGCAAGGAGACAACCGTTGAGAACCTCATCTGGGTTGGTGGTGTTACAGGACAACAGGGTGCAGCTACCACCTTTGAGAACAGCGGTAATGTATATGTTGGTCACAATGTTCACGGTAAGAGTGACGCTTATATCGGCGGTGTTATCGCTGAGAATCCGAAAAATAAGACCGTTACTTCGTTCACAAATACCGGTAATGTAACTGTTGGCCAGTTGAAGACCGATGGTGCAGCATTCATTGGTGGTGCTATCGGCTACACAAATGCAGCATTGAATAGGCACACCAACCTCGGTAGTGTTACAGTTACCAACGAGATTGAGACAGGATCTTCGCTCCACGTTGGTGGTGTAGTTGGTCGTTGCTTGTTTAGCATTGCTGATGGCAACTGGCTCAAAAATGGTGAGGAGGGCAGCACTACGAAGGGTGCTGTAACCGTTAGCGGTACTGTTACCTCTTATACTGCTATTGGTGGCTGTGTAGGCTCTTGTATCCAATCGCAGACAACCCTCTATAACACTACCAACTATGGTAAGGTGTCTGTTACCCCTGTTAAGTTTACCGAAGAGAGTTATATCGGAGGTGTCGTAGGTTTTGTGCAATCACCACGCCAGGAGTTTACTTGGTCTGGCACAACAAAAGCTTTGCAGTATAATGTAAACAGTGGTGATAAGCGAACAGAGTTGAAGAACAATACCAACCACGGTGATGTTGAGGTAACAAGTAATGCAAATTGCGGAAGCTTGATGGTCGGTGGTGTAGCCGGAATGGCATCGGGTAAGGCAAACGACTTGACCAACAATGGTAAGGTTACTATCAAGGGTACTCTCCCTGCATCGGGTAGAAGAGTCTTCGAATACACTTCGCCAAGTATGATTGGTGGTGTTATCGGTACCGGAGTTTGCGGCTATAATGTTGCAGCAGGCAATGGTGGTGCTGGTGTTGCCAAGACATACAAGTATGATAACTTGGTAAATAATGCCGAGGTTAAGCTCGACGGTGTAACATACAGCAAGTACGTATGCTTGGGTGGTGTAGTAGGATGGATTCCGGAGTACACATACTATACTCTTTCAAACAGTGCAGCAAGTTCAAGCTCGAGCAAGGCAACAAACTTCGAGGTCGATATTTACAATGTTGTCAACAATGGTCCTGTAACTATCACAAACGCAACTAACACTTCTGCACAGTTCATTGGTGGTGTTGGTGGCTTCCTCGGTGGTGAGGTACACCAGACTACAAACAATGGTAAAATTTCGGTTAACCACACTGCAAATTCTGCTGCTGCTGTACAGATCGGTGGTATCGGATACCAGATTAAGGATACATCGACCGATGTAACCAACAACGGTGATATCGAGGTTACAGGTGCGGTTTCAAAGTCTGGAACAACTGCTACTCTCTATGCAGGTGGTTTCATCGGTAACAAGAACAACTATGTTCGTACAAGATGTAACAACAACGGTGATATCTATGTTGGTACCGAGAGCGTTCCAGCAACTCTCTACAAAGACTGCTTCATCGGCGGTATGATGTACGATGGTTCTGACTCGGCTACACAGACTCTCAAAGATTGCCACAATACTGGTGATATCACCTTGGCAAGCAACTCGACTGTAAACGGTGCTCTTATGTTCGCAGGTTTGGTTGGAAAGGTTCAGAATGATGCTGCTGCATCTACGCTCAAGATTGACGGATGCTCGAACTCGGGTAATCTGACTGTTAAGGGTACTGTTAAGGGCGATAGCCACATTGCGGGTATGGTTGCTGTAAACAGAAAGGCATCCTTGATTCTCCAATCAGGCGGCTTCACTAACACAGGTAAATTGGAGTTCGCAGGTAAGTCGACCGCTGCTGCAGCAACTACTTGTCGAGTATATATGGGTGGTTGCGTGGCATCTTGCGAGAGCTCCGGTAAGTTCAAGTACAACGATTCAAACAAATGGACCGGTACTGCAAAGAACACTGGTAAGCTCGTTCACAGCGGTAGCACAAACGGTACTATAATGATTGGTGGTATCTTCGGTTACCTCTCAAGTAGCAGTACTGACAGCGAGGTTGCTCTCCCTACAACTGCAACCTACATCAACGATGGTGAGATCGAGGTAACAGGTACTTATTACACTACTGCTCTCGGTTGGAACTCTATCGGCGGTATCATCGGAAACACAAACCGTGATGCAGCAGACAAGCAGCTTATCCTCAAAAATGCTACGACTACTGACAAGTGTAAGATTACAGCTTGGGGCTTCCCTCGAATCGGTATGCTCATCGGTAACACTCGCACAGCTAACCGCTATGCAACCAACTGCTCGGTAGCAGGTACTATCGATAAGGGAAAGAATGGCCAACACTACGACCCAACAGAGGATGCGACTGTGGACGGCTGGTACTCGTTTGAAGAAACTTTGACTGCTGAGACCTTCCACAACTATATTTACAGCACAGCTGTGGATGCTTCGGTGGCAGCTAATGATGTTTGTTCGTTCTATGTAGCACCTACACCAGAGCCAGAACCAACACCGGCAGAGTAACGAATGGTTTAACGATTAAATTTTTAGGAAGTTATGAAGAAAAATATAATGTTGAGCTATTCTGCTCCCGAGTTCGAGATTTTTGAGGTAGCCGTAGAGAACGGCTACGGAACAAGCGTCGGTCTCCCTGGCTTCGGCACAGAGGATGATGAGTTGTTCTAATCAATAGCACCTTTTTGACAAGGGGCAGCCATTCGGTTGCCCCTTGTTTCTTTTTGCAAAAAAGTTTTCCTTTTTTTTCACTCTCCGTTTTCCGTTTTTTATTATCTTTGCATTAAATAAATACTTTTAACAAAACTATTAAACTAAACGAGTATGAAAAGATTTTCAATTATCATTCTTGCGCTGATTGTTGCGGTAGCACCTCTCTATGCGCAGAAAAATCCCGATTTGCGCTGGCTTCCAAAGGAACCAACCCACCGTGCCGAGATGATATTGCCACAGGTTAAAGGTTTCAACATCTACAAGGCTGACCTCCATATTCACACCGTTTACTCTGACGGTGATGTGTCGGCTAAGGGCCGTGTAACCGAGGCGTACTACGACGGTTTGGACATCATCGCCATCACCGACCATATGGAGTACCGCCCTTACGAAATTCAGATGTTGAAGGCGACACAAGGTTACCACAAGGATGGCCTTCCAAAGCCAAAGAACCATCACCTCACACACAAGCCTGCCAGCGAGGAGGGTATTCTCGCAGACCTCAATGTTTCTTACGAGGAGGCAAAGAAGCCGGGTGAGCGATTGGGAATGGTGGTTATTCCGGGTGTGGAGTTGACTCGCCATCCAGACAAGGTAGGACACTTCAACTTCCTCTTCATCGAGGATGCTAACACTATCTACGATCCGGATCCGGAGCAGGCTATCCGCAATGCAAAGAAGCAGGGCGCTCTCGTTATGCACAACCATCCGGGTTGGAGACGCAAGACCGTTGATATGAACGAGTTCCACCAGCGCCTCTACGATGAGAAGTTGATCGACGGCGTAGAGCTCGTAAATGGCGGTAGCTTTGGTCCGAAACTCATCCACCGTTGCCTCGAACACAAGCTCTTTATGGCCGGTGCAACCGATGCTCACTCTGTAACTCCGCATGTATACAGAGATCGTGGTTCTTTCCGTACCTGCACATTTGTACTTGCTAAGGATCTCTCGTTGAAGTCGGTGCGTGATGCACTCGAAAAGAGAAGAACTCTTGCTTTTGCATACAACAATGTTATGGGCGAGGAGAAACTTATCGAGGAGTTCTTCCACAACTCGGTTTCAATGAAGGTTCTCTACACCTCGTCGAAGGGTGAGAAGACTGTTGCAATGACCAACACCACATCTATCCCTTACCGTCTTCGTCGTGGCAGCAAGGGCGAGGGTACACTCCTTGCTCCATTCCAGAGCATCACTTTCAAGGTGGCAAAGGATAAGGACCTCTCTTTTACCGTTATGAACTTGTGGACTGCGGATGATGAGCATCCAAACAGCAAGCGTTTGCACGTTTGCTACCCTGCAAAACTTCTTAATAAGAAATAGGTATATTTCGAAATATGGATATAGCACAGCAAAAACGCAAAGAGAACATTGCCGAGTACATCTTGTATCTGTGGCAGTTGGAGGATTTATTACGAGCATTACAATTCTCGCCGGAGGCGATATATTCGACGCTCGTAAAGCCTCGCCAACTCGATCATCAGCAGGAGCAGATGCTCTTGGCGTGGTACCTCGATATTGCGGGACTTCTTGTGCAGGAGCAGAAGGAGGAGAGTGGTCATCTCAACCACACTCTGCACCTTATCTCCGACCTATACGATTTACATCTGCGATTGATGCAGCAGCAGGAACTTGGTGCCGACTATCGCCAGCGATATGCCGCTTTCACTCCGCACCTCTCGGCACTCCGTGCTCGACTTGGTAAGGAGAGCGATATGAGCGATATTGAGTTGTGTTTCCGTGCGCTCTATGCTGCGATGCTCTACCGCATTAAGGGAAAAGGCGAGAAGGCTGTGGCCGACACTATCGAGGTTGTTTCGCCGGTTATTGCACTGCTCACCGACTACTATCACAAAGTTGAGCGAGGCGACATTGACCTCTTCAAGGAGTAGGCTTATTATAACCTACCTTACAACTGCCCCAATTTCGGGGCAGTTTTTTTTTGTATTGTTGAAAACTTTTCTCTCCTCGCACCTCGGCAATCTCTCCTCTTTTTATTATCTTTGTGCCACTATGACAAATGAAGAGATACTCAAAGGGTTAAACACGGCACAGCGTGCTGCCGTGGAGGCATACAACTACCCATCATTGATTATTGCGGGTGCAGGCTCGGGCAAAACACGAGTCCTGACCACTCGTATCGCCTATATGTTGGCGCAGGGTGTGCCGCCCCACTCTATTTTGGCACTCACCTTTACGAACAAAGCTGCTCGTGAGATGCGTGAGCGTATCGAAAAGATGGTTGGCCCGCAGAGTAAGTATATCTGTATGGGTACTTTTCACTCGGTATTCTCTCGAATTTTGCGTGATAATGCCGATGTGTTGGGCTACCCGAAGGAGTACACAATATACGAGCCTACCGACTCGAAAAACCTCCTCAAAACCATCATCAAGGAGCGCAACCTCAACGACGAGAAGTATAAGCCGAACTTTATCGCTTCCCGCATCTCGATGGCGAAGAATAACCTTATTACGCCGGGTGCTTACCTTCAAAATACGATGTTGGCAACCGAGGACCGCCAACTCCAAATACCGGAGTTTGGCAACCTTTACGCCGAGTATTGCCGTCGTTGCAAGTTGAATGGAGCGATGGATTTCGACGATCTGTTGTTGCAGACAAACTTCCTATTCCGTGACCATCCAGAGGTATTGGCCCGCTATCAGGAGCGTTTCCAATATGTTTTGGTCGATGAGTATCAGGATACCAACAATGCACAGTATATCATCGTGCGTCGTTTGGCGCAGTACCACTCCCGCATCTGCGTAGTAGGTGATGATGCGCAGAGTATCTACTCGTTCCGAGGTGCAAAAATCGAGAATATCCTATCGTTCCAGCGTGATTACCCCGAGGCAAAGGTCTTTAAGTTGGAGCAGAACTATCGCTCGACACAAACCATCGTAGATGCCGCAAATTCGGTTATCGACCACAACTCCCGACGATTGAAGAAGCGTTGTTTCTCGGAGGGCGCTGCGGGCGAGAAGATTCGCATCTTCAAGGCCTACACCGACCGTGAGGAGGCAGACTTGGTGGTATGTGATTTGCGTGACCGAGTGCGTGAAGGTAGCGGAGATTGGAACGATGCAGCGATTTTGTATCGTACAAATAACCAATCGCAGGCGTTGGAGAACTCACTGCGCCAGCGAGGTATTCCATATAAGATATACAAGGGTAGTTCGTTCTACGACCACAAGGAGGTTAAGGATATGCTCTCGTATATCCGCCTTATCATAAACCCTCGTGATGACGAGGCATTCAAACGCATCATCAACACCCCTGCACGAGGCATTGGTGACACCACCATTGCACGCATCGAAGCGATAGCGCAGGAGCAGCAGGTATCGATGTGGGAGGCGGTCGATACAATGGTTGAGCGCACGCCTGCCGATATTGTAGAAAAGGCCATTGTGCGCAAGGTTACAGAGTTTGTAGCACTCATACGCTCGTTGTCGTTGGAGCGAGAGCAGAAGGGGTTGTACGACTTCGGTATGGAGGTTGCCGTACGAAGTGGTTTGTTGCCATTCTACCGCCTGCAAAACACTCCCGAGGCGCAATCGGCAGTAGCGAACTTGGAGGAGGTAATGAACTCTATGCAGATGTTCTACGAGCAGGTAGAGGCGGAAATTCGCAATGGCGAGCGACAAGAGTTTGAGCGGGCGACAATCGAGGAGTGGTTACAGTCGTTGATGCTCCTTACCGATATGGATGACAAGGAGAACGAGGAGGATAAGGATCGTGTAACTCTGATGACCGTACACTCGGCCAAGGGATTGGAGTATGAGTATGTCTATGTGGTAGGTTGCGAGGAGAATCTCTTCCCGTCGCAGCGTGCGCTCGAAACAGTCGAGGGCATCGAGGAGGAGCGACGATTATTCTATGTGGCACTTACACGAGCAAAATCGTTGGCTACACTTTCGTGCGTAGATATGCGCTTTAAGTGGGGAAGTATGGAGTTCTCGAAGCCGAGCCGCTTCCTCTCGGAGATTGACGAACAATTTGTAGAGTGCGACTTCAACTTGCGTAAGCCTCGTGGCGAGCAGCCTGGCACAATAAAGAGCGTAGGCGGAGGAGCAAAGGATGAGTCGGCAATCGATGTTCTGCGTCGTCGATTTGATGTGCGCTACCAGCAGAAAACGGAAAACGAAAAACGAAAAACGGAGAGCTACATCCATAGAGAGCCAATCTCTCGACCACAACCTACACCACAGCGAGATGTTGCAGGAATGCGCCGTGTAGCGACCTCGACCATAGGTCAGGTTACGACGGAGGCGTGCGCCTACTCAGTGGGTGAGAGGGTTGAACACCCTAAATTCGGCAAGGGCGAAGTTGTGCAGGTTGTACCACTTGCGACTGACCATAAACTCGTTGTTCGTTTCGCCTCGGGCGAGGAGAAAACGCTCCTCTCGAAGTTGGCTAAATTGACAAAATTATAGTCGTTATGACACCGCTTGTTTCTGTCTGCGTTACCACCTACAACCACGAGCCATATTTGGCAGCCACCCTCGATGCGATTTTAGCGCAGCGATGCGACTTTGGTGTGGAGATAATCCTCGGAGAGGATTGCAGCAGCGACAGAACAGCAATCATCTGCCGTAAGTATGCCGAAAAATATCCCGAGAATATAACCCTTATCGCCTCAACCGAAAATGTCGGTTGGCGAGCAAACTACCGCCGTTGCGTGGAGGCTGCAAGGGGCAAATATATCGCCTTTTGCGATGGCGATGACTATTGGTGCGACAAAAATCGCTTGGCCGAGCAAGTGGCACTTATGGAACAAAATTCCAACATAGGATTATGCTATACACTTGCCGAGCGCAGGGATAAAGAGGGGATACTTATAGGTCATTTTCCAATAAGAGAGGGACATACCACACTCGACACACTCCTGCACGATTGGTGCGTAGAGAACTGCACTACATTGGCTCGCAAAGAGTTGGTTTTGGCATACTACACCACCGAGAAGCCCGAAAATCGCCCCGAGTGGCTTACCGAAGATTTGCCGATGTGGCTCTTTGTAGCGGCACACTCCGAGGTGGCATATATCGACCGAGCAACAGCCGTACACCGAGTATTTCCCGACAGCGTAAGCCACAGCACCAGCCTTGCAAAGCGACTCGCTTTCTGCGACTCGTCGTCGAATATAAAGTTGTGGTTTGACAAGTGTTACAACCTCTCTCATCAGCGTCGCCACCTACTGCGTGAGCGAATGAATACTGCCCTATGGGTATATTCGCACATCGGCTCGATGTGCGAATATATCAAGCGTTGGTGGAGCGAGATAAAGGCTTGTCCGATGCATATATTCAGCCCTGTACCATACGGGCTTTTATTAAAGAAACTATTCCGAAGAGCGAAATAACTATGAGGAGAGAAGATAGATACAAAGCCGTAATCGACTACTTCGAAAAGGCTATGCCTGTGGCGGAAAGCGAACTCAACTTCGAAAACCCCTACCAGCTATTGGTGGCGGTAATTCTCTCGGCGCAGTGCACCGACAAGCGAGTAAACCTCACCACACCTGCCCTATTCGAGGCCTACCCTACCCCGTTTGACTTGGCAAAGGCATCGGCCGAGGATATTTACGAGTATATCCGTAGCATCTCCTACCCAAATAATAAGGCGAAGAATTTGGCAGCTATGGCCCGTATGCTTGTGGCGGAATTTGGTGGTGAAGTGCCGAGCGACATCGAGCAGATGATGCGCCTGCCTGGCGTAGGTCGCAAAACTGCTAATGTGATGGGTGCAGTAATATGGAACAAGGAGGTTATGCCGGTTGATACCCACGTTTTCCGTGTATCGGCACGCATAGGACTATCTATCGGAGCAAAAACACCTCGTGCAACCGAACTGCAACTCGAAAAATATATCCCGTCGCACCTCTTGCCTAAGGCACACCATTGGCTTATTCTGCACGGTCGTTACACCTGCATCGCCCGCAAGCCAAAGTGCGAAAATTGCGGTATAACCCAGTGGTGCAAATACTTCCAAGCGAAGAATCAATCAGCTAAAACGGGAAACTAATTGTCAAATTGCCATTTTTTTCGTATCTTTGCGCCGATGAGTATCGATATGAAAAATATAGAGGCGTTGCGAGAGCTGTTCGCTGAGCCTCGTAAAGTTGTGATTGTAGGTCATACCAACCCCGATGGCGATGCTATCGGCTCGTCGTTGGCTTTGGCCGAGGTGCTTACCGCCCGTGGCCACAAAGTTACCTGCGCACTACCCAACAACTACCCCTACTACCTGCGTTGGATTCCCAATTCGGATAATATCATAATCTATCGTAATGACGAGGAGCACCTCACCGACAAGGCACTTGCCGAGGCGGATGTGATTGTTTGTGCCGATATGAACTCGCTCACCAGAGCTGACGCTTTGGGCGAGGCGGTAGCAAAGAATACCACCGCAAAGCGAGTACTTATCGACCACCACCTCTTCCCTGCCGAGGGTTTCGATATTATGTTCTCGTATCCTGAGTTGTCGAGTACCGCATTTTTGATGTACTCGGTAATCGTGGCTATGTATGGCAAGGAGGCCATCGACACAACCGTAGCAACACAGCTCTATGTAGGTATTATGACCGATACGGGCAACTTCGCATTCTCGGCACTCACGCCTGAATTGTTCGAGGCTGTGGCGGTATTGTCTGGTAAGGGTATCGATATTCCACAGATATACAACAATGTCTACAACTCCTTTACCGAAGGTCGTGCACGACTCTTTGGCTACACCATCAACCGCAAGATGAAGACCTTGCTCGGTGGTAAGGTGGCCTATATGTCGTTGACCGAGGAGGAGATGCGTCGCTTCTGGTTCCAGCAGGGCGATAACGAGGGTTTTGTAAACTACCCTCTCTCGATAAAGAAGATGAAGATGTCGGCGATGTTTACCGCACAGCAGGGCTTTATTCGTGTATCGCTCCGCTCTCGTGGCAATGTCGATGTAGACACCTTTGCCCGCCGTTACTTCAACGGAGGTGGCCACAAAAATGCCGCAGGTGGCAAGTCTTTCGTTTCGATGGAGGAGACTATCGAGCACTATATCGCCTCGGTAAACGAATATCACGAGGAGGGTTTGGTTTAAGATATTACAGACTATGTTTAAGACTTATATACGACTACTCGGCTTTGCAAAGCCAATAGGCAGGTATGCTGTGCCATACTTCTTTTTTGCTGCGTTGCACGCCTTGTTCAACACATTCAACTATGCAATGATTATCCCAATCCTGAACTCTATGTTCTCGGAGGGATTTAGTTTTACACCTGTATATGAGATGCCCGAACTATCGTTCAAGGGCGAGGCGTTGCAGCTCTGGCTCAACTACTTCTATACCCATATCTTCGGTACAGAGTGGAACATCACCAATGTATTGGTGTTGCTGGCGGTTATTCTCATTGCGATGAATCTCTTCTCGAACCTCTTCCGCTACCTCGGTGGTTACACGGTCGAGAATATGCGTGTTACAACGGTTCAGCGTATGCGTAACGCTATGTTTGACAGCGTAATTGGCAAGGATGTAGGCTATTTCAGCGGTCAGCGCAAGGGCGATATTATGTCCCGCATCACCTCGGATGTTGTGGTCGTGCAGTACTGCATCACCAACACCTTGCAGGTAGCATTCCGTGAGCCTTTCCTCATTATCGGCTACCTCGTTTTGATGCTCAATATCTCGTGGGAGTTGGCGCTCTTCTCGGTGCTGTTCTTACCTATGGTGGGCTTTATCATCGGCAATATCGTTAAAAAATTGCGTCATCCTGCAAGCAAGAGCCAGCAGCGTATGGGCGACCTCGTAAGTGTACTCGATGAGTCGCTCGGAGGCATCAAAATCGTAAAGACCTATACCGCAACCGACTATATCAAGGATAAGTTCCACTCGTTAAACCAAAACTTGTCCGATACGCTGTTGTGGATGGCACGCCGTCAGCAGCTGGCTTCGCCGATGAGTGAGTTCTTGGGTATCACGGCCGTAGCAATCATCTTGGTATTCGGAGGTTCACTCGTTATGAACGGCTCATTGAGTGCAGCAGGCTTCATCGCCTTTATCGCAGCCTTCTCGCAGATTACACGACCTGTTCGTGCCTTTATCGACCAGTTTGCAAACATCAACCAGGGTGTTGCAGCGGGAGAGCGTATCTTTGCAGTTCTCGATGCCGAGAATGATATTAAGGATGCGGAAGACGCAGAGGAGTTCAAGGGCCTCAACGATAAAATCGAGTTCCGTAATGTACACTTCTCGTATGATGACAGCCGAGAGATTATTCACGGCGTATCGTTCGAGGTACGCAAGGGCGAGACTGTTGCTTTGGTTGGTCCTTCGGGAGGTGGAAAATCAACTTTGAGCGAGTTGATGGAGCGCTTCTACGATACTAACAGCGGAGATATTCTCTTCGATGGAAAGTCTATCCGCTCGTTTAAGCAGGAGTCGTTGCGCTCGGCGATGAGCCTTGTATCGCAGGAGACAGTACTCTTTAACGACTCAATTCGCAGCAATATAGCACTCGGTCGTGTGGATGCCACCGACGAGGAGATCATTGCAGCGTGCAAAGTGGCAAATGCCCACAACTTCATTATGGAGAGTCCGGAGGGTTACAACACCAATATCGGAGATAGAGGAGCAAAACTTTCGGGTGGTCAGCGCCAGCGTTTGAGCATTGCCCGTGCGGTATTAAAGAACCCTGAGTTCCTTATCCTCGACGAGGCGACCTCGGCACTCGACACCGAGAGCGAAAAACTCGTACAAGACGCCTTGACAAAGTTGTTGAAGGGCCGTACCTCGGTGGTTATCGCTCACCGTCTTTCGACCATTATGAATGCTGACCGCATCTTCGTAATCGACGAGGGCCGCATCGTAGAGGAGGGTAAACACGATGAGTTGCTCGCCAAGGGTGGCGTATATGCCAAGTTGGTGGAATTGCAGAATGTGAAGTAGAGATACTTATGTCAATAAATAAGAGAGTGCGTCGCCTGACACACTCTCTTTTCTTTTAGCCAATCCGCCTCTACTCTACTACGGCGTGCAGGATTGACTCTATATCGTATCCGCACAATCCTCGTAACTCACCAACCGTACCGTGCTCCACAAACTTATCGTCAATACCGAGCGTCTTCACCTGAGTATCTATATTGTGATCATTGAGGAGTTTAACCACCGCCTCGCCTGCACCACCACGAAGAATACCATCCTCAACGGTTACTATACGCTTGAACTTGCGTGCCGCCTTCAATATAGTCTGTTCATCCAACGGTTTAGCAAATCGCATATCATAGACCGCCACACTCACGCCTATAAGTTTAGCCTGCTTGGCCACCTTCTCGGCATCAGCGCAGAGTGTTCCAAAGGCGAAGATTGCAACATCCTTACCCTCGCACACCTTGCGAGCATTACCTACCTTGATAGCCTCAAACGGCATATCACGCCACTCTGTACCACGACCATTGCCACGAGGATAACGAATAGCGAATGGTCCGTCGCTCTGCAACGCCGTAAACATCATATTTCGCAACTCCCACTCATCAGACGGGGTGGCAACCACCATGTTCGGGATGCAACCGAGGTAAGCAATATCGAAAGCGCCGTGGTGCGTAGCGCCATCCTCTCCCACCAAGCCACCTCTATCGAGACAGAACACAACAGGGAGGTTTTGCAACGCCACATCGTGAATAATATTGTCGTAAGCACGCTGCATAAAGGTCGAATAGATGTTGCAGAATGGCACCTGACCCGCTGCGGCAAGACCTGCCGAGAAGGTTACGGCGTGGCCCTCGGCAATACCCACATCGAAGCATCGCTCCGGCAACTCTGCCATCATTATATTCATCGAACAGCCCGAAGGCATAGCAGGAGTAACACCAACCACTCGCTTATCCATCTTGGCAAGGTCGAGCAGCGTCTGTCCGAAGACATCCTGCAAGCGGGTACCCTTCGATACGCTCTTAATTCGCTCGCCCGTTTCGGGATTAAAACAGCCCGGAGCGTGCCAAACCGAGAGGTTCTCCTGAGTTGGAGCGTAGCCGTGTCCCTTCTCGGTAATGATGTGTAACAACTTTGGCGAGTTGATACCCTTCAATGCCTGCAAGGTGCGTACCAAGCGCTTGACATTGTGGCCGTCCATACGGCCAAAGTATCGAAATCCCAAACTCTCGAAGAGGTTACTATTCTGCAACAAACCGTGCTTAACGGCATTACCCGCCTTACGGAACAAATTCAGGATACGGGGTGTGCGAGAGAGTGCAGACCACAGCCCCTGCTTGAAACGGTTATATTTGGAAGAGGTCGAAAGACGCAAAAGGTAGTTATTCAGCGCTCCCTGCGACTTATCAATCGACATATTGTTGTCGTTCAATATCACCAAGATATCGTTCTTCTTATCCGAACCTGCATTGTTAAGTCCCTCGAAGGCAAGGCCGCCCGCAATCGAACCATCGCCAATTACCGCTACCGTTTTAAACTCCTTACCCTGCAACCTCGCAGCCTTGGCCATACCGAGTGCTGCCGATACCGACACCGACGAGTGTCCTGCACCAAAAGCGTCATACTCACTCTCTGCCATACGGGGGAAACCACTGATACCGCCAAAACGACGGTTTGTAGCGAAAGCATCACGACGACCTGTGATGATTTTGTGAGCATAGGCCTGATGTCCTACATCCCAAATGAGTTTATCCTCGGGAGTGTCATAGACATAGTGTACCGCCACTGCAATCTCCACCGCACCAAGCGATGAGGCAAGGTGACCGGGATTTATGGCACACTGCTCGATGATATACTGTCGCACCTCGGCACAATAACGAGGTAACTCATCGATAGTGAGTCTTCGCAAATCTGCGGGCGAGTTTATATTGTAGAGATATTTGTATTCTATCTTTGTCATACTGCTTGAAAACTTCGCTTTTATTAGAATGGGTAGCCTACACCGAAATTGAGGAATGTGTTGCGCCACTTAAAGTTGTGAATCCATCGCTGTCCCACAGGGTTGTTAGGATTGTGCAACTGAATACCCCAATCAAGGCGCAGAATGGCAAATTTAATATCAAGGCGCAGACCTACACCAGTATTAAACGCCAACTGTTTGTAGAAGCTGTTGAAGTGGAATACAGAACTATCGGGATAATCTGCACCCTTACGACCTACATACCATATATTACCCAAATCGAAGAATGTTGCACCGTGAAACATACCCCAAATCGGGAAACGAAATTCGAGGTTAGCCTCCAACTTCATATCACCCAACTGCGTAGGATAGACAACATTGGTTGGTGCAGGTGTAGAACCCGGACCGAGAGTTCTCGGCGCCCAACCTCGCATACTGTTACTACCTCCTGCATAGAACAGACGGTCGAACGGCACAGCGTCGGAGTTACCATAGGCGTATGCCAAGCCGGCATAGAGGCGTGCAGCCAAGGCGGTAACCTTGCCAAACATTATCTTATGGCTGGCATTTACATCGGCACGAGCATACTGCGAAAAACGGATGCCGAGCAACTCGTAGTAATCCTTACCCTCGGCAGGGTGCGACAACAAGTGCGACAAACCACTCAATAAGTTACCTGCAAGTTCCAAGTTCGCTCGCACGGTAGTCGTATTGTTCGGTGCCGACTTGTAGTTCTTATTCAAGAGGTACGAACCCGAAATTGCGACTATCAACTGCGACTGAAAACTATATTTGAGGTACTTGTTTTGGAGCGAATTGAAGTAGTTTTGGTCGATATACGATACATCCACCAAATTGATACCTATCGGACGAATAACAAATGACGAATTGGTATTTCTACGCCACGAATATACCCACGATATACTCGACAAACCTCGCTGATAGTATGGTCTATCCTGATAGTTATACGAAAGTTCAAATTTGGTCTTTGGAGCGGTAGTGTTGCTTCGTATTGCATAGTCCGCAAGCAGGAAGCGAGGGAACGAAAGCGACGCCGCAATACCAAACTCCATAGCGTGCTTCTTCTTGGAGTTCGGAGCCTTCATATACTCGTATCCGGCAGTTCCAGTAATCTCCAACATCTCGGCACCTCGGAAGATATTTCTATTCTGGTAACCCAACACAGCGGTCAAGCCGTAGAAACTCGATGTTGTTGCCGCCTCCAACTCGGCCTTTATGCTCTGTTGCAATGACGGCGTACAGTAAATATCGCAATCGAGAAGGCGCTCCACCGGTTTATTCGCCACTACTTCCGTCTTTGAATTGGTAACCTCGGTAAAGTTGATGCGGGCACTCTTGAAATAACCCATCGCCATCAAGTTCGAGTAGGTGCGATTTACCTCCGAGTAGTTGTAGAGATAGTTCGGATAGATAGGTATAGCCCCTCGCAACACCTTCGGGCGCACCTTCGGGCGTTTATCTCTAAACAGCACATTCAACCCCTTATACTCCACCGAATCAAACCCCTTGAAGTAGTTCTCGGTATTGCTCTTGGCGAACACCGCATTATAGCGAGGTATAACATTCACATTGCGCAAGCGATAAACTTCGTTATTGCTATATATCGCCTCGCCTCGGGCATTATAACCGGCAAGATTTTGGTTGATAATAACCTTTACGCCCACCTTGCGGTCGCCACCCAGCGTATCTGCCAGATACTCCACATTGTTCACCGAGAAGTTGTAGTAACCTCTGTCTTTGAGGTAGAGGGCTATTCGCTGACGCTCCGCCTCCAACACCGAGATATCGAATATATCGCCTTTGTGCAACAAAGTGTTTATCGTATCGGGCAATAGCACCGGTTCGAGGTTGCGATCACGGAAGTCGTAAGAGATCGAACTGATATGGTATGGCTTACCCTGATGGAGCGAATAGGTAACCTTTGCTCGCTTATGACGATAGGTGGTATCAACCTCGAAATCGACATCCGAGGAGTAGTAACCTCGTGAGTCGAGATAGACCTTCAAGTTCGAAGCCGAGCGCTCCGTATCACGCATATTGAAGAGTACCGGAGGCTCGCCCATCTTGCGTTTGAGATTGTTCCAGCCGTTATCCTTCTCAGGATTAGCCATCAAATATATCCAAGCGTAAAAATCGGTACCAAGGAAGTGCTTGTTAGGCTTCTGACGAATATACTTTGTAACCTCGTCGCCCTTTATTCGCTCCGAGCGAGGCAGGCTCTTATCCTCCTCTACCTTTACTCGTTGCAACAGATAGTCGTTCGAGGGGATAAGGCGTGTAACATTACACGATGAGAGTAATACTCCCACCAGCAATGCCACCACTATGTACGCAAATCTCCTCATACTGTTTCGTTATGCCTTCGACTCCAAAAAATCGTTGTATAGAGCTATCTCCGCCGCGTACTTACCCTGCTCCTCATAGCCAAATATGCCACCCTCCACCGACACCTCGCCGTGCGAGATATAGGAGGCATTGCCAATCAACTGTGTGTGCAGATCACCCTCTTTGTGACAAATGCAGCGCACTGCGCCACCTCGATTCTCGACCTCGATAACCTCGCCATAGTCGCAACGACCGTTCAACGCCATTGCCGTACCACTCGAAGTCATTGCCGTACCACACGAAGCGGTAATACCTGCTCCTCGCTCGTAGGTGGCAACAAAAACTCTGTTTTCGCCCAAGCGTTTCACAAGCGACACATTTATGCCCTTCGGGAACTCCTCCTTCAACTCCAACACTCGCTCGCCAAGGCGTGTAAGATGGTCGTAATCAACCTCCTCAACCTCGGCCACGATATGCGGATTACCCACATTTATCGCACTCCAACGCAGCTCCGCATCGAGACGCTCGATAGGCTGCGACACAAACTGCGCCGCCCCTTTGGCAAAGCCGAAGTCGGTACTTGCAAGGCGCACTGCCAAATCGACTCCATAGGTCGGCATTGCGGGATATATATCATCCTCACGGGTTATGTGGTAGATATTTCCGCCCGAGAACATATCGAACTTACGCTCGCCGACATACTCCTCGGCCAAGCGTGCCACGCAACGAATACCATTGCCGCACATCTCTGCCTCCGAGCCGTCAGGGTTGAACATTCTCATTCCGTAAAGGCCTTCTCGCTCAACCAACAGCAACACGCCATCCGCTCCGACCGAGTTCTCTCGGTCGCAGATGAAACGGGCAAATTCAGCAAGGCCAACTCCCTGTAAATCATACTTTACGGCATCAACCATCACAAACTCATTGCCCGAGCCGTGGCACTTTATGTAGTCAAATTTCATTCAAAAATCTCTATAATCGTTCAAAAATAGTAAAATTTGGAGAATTTTCCATATTTTTACACAGTAAAAAATCAAAAAGAGCAAAAAATGGTTGAAAAGTTCATAATGGCAGGCGACTCGGCTCTGCATATCTGCGACTCGGAAGTGGGCGCAAAGACGGTAGTGCTACTCCACGGCTACCTCGAAAATATGCTTGTCTGGGAGGAGTTTGTACCCCTTCTCTACAAGGATGTGCGTGTTGTTACAATCGACATCCCGGGCCACGGAATTTCGGAGGTAAAGGGCGAAATTCACACTATGGATTTCCTTGCCGACACCCTCGCCGCAGCACTCGATAAACTCGGTATTGCAAGCGCCACAATCGTGGGCCACTCGATGGGAGGATATATGGCTCTTGCCTTTGCCGAGAGGTATGCCGAGCGCACCGATGCTGTGGTGCTACTCCACTCCACTCCGTATGCCGACAGCGAGGAGAAGCGCAAGAACCGACAGCGTGAAATTTCGATTATAAAATCGGGCAAAAAGGAGTTGCTGGTAAACACTGCACCAGAGGCAGGCTTTGCGCCCGACAATCGCAAGCGTTTCCGCACCGAAATCGAGGATTTACAGCAGACTATTCTCCTGACGGAAGATGCTGGTATTGTGGCACTTCTGAACGGAATGATAGAGCGCAAGGCGCAGAGTGAGATGCTTCATAAATTGGGCAAACCTGTACTATTTATTCTTGGTCGCAAGGATGGATATATCGTGCCGGAAATAGCCGAAAAAATGGTTGCCGAGCACCCCGAAGCAGAGGTGGTTTGGCTCGAAAATTCGGGACATATGGGCTTTATCGAGGAGGCAAAATTATGCGCCTCGGCACTACTCGATTTCGTAGGCAGAGTATAAAGAGTGCAAAAAATACAATCTTTGAGAAAAACTCTTGGTTATTAGGAATATAATTCCTACCTTTGCACCGCTTTGGCGTGATTCGTAGTAAGGCGAATGCGCACGAAGTTTTAACTATTAAATAACTTAATTTTATTTTTTACTATTATGGCTTATTTAACAGCAGAGAAAAAGCAAGAGCTTTTCGGTCAGTACGGCAAGTCTAACACTGATACTGGTTCTCCAGAGAGCCAGATCGCATTGTTCTCGTACCGTATCAGCCACCTTACAGAGCACCTCAAGAACAACCGTCACGACTTCGGCACTCAGCGTGCGATGTTGAAGATGATCGGTAAGCGCCGTCAGTTGTTGGAGTACTTGAAGGAGGTTGACATCGAGCGTTACCGTGCTATCGTTAAGGCTTTGAACCTTCGTAAGTAAGAGGTCAACAGAATGGGGCAACTCGTTTTTCGGAGTTGCCTTCATTTTGTTTTTTAGACGAGGCGAGGCATTTTTTCGAGTTCTGCCGCCAAACCTCGAATGATGATGAGAGAGAAAAAGAGAAATTTACATTTTTGACGAAAACATTATGGAAGAAAAGAAGTTGTACAATGCTGTACAGAAGTTTATCCCGCTCGAAGGAGGTCGTGAGATAATGATTGAGACCGGCAAGTTGGCAAAGCAGGCTGACGGTTCGGTTGTAGTTAAGCAGGGCGATACTATGTTGCTTGCAACAGTAGTAGCTGCTAAGGACGCAAAAGAGGGTACCGACTTTATGCCTTTGCAGGTCGAGTACAAGGAGAAGTTTGCTGCGGTAGGTCGTATCCCTGGCGGTTTTATGAAGCGTGAGGGTAAGGCTGGCGATAACGAGATTTTGGTTGCTCGTCTTATCGACCGTGCATTGCGCCCATTGTTCCCAGCTGACTACCACGCAGAGGTTTATGTTACCGTAAACCTTATTTCGGCAGACAAGGATATTCAGGCTGATGCTCTCGCAGGTTTGGCTGCTTCGGCTGCTTTGGCGGTATCGGACATTCCGTTCGGTGGTCCAATTTCAGAGGTGCGTGTAGCTCGCATCAACGGCGAGTACTGCATCAACCCTACATTCTCGCAGATGAAGGATGTTGACCTCGACATTATGGTCGCAGGTACAATCGATAATATCTTGATGGTAGAGGGTGAGATGAAGGAGGTTAGCGAGGAGGTTATGCTCGGCGCTATCAAGTACGCTCACGAGGCTATCAAGACTCACTGTGCTGCACAGATCGAGTTGATGAAGGAACTCGGCAAGGATGTTAAGCGTGAGTACTGCCACGAGAACAACGACGAGGAGTTGCGTCAGACAATCATCTCGGAGTTGTACGACAAGGCATACGCTATCGCTACAAGCGGTACAATGAAGCACGAGCGTTCGGAGGCTTTCGAGGCTTTGGAGGCTGAGTTCGCTGCTCGCTACACTGAGGAGGAGTTGGAGGAGAAGGCTCCACTCATCCACAAGTACTTCCACGACGATGT
>JAZONG010000009.1:0-2053 GCA_045654385.1 Alistipes sp.
AGGTACTGCCATAATAGGAACTGGCCACATATTCTACAATATGACTGGTCAGGCAAAGAGTGCCAAGGTGCTATCTTCGCAATCGGCTGACGGCAACCTTGGCAACGATGGTGACTTTGGTTACGCAACGCTCGACGAATATAACTCGTTCTACTTGGAGCATAAGACCGCCTATGTTTGGTTTGATACCAAGAGCAATGATAAGGATATGCCAAAGCTCCTCTCCATTACACTCGCTACCGAGGGTGTGGAGATTGCCGGCGAACGCATCTATAACTTTTCAACTGGCGAGTGGGATAGCACAACTACAAATGGTAGTTCCACTATCACGCTCAACTTCGAGGGTGGCAAACCGTTGCAATCAGCGAATGAGGGTGTTATGGCTGCTATGGTGGTGCTCCCGGCAGAGGTTGGAGGAACAAAGCTAACCATCACCTATACCTTTGATGACGAGAGTACCTTCACTGAGGAGAAGAGCCCGTCGAAGAATTTCGTGAGTGGAGCAACACAGCGCATTGCAACCACAATCAGCAAGAGCGATTTGAAGCAGAAAGAGCCTGAACTTGGCTACGAATTGCGCATTCTCACCTTCGAGGATAAGGATGCAAAGTTCGAGCCTTATACCTTAGATTATGCAGGCGTTGAAATCAGCACTTGGAGCGACTTGGTAGATAATCCGCAGTATATGGGCCCTCTCACATATGGCGATTGTATGTCTGCTATGTATATGTGGTACGACGAAGGTAACACAGAACTTATGCACGTGTTCCCCGACAACTATGCGTACTGCTTCTGGGGCGGTGGCCACGCAATCTCGAACTATTGGGGCGAGGGTTACACAGACGAGGATAGAAACAATCATATTGCGAAGTTTTATGGTCAGGACTATGTCGACCAGTGGGCCGGTCAGCCAGGCGCAGACGCATACCTTGGTTGGTTCAATGTGCAGATGATGGTGCCTGTAGCACCACACTCGGGCGAGAATTTCGTAGTGCATTACGGCTACAAAGATGCAATGTCGTATATCGAGAATCTTCCAGAGATTTCATTTGCCGATGATGAGGCTCGTGTTATCGATCATATGTGGGTAACCAACACCAACTACACCCTCAACCAACTTGTTAATGGCGTGAAGAGCGAGGAGGGTAATACATTTGGTGGCAATTGGAGTGGTTTGACTGCGGATGCTTGGTTGAAGATTGTGGCTTACGGATTTGATGATGTAGCGGCCGATGCTTACGCCGAGCCTATCAGCGAGGTTGAGTTCTACTTGGTGCAGGGCGAAAATGTCGTAACCGATTGGCAGAAGTGGGATCTTTCGGGTCTTGGTGCAGTCAAAAAGGTTCGCTTCAACTTCCTCTACTCCGATGAGATGGGTGGCCGCTATGGCTTTACAATCCCTGGTTACTTTGCTTATGATGATATTGCTGTAAGATTTGAAAAGTAGAATATGAAGCGATTTTTAGGATATTTAGTTTTAGGGTATTTTTCGTTGATATCCTCGTCTTGCAATATAGACGAGGATATCACCACAGATTTGGGTAAAGGCGAATTTTATCGTGCCAGAACAGCAGAGTCGAAGGCGGACTGGAACAAGGTCTACGAATACACGCCTGCCCCCGGACAATTCATCAACGAGACGAAGACGGGAGGATTCGATGGTACGCAGACAACGCCAGAAGCAGCAATCGCATACGCCGAGAAGCGTATGTCGGCGGTGGATAACAACGGTAATCCCTATCCTAATTGGGTGTCGTTGGGTGGTTTTGGCGGCTATATTGTAGTAGGCTTTGACCATAGTATCGACAACTCTGGCGGCTATGATATTGGAATCCTTGGCAACTCGTTTAGTGGTTCATCCGAGCCGGGTATTGTATGGGTTATGCAAGACGAGAATGGCAATGGTCTGCCCGATGATACTTGGTATGAATTGGCAGGCTCGGAGACAGGCAAGCCCGAAACAATTCAAAATTATGCCGTAACCTACTATCGCCCAAGCGAGCCAAAGCAGCCCGTAAAGTGGACTGATAATCAGGGTAATAGTGGAGAGATA
>JAZONG010000010.1:0-11773 GCA_045654385.1 Alistipes sp.
CCTAAGACCGCTTGGCCTCCGACTTCTTTGAGGGTGCTTTGCGGGATAAAAAGGTAATTTTGACCGTCAGCCCCGTGCGTCATATAGGCGATGGGTTGCAGGAGAACAGCGTCAGCAAGGCGACCTTGCGCTTGGCGGTGGAGGAGTTGGTGGCAAAGTATGAGAATGTCCACTACTTCCCATCTTACGAGATTCTGATAGACGATTTACGAGATTATCGCTACTATGCCGACGACTTGGCGCATCCATCGAAGATGGCGGTCGATTATGTATGGGAGCGATTTTGCGAGGCGGTGCTTGCTGACGGCTCAAAGGCCAAACTGCCACAGGTGGAGCAGGTTGTTGCCGCAGCCGAACATCGCCCGTTTAACCCCGAAAGTGAGGCGCACCGAGCCTTCTGCCGTAAGATGTTGGCAAAGGCGGAGTCGATGCCCGAGATAGATTTCTCGCTCGAAAAGAGTGAGTTTGAAAGATATTTGTAGATGAAACTTAGATTTTACATACTAACCCTTCTGCTTGTTGCTGTGGCGGCCGTTGAGGCACGACCTCGTTTGGCGGTAAATATCGTTGTGAGCGGTATGAGCCAAGGCGATATATCTCGTTATGAGAAGAATTTCTGCAAAGATGGCTTCTTGCGACTTCGTGGTGAGGGTGTAGAGTTTACAGAGTGTTATGCCGACTATGCCCCGACCTCCTCGCAGGCGGGCTTGGCAACTTTTGCTACCGGAACAATTCCTGCTATGCACGGTATATTCTCGTCGGTGGGCTATGACCGTACCTTGAATAAGGCGGTTGCAATACACCGAGCCACCGAGTCTGATTCTGCTATCCGCAAGGAGGTGGAGCAGGGCTATACTGCGCAGTCGTTTGTGGCGCAGACTCTCTCGGAGTCGGTCTTGGCATCATCAGAGCGCAATCGCTCGATTACCATAGCGCACAACCCACTCTCAGCGATGATTTTGGCAGGTGGTAAGGGTGAGTGCTATTGGTTGAGCGATACCGGTAGTTGGAGTACAGCGGAGTGTTATATGGCGGAGTTGCCGTCGTGGGTGCGTAACTACAACAATGATGAGATGAACAGAGTGTTTGCGACCGATACCTGGTATGGCCGTTACACTCGTGATCGCTATCGCAACAGTCGCACTACCTCTATCACGATTTATGACAAGGATAGTGCAAAGCGTCCATATACCCATCGAAAACTCTCGGAGAATTGGGTGAATAATCTTCTCTCGATGCCGTCGGGTAATTTGGCGATGTTTGAGTTTGCAAAGCGTGCGGTCAGTGCGATGTTGCCACTCCATATCAACGATGAGTGTAAGGTGCTGAATATCTGCCTCGATATTCCACGCACCATAGCCGAGCGATATGGCGTAGATTCGATTGAGTATGAGGATATGCTCTACTCGTTGGATGCTTCGTTGGCGGAGTTTTTGGTCTTTCTCTACGCACAGCTACCTGTGCATAACGAGGTGCTTGTAACGCTCACTTCGGATAGCGGTATAAGCCCTACAAAGGTCGATAATAGCGACTCTTCACGCTTCAATACACGCCAATTTGAGGTTATTTTGAACGCCTTTTTGAGTGCGAGATATGGTCAGGATGCGTGGGTGCTGGGCTATACCAACGGCTCGTTGTACCTCAATCACGATGTGATTTACAGCCACAAGAAGAGTATTGCCGAGGTGCAGGAAGATTGCGCTGCTTTTGCCCTGAAATATCGAGGTGTGGCGATGGCTGTAACTTCGACAGCCTTGCGTTCGGCACAGTTCTCTCGTGGTGTGGTGTCGTTGTTGCAGAGTGGATATAACCCTCGTCGTTCGGGAGATGTATTGATAGCATTGGAGCCGGAGCGCATCGAACTCGACCACAAACGAGTGGCGATGTCGGGCTCGATATATAACTATGACCGCCATATTCCGTTGATTATATGCGGTTCGGGCGTAGCACCAAAGAGGGTGGAGGATCGTATATCAAACGACCAGATTGCACCAACTTTGGCGGAGATTTTGGGCGTTGAGCGCCCTCAGTGCTCGGATAGCAAAGTGATAAAGTTTTAGAAAATAGAGATGAAAGACGAGATACAGGAGGAGATTATCGAGGAGTTTTCGATGTTTGATGATTGGTTGGATCGCTACGACTACCTCATATCGTTGAGCGAGTCGTTGCCGGTAATTGCGTCGGAACATAAGACCGATGAGTACATCATCGAAGGTTGCCAGTCGAGAGTGTGGGTTGATGCGAGGATGGAGGATGGAAAAATTCTCTACTCGGCAGATAGTGATGCCATAATAATAAAGGGCTTGTTGTCGTTGCTTATTCGAGCAATGGGTAATCGCACCCCGCAGGAGGTGGTCAATTTGGATCTCTACTTTATAGATGCAATCGGACTCAAAGAGAACCTCTCTCCAACTCGTGGTAACGGTTTGTTGGCTACAATTAAGCAAATGCGATTATATGCACTTGCTTATACAAAGCAATAGCCTAACTGCCGACCTAACCGCTGACGATTTTGATACAGTATGTAAATTTTGAATTTTGAATTCTGAATTTTTAATTTGTATGACTCCACAAGAGATATTGCGTGTCGAGAAGGATATAGTGCTGACACTCAAAAATATATATGACCCCGAAATCCCTGTTAATATCTACGATTTGGGACTTATTTACGAGGTTGATTTCGAGCCGTCGGGCGAGGCGACAATTCGTATGACCTTGACCGCTCCGAACTGCCCTATGGCAGATCAGTTGGTCGAGGATGTGAATACCCAGGTGGCGAAGGTGCAGGGTGTCGAGAAGGTGAATGTAATCCTTGTTTTCGAGCCTGCGTGGGATAAATCTATGATGAGCGAAGAGGCTCTTCTTGAACTCAATCTGTTCTAAACGAGTATGTCCGATTTGAATTCTATCAAAGCAGAGTCGCAGAGGGCGTGTGCCGAAGAGATAAAGGCGTTAAGCTCCTCGCATCGCCGTGAGGTTATGGCACAGTTGTGCTTCGATAGAATTGCTCAAAAGCAGGAGTTCCTGCTCGAAAAATATCACGATACGGAAGATTGGACGCAGACGGCATATTTTATGTTGCTGCGTTCTCTCGATATTAAGGCAAATCGTGCCTGCTATGAGCGGTTGGCTCGTCTGTTGCCTTATCACTATCTTCAAAAGGCTTCGTTAGAGCGCCGTTCGGTCGATGCGATGTTGTTGGGTTGTTCGGGACTGCTGTCACGCCTTGTGGCTATGGCCGGCGATAATGCCGAACTTGCCGAGTTGCAATCCATCTTTGAATACGATTCCCATAAATACGGCTTAGAGTCGATGCGTGCCGACGAGTGGCAACTTATCGGTCATATCGGCGATAATCATCCTGTTGTGCGACTATTGCAGTTGGCAAATCTGCTCTCGCAACATAGCCACCTTATGAGCGACCTTTTGGATTGTCGTACCAAGGGTGATGTTGAGCGTATGTTCTGCAATACGAGTGTTCCGAAGTGGGCATACCGCCTGCTTGCCGAGGATAGCAGTCGTGGTGCTATGTCCCGCACCAAGGCGCAGATGCTCGGCATAAATGTGGTGGCGCAACTCCAAATTCTCTATTCGGAGTATACGATGCGTCAAGATTTGGATACCAGAGGTATCGACCTGCTCGAAAGACTTCCTGCCGAGAGTAATATGTTCGTGACTCGCTGGGGTAAACTCGGCGTGAAGGCTGCGAATGCCCTCGAATCGCAGGCGTTGTTGCAATTAACCAAGGAGTATTGCTCATCGTTGAGGTGCGATAAGTGTCTGTTTCGTCGCTTTGCCGATGCGGAGTAGCGGGTTTCGTAAAATACATTTGTATTTTCCCCATAATTTTTGTACCTTTGAGCCGTTTATAATGTGAAGCAAATAACACTAAACGAAATATGAGTGCATTAACAAGTATAATCAAGTTTCTCTTCGGTAGTAAAGCGGACAAGGACCGCAAGGAGATTATGCCTTATGTTGAGAAGATTAAGGCTGTATATCCATCTATCGAGGTGTTGTCGAATGACGAGTTGCGTGAGCGCAGTGCTGCGTTGCGCAAGCGTATCGCAGATTTTATTGCCGATGATGAGGCGCACGTTGTAGCGCAGAAGGCAAAGTTGGAGGATTTGACCATTTCGCTTGGCGAGAAGGAGAAGATTTCGAAGGATATTGACCAAACCGTAAAGCGCATTGACGAAAAGATCGAGAAGGTCCTCGATGAGATTTTGCCTGAGGCTTTCGCCATTATGAAGGATACGGCTCGTCGTTTTGCGCAGAACGATGTGGTAGAGGTTACCGCAAACGACTTCGACCGCAACTTGGCTGCGAAGAAGGATTTTGTAAATATCGAGGGCGATAAGGCTCTCTACTCGACCCATTGGACCGCAGGTGGTAACGATATTAAGTGGGATATGGTTCACTACGATGTGCAGTTGTTCGGTGGTGTCGTGTTGCACAAGGGTAAAATTGCCGAGATGGCTACGGGTGAGGGTAAGACCTTGGTTGCTACCTTGCCGGTATTCTTGAATGCGTTGGCAGGCAAGGGTGTTCATATGGTAACTGTGAACGACTACCTCGCAAAGCGTGACTCGGAGTGGATGGGCCCTATGTATCAGTTCCACGGCTTGTCGGTTGATTGCATCGACTCGCATCAGCCTAACTCGGAGGAGCGTCGCAATGCTTATCTTGCGGATATTACCTTCGGAACAAATAACGAGTACGGTTTCGACTATTTGCGTGACAATATGGCATCATCGCCGGCAGATTTGGTGCAGCGCAAGCACCACTTCGCTATTGTCGATGAGGTCGATTCGGTGTTGATTGATGATGCTCGTACTCCGCTTATTATCTCAGGTCCGGTACCAAAGGGAGAGGATCAGTTGTTTGAGGAGTATCGTCCGGTAATCGAGTACTTGTATGGCTTACAGCGTGATTTCGTAACTAACTTGGTTGCCGAGGCTCGTAAGTTGGCAGCCGAGGGCAAGATGGAGGAGTGCGGTCTTTTAACCTATCGTGCATACAAAGGTTTACCGAAGTATAAGCCTCTCATTAAGTTCCTCTCGGAGCAGGGTATCAAGGTTCAGATGCAGAAGACCGAGAATATCTATATGGCGGATAATAACCGTCGTATGCCTGAGGTGACTGACGAGTTGTACTTTGTTATCGACGAGAAGATGAACTCGATAGAACTTACCGATAAGGGCCACGAGGTGCTGTCTAATCGTGTAGGCGAGGAGGGTTTCTTCGTATTGCCTGATGTGGGCGCCGAGATTGCCGAGTTGGAGCAGCAGGAACTCTCGTTGGAGGAGAAGGCACAGAAGAAGGATGATCTTATCAACGACTACTCGACTCGTTCGGAGCGAGTACATACCGTAAACCAGTTGCTCAAAGCCTACGCAATGTTCGAGAAGGATGTTGAGTATGTGGTGATGGACAACAAGGTGAAGATTGTAGATGAGCAGACCGGTCGTATCTTGGATGGCCGTCGCTACTCGGATGGTTTGCATCAGGCTATCGAGGCCAAGGAGCGAGTGAAGGTCGAGGCTGCAACGCAGACCTTTGCAACAATCACCTTGCAGAACTACTTCCGTATGTACCACAAGTTGGGCGGTATGACAGGTACTGCCGAGACCGAGGCATCGGAGTTCTGGAACATCTACAAGTTGGATGTTGTCGTAATCCCTACAAACCGTCCTATTCTTCGTGATGACCGAGATGATATAATCTACAAGACCAAGCGTGAGAAATATAACGCCGTTATCGCAGAGGTCGTAGAACTCGTTAAGGCGGGTCGCCCTGTGCTGGTAGGTACTACTTCGGTCGAGATTTCGGAGTTGTTGAGCCGAATGTTGAAGATTCGTGGAATCAAACATAATGTCCTCAATGCGAAGCACCACGCCCAGGAGGCTCAGGTTGTTGCCGAGGCCGGTCGTCCGGGACAGGTTACCATCGCTACCAATATGGCAGGTCGTGGTACCGATATTAAACTCACCGAGGAGGTGAAGGCGGCAGGAGGTCTTGCAATTATCGGTACAGAGCGTCACGAGAGCCGTCGTGTGGACCGTCAGTTGCGAGGTCGAAGCGGCCGTCAGGGAGATCCGGGCTCGTCGCAGTTCTTCGTATCGTTCGAGGATGATTTGATGCGTCTGTTCGGTTCGGAGCGTATCGCTTTGATGATGGATAGAATGGGTATCCAGGAGGGCGAGGCTATTCAGGCAGGTATGATGTCGAAGGCCGTTGAGCGTGCTCAGAAGAAGGTCGAGGAGAATAACTTCGGTATCCGTAAGCGATTGTTGGAGTATGACGATGTGATGAACTCACAGCGTGAGGTTATCTACACCCGCCGTCGCAATGCGTTGTATGGCGAGCGTGTAGAGATTGACCTCAATAATGCTATGTATGACTATGTCGAGGCGTTCTTGAATGAACACGAAGGATATGACTTCGAGGAGTTCTCGTTCGACTTGATTCGTGAGGTTGGTTTGCAACCGTCGTTCGATGAGGCGAAGTTCAAGAAGGCAAACCGCTCGGAACTCGTAGAGTTGCTTGTTGCCGATTTGCAGGCGTTGGTGGCTCGTCGTGCCAAGGCAGTGGCAGATACGGTTCGTCCGGTTATGACCAAGATTTACGAGGAGCGCAAGAACGATTTGGAGGGTAAGATGTACTTCCCAATGACAAACGGACACCTCGGATACAATGTGCCGGTTGAGTTGCAGAAATGCAAGGATACCGATGGTGCAGAGATTTACAGAGTATTCTCGAAAGTGGTTATGTTTACCACTATCGACGATGCTTGGCGTGAGCACTTGCGAGAGATGGATGAGTTGCGCCACAGTGTGCAGAATGCATCATACGAGCAGAAGGATCCGCTCTTGATCTATAAGTTCGAGTCGTTTGGTTTGTACGAGAAGATGTTGCAGAAGGTTAATCGTGATGTTGTGTCGATACTCTGCAAGTCGTATATCCCTGTGCAGCAGCAGAACCAGGAGTCGTTGCAGCGTGCTCGTCAAGATAGAGCCAAGGTCGATGTGAATAAGTTACAGGCCTCTCGTATGGCTGCTGCGGCTGCGGCAGGTCAGGGCGATAAGTCGAAGCCTGCACCTATCCAGGTGGAGAAGAAGGTCGGCCGCAACGAACCTTGTCCTTGCGGTAGCGGTAAGAAGTATAAACATTGTCACGGAAGATAACGATGGGAGCATACGCAGAAGAGAAACAGCGAAAACTCGATCTTCGCTACTTGAAGATGGCACGCATCTGGGCAGAGAACTCATATTGCGTGCGCCGCCAGGTTGGTGCGCTTATCGTTAAGGATAAGATGATTATCTCGGATGGCTACAACGGTACTCCGTCGGGCTTCGAGAATATCTGCGAGAACGATATGGGTACTACAAAACCTTATGTTTTGCACGCCGAGGCAAATGCTATAACCAAGGTTGCAAAGTCGGCTAATAACTGCGATGGCGGAACATTGTATGTTACGACTTCGCCTTGTATGGAGTGCTCGAAGTTGATAATTCAGGCAGGTATCCGCCGTGTGGTATTCTCGGAGAAGTATCACAATACCGAGGGCTTGGATATATTGTCAAAGGTGGGTGTCGAGTTGGTGCATCTGCCGTTGGATGAGTAAGATTTTTACAAAACATATTTTCTAACACTTTTAAAAACAAACAATTATGAGTTTCTTGACAAATGAGAAATTGACCATCGTCGGCGCAGCCGGTATGATTGGTTCGAACATGGCGCAGTGCGCTATGATGATGAAGTTGTCGTCTAACATCTGCCTCTACGATCCATTCGCTCCTGCATTGGAGGGTGTAGCAGAGGAGTTGTACCACTGCGGTTTCGACGGCATCAACCTCACCTTTACTTCGGATATCAAGGAGGCTTTGACCGATGCGAAGTATGTAGTTTCTTCGGGTGGTGCTGCTCGTAAGGCAGGTATGACCCGTGAGGATTTGTTGAAGGGTAACGCAGAGATTGCTGCCGAGTTCGGTAAGAACATTAAGCAGTACTGCCCAGATGTAAAGCACATCGTTGTTATCTTCAACCCTGCTGACATCACCGGTCTTATCACTTTGATCTATGCAGGTGTTAAGCCATCACAGGTTACTACTTTGGCTGCTCTCGACTCTACTCGTCTTCGTTCGGAGTTGGCTAAGTACTTGAAGGTTTCGGCTGATAAGGTTGTTAATCCTCGTACTTATGGTGGCCACGGCGAGCAGATGGCTGTATTCGCTTCGACTACAACTGTTGATGGCACTCCACTTACCGACATCATCGGCACCGAGCGTATGCCACAGGCAGATTGGGATGCTCTCCGTCAGCGTGTAATTCAGGGTGGTAAGAACATCATCGACCTCCGTGGTCGTTCATCGTTCCAGAGCCCATCGCTCGTATCTATCCAGATGATTGCTGCTGCAATGGGTGGTGAGGCGTTCCGTTGGCCTGCTGGTTGCTATGTAAACAATGGCGAGTTCAATCACATTATGATGGCTATGGAGACTAAGCTCGATGCAAATGGTGTTGAGGTTCTCCCAGTTCACGGTACCGAGGAGGAGCACGCTACTCTCGTAGAGTCGTACAAGCACCTCTGCGCACTTCGTGACGAGGTTATCGCAATGGGTGTTATTCCGGCAGTAGAGGATTGGCACAAGTTGAATGAGAATTTGTAGTAAAATCGTTCTGATTGGCTCTTTTTGCACGAGAGCGTCGGATGCCAAATGTCCTCACATAGGTCTACTATGCTGCGGATTTGTCGCCTAGCTTCGCACAAAAATAGCTCAATCATTGACGATTTTGAATGACGAAAGGGTGGTCTTTTGGACCGCCCTTTTTACATCTCACGACTTCTGACAAGAAATTGAAATTGTTAAAAATCAATTTGAATATGGGGGAGGTTGCATAACGCACAAAAATAGTTCAATAATTGACGATTTTTGAAAGAGAAGAGGTGGTGCTTTTGCACCACCTCTATTTCTACTATTTTAATCCCTCTTTCCTCTAAATCGAAATTACACAATCAAGCACTTTGTCGTGCTTCTCGGTGGGTAACTCTTCGACCACCTGACAAGGGTAGCAGACGCCGATTGTGTGGGCTCTGAAATCTTTGTGCGATAGGTACTTATCATAAAATCCCTTGCCACGACCACAACGCTCTCCGTTGCGTGTAAAGGCTACGCCCGGCACTATCATTACATCAATCTCTCCCGGTGCTATGGGCGTGGTGGCAACGGGCTCCATAATGCCGAATGAGCCACGCTGTAACCCCTCCGAAATATCGTAAAATTCCATCTCCCCGCCCTCGATACGGGGAATAACCACACGCTTCGATTGCGAGAGTTTCGCTATGGCAGAATCGCTCTGCGGCTCGTCGCCAAGCGATACGAAAAGCGCCACCGTCGAGGCGTTTTTGACCTGCTCCAAGTGGTAAATTTTGTCGAAAATAGCGGTAGAGAGGGCTGATTTTGCCTCCTCCGATAGTTTTGCAATTTCGGCTCTAACCATTTGTCGTACAGTCTTTTTGTCGATTGTGTCCATAAATTCTTCGTTCCGCAGGTTAAAAAATCGGTAAAAAGTATTGTTATTCCGCAAACAATTCGTATCTTTGTAATTAGGTATGCGCATATGCGTGCGTATAGGGGAGCAAAATTGCAGACAGAGAGAACAAACTTTTCACAAAAATACACATTTCTTAAATTTAATTAAAATTATGGGCTGTTTTTTAACTAATTCATCTCTCGGAAGAAAGTTGGTGATGAGCATCTCGGGATGTTTCCTCGTGCTTTTCATTCTCTTCCACATGTCAATGAACATCGCCGCAATCTTCTCGGCTGATGCTTACAACATGATTTGCGGTTTCTTGGGTGCTAACTGGTACGCTCTTGTTGCAACCGTAGTTTTGGCAGGCGGTGTATTCGTACACTTCGCTTACGCTTTCTGGCTCACTTGGCAGAACCGCAAGGCTCGTGGCAATGTGCGCTATGCTATGACCGTTAAGGAGAAGGGCGTTAGCTGGGCATCTAAGAATATGCTCTTGCTTGGCGTTATCGTAATTCTCGGTTTGTTGCTCCACCTCACTCACTTCTGGTCGAAGATGCAGTTGGTAGAGTTGTTGGGTCACCACGAGAACTCGCTCGGACTTGCTCCAACCGATGGTGCAGCTCTTATCCAGCATGTATTCTCGCAGTGGTACAATGTAGTCCTCTACCTTGTATGGTTTGCGGCTTTGTGGTTCCACCTCACTCACGGTGTATGGTCTATGTTGCAGACTGTTGGTTGGGCTAACGACAAGTGGTACCCACGCTTGAAGTGCCTTTCGGGTATTGTTGCTACCCTTATCTTTGCAGGTTTCGCAGTAGTTGCTGTATGGTTCTATGTTCAGACCCTTTTGCCTGCTGCTTGCCCTTGCTGCTAATCAGGGATAGTAATTTGACGATTTAGAAAAATAACAAAATTTATAAAAATATGGCTTTCAAATTAGATTCCAAAATTCCTGCTGGTGAGTTGGCTCAGAAGTGGAGCAACCACAAGGCAGCCATCAAGGTTGTTAGCCCTGCTAACAAGCGTAAGTTGGATATTATCATTGTAGGTACCGGTCTTGGTGGTGCATCTGCTGCTGCTTCGCTTGGTGAGCTTGGCTACAATGTTAAGGTATTCTGCATTCAGGACTCTCCACGCCGTGCTCACTCTATCGCAGCACAGGGTGGTATCAATGCAGCAAAGAACTATCAGAACGATAACGACTCGGTTTACCGCTTGTTCTACGATACTATCAAGGGTGGTGACTACCGTGCTCGTGAGGCTAATGTTTATCGTTTGGCAGAGGTTTCAAACCTCATTATCGACCAGTGTGTAGCACAGGGTGTTCCTTTCGCTCGTGAGTACGGCGGCTTGTTGGATAACCGTTCGTTCGGTGGTGCGCAGGTATCTCGTACCTTCTATGCTCGTGGTCAGACCGGCCAGCAGCTCTTGCTCGGTGCTTATGCTGCATTGAACAAGGAGATTAACCGTGGTTCGGTTAAGTCGTACACTCGTCACGAGATGCTCGATGTAGTTGTTGAGAATGGCGAGGCAGTAGGTATCATCGCTCGTAACCTCGTTACAGGCGAGATTGAGCGCCACGGTGCACACGCAGTAGTTATCGCTACCGGTGGTTACGGAAATGTATTCTTCCTCTCGACCAACGCTATGGCATCGAACGGCTCGGCTGCATTCCAGTGCTACCGTAAGGGTGCAGGTTTTGCAAACCCTTGCTTCACTCAGATTCACCCAACCTGTATCCCTGTACACGGCACACAGCAGTCTAAATTGACTTTGATGTCGGAGTCGTTGCGTAACGATGGCCGTATCTGGGTTCCAAAGAAGTTGGAGGATGTTGAGGCTTTGCGTAAGGGTACTTTGAAGCCTTCGCAGATTGCTGAGGCTGACCGTGATTACTACTTGGAGCGTCGTTACCCTGCATTCGGTAACTTGGTACCTCGTGATGTTGCTTCTCGTGCAGCGAAGGAGCGTTGCGACGCAGGTTATGGTGTAAACGAGACAGGTTTGGCTGTATTCCTCGACTTCAAGACCGCTATCGAGCGTTTGGGTAAGGATGTTATCAAGCAGCGTTATGGTAACTTGTTCGATATGTACAAGGAGATTACCGATGTTAATCCATACGATGAGCCAATGCAGATTTTCCCTGCTGTTCACTACACAATGGGTGGTATCTGGGTAGATTACAACTTGATGACTACAATCCCAGGTTTGTACGCTATTGGTGAGGCTAACT
>JAZONG010000011.1:0-6821 GCA_045654385.1 Alistipes sp.
CAACGCTTCTAAGGCTAAGGTTGAGAACTATGCAGAGCTCGGTCTTAACTCTGAGACAGCTGTTGTCTTCAACATCACTTCTCGTGAGCAGGTTATCCTCAACACTTGGTATGGTGGTGAGATGAAGAAGGGTATGTTCTCGATGATGAACTACTACCTCCCATTGCAGGGTATCGCTTCTATGCACTGCTCGGCTAACACAAACGAGAAGGGTGAGACCGCTATCTTCTTCGGTCTTTCTGGTACTGGTAAGACTACCCTCTCGACTGATCCAAAGCGTCAGCTTATCGGTGATGACGAGCACGGTTGGGATGACAACGGTATCTTCAACTTCGAGGGTGGTTGCTATGCAAAGGTTATCAAGTTGGACAAGGAGTCTGAGCCAGATATCTACAACGCTATCAAGCGTGATGCTCTCTTGGAGAATGTAACAGTTGACGAGAATGGTAAGATCGACTTCAACGATAAGAGCGTAACCGAGAACACTCGTGTTTCGTACCCTATCTACCACATCGACAACATCGTAACTCCTGTATCGGCTGCTCCTGCTGCAAAGAATGTAATCTTCCTTTCGGCTGACGCATTCGGTGTATTGCCTCCGGTTTCTATCTTGACCCCAGAGCAGACTAAGTACTACTTCCTTTCGGGCTTCACCGCTAAGTTGGCAGGTACTGAGCGTGGTATCACCGAGCCTACTCCAACATTCTCGGCTTGCTTCGGTCAGGCATTCTTGGAGTTGCACCCTACAAAGTACGCTGAGGAGTTGGTTAAGCGTATGGAGAAGAGCGGTGCTAAGGCATACCTCGTAAACACTGGTTGGAACGGTACCGGCAAGCGTATCTCTATCAAGGATACTCGTGGTATCATCGACGCAATCCTCGATGGTGCTATCTTGGAGGCTCCTACAAAGAAGATTCCGGTATTCGACTTTGAGGTTCCAACAGCGTTGCCAGGTGTAGATCCTGCTATCCTCGATCCTCGTGACACTTATGCTGATGCAGCTGAGTGGGAGAAGAAGGCTGAGGATTTGGCAAGCCGCTTCATCAAGAACTTCGGTAAGTACACAACCAACGAGGCTGGTAAGGCTTTGGTTGAGGCTGGTCCAAAGTTGTAATAAACGACCGAGAGGCGGTGAACAATTACCGCCAATCACAATAGAGGAGGGCTGTTGCAGAGTATGCGACAGCCCTTCTTGTTATTAAAAGTTGTATAATTGTTGATAACTTACCCGCTCAAAACAGCCTTTTGCCACAATAATTGCATAAATTTGTAGTTAGAAAAGAAAAACACAAGAATAATGAGCGAGAATAAGCAACACGGAATAGATATTGAGTTGGACGGCGAGGTGGCACAGGGACACTACTCGAACCTGGCTATTATCTCCCACTCGACCTCGGAATTTATACTCGATTTTGCGGCTATTTTGCCGGGCTTACCAAAGGCAAAGGTCAAGAGTCGCATCATCCTCACCCCCGAGCACGCCAAGCGACTTTTGATGTCGTTGCAGGACAATGTGGCTCGCTACGAAACCAATGTAGGCCGCATCGAGATTCCGCAACACCAGGCACCAATGCAGTTCCACAACAAACTCAACTAAACTCCCGCTTGGACTTAATTACGCCTTCGGCCCTGCCGAGGGCTTTTTTGTTATGGTGCAAAGAAGGAGAGGGACAGCTAAACAAGGAAACGAAAGCGCAGTATAGTAAACCTATGTGAGCGTTTCGTTATCCGAAGTGCAGTGCAAAAGTTACCAATCAAAACGATTTTTTACTATCTTTGCGCTATGGATATTCTGTTTTATACCGAGGAGTGCAACTACCGCCTGCCACAAAAGAGATTGATGCGCAAGTGGTTGAGAGAGGTTGCGAAGCAAGAGGGAGAGTACTCGATTGCCGAAATAAACTATGTTTTCTGCTCGGCGGAGCGCCACAGAGCAATGAACATAGAGTTTTTGGGCCACGACTACTTCACCGACATTATAACCTTTGACGACAGCGATTTGAAGGCAGGCTACATCGCCGGCGATATATTTATCGACATCGAAACAGTGGCCGATAATGCCCGATTATATGGCTCTACAACCCGTCAGGAGATGTTACGAGTGATTGTTCACGGCGTTTTGCATTTGTGCGGTCAGAAGGATAAAACCCCTCGCACCGAGAAGCAGATGCACAAGAAGGAGGATAAGTATTTGGCTTTGTTAGAGCAAATGCAGAATTAGTTATGGTACAAAAATACGACATTATAGTTATTGGTGCAGGCCACGCAGGTTGCGAGGCAGCTTCGGCTGCGGCCCGCAGAGGCTGTCGCACGCTCCTGGTAACGATGGATATGACCAAGTTTGCGGCAATGTCGTGCAACCCCGCCATAGGTGGCGTTGCCAAGGGGCAGATTGTGCGTGAAATAGACGCTCTCGGTGGCGAAACAGGCATCGTAACCGACCTCTCGACCATCCAATTTCGTATGCTCAACCGCTCGAAGGGAGCGGCAATGTGGAGCCCACGAGCACAGTGCGACAAGGCACAGTTCTCGGCAGAGTGGCGCAGACGCCTGGAAAACCAAGAAAACCTCTTTATTTGGCAAGATAGCGTTACAGATATACTCTTTACCCACGAGGGCGAGAAACCGTGCGTAAAGGGCATAAAAACACAAATGGGCGTGGAGTTCGAGGCCAAGGCGATAGTCCTCACCGCAGGAACATTCCTTTCGGGCTTGATGCACTGCGGTCGCAACAACGCCGGCGGTGGTCGTGCGGGCGATGCAGCGTCGTATGGGGTTACCGAAAGCCTTGTAAATCAGGGTATTGAGGTTGGCAGAATGAAAACCGGAACTCCGGCACGCCTTGATGCACGCACAATTGACTTCTCGATTTTGGAGCCACAGCCGGGCGATGAGAACCCATCGAAGTTCTCATTCTCTGACGAGACCGAGGCTGTTCGTGAGCAGCTGCCGTGCTACTTGGTTTATACCTCGCAGGAGGTACACAACACCCTCCGCACCGGCTTCGAAGATTCGCCACTCTTCAACGGCACAATCAAGGGTATCGGCCCTCGCTACTGCCCGAGCATCGAGGATAAGTTGCGCACCTTTGCCGATAAGGAGCAGCACCAACTCTTCCTCGAACCAGAAGGTCGCACAACAAACGAATACTATCTCAACGGCTTCTCATCATCACTACCTTACGAGGTGCAACTCTCTGCCCTTCACCAGATTAAGGGTTTAGAGAGTGTTCACGCCTACCGCACAGGCTATGCCATAGAGTACGACTACTTCCCACCAACGCAGTTGAAGCACTCATTGGAGAGCAAACTCATTGATAATCTGTACTTTGCGGGGCAGGTGAACGGTACAACGGGCTACGAGGAGGCCGCAGCACAAGGTCTATTGGCAGGAATCAACGCCTCGTTACGAGTTGAGGGAGCCGAGCCTATCGTCTTGCAGCGAGATGAGGCATATATCGGAGTACTGATTGACGACCTTGTGATGAAGGGAGTTGATGAGCCATATCGAATGTTCACCTCTCGTGCCGAGTATCGAATTTTGTTGCGACAAGATAATGCCGACCGTCGACTCACTCCGCTCGGTTATAAATTGGGTTTGATTTCGGAGTTAAGATACGAAAAATTTAACGAAAAAATTTCTCGTGTAAATTCGCTTATTTCGTATTGTCGCACACAGAGTGCGAAAATATGCGAAATTCAAAACTATTTAATTTCGCTCGGTTTGCCCGAAATTTCGCAGGGCAAGAAGATTTTCGAACTCGCTTTGCGCAATGATTTGACTCTTGCAGGACTTGTCGGTGCGCTACCAAAACTCGGAAAATTTGTCCGTGAAAACGGAATTACCGAAGCCGACATCGAAGAGGCCGAGATAGAAATTAAGTATTCCGGCTATATAGAGAGAGAGCGTCAGGTGGCAGAAAAACTCCACCGACTGGAAAATATATCAATTCCCGAAGGGTTTGATTACTCTTCGATGCAGTCGCTCACCATCGAGGCTCGTCAAAAACTCAACCGCATCCGACCTTCAACCATTGGTCAGGCATCACGAATACCGGGAGTTTCACCCGCCGATGTGAATGTATTGCTTGTTAAGTTTGGACGATAATTGTTCCACGAGGAACACTAACCAAAAAACAAAAGGATTGTTCCCCGTGGAACAATCCTTTTCTCTATTTACACACCCTAATCAACAACCACACACCAGTTGTGAATGTCTGGCACCCTACCATATTGAATGTCTTGCAACGACTTATAAAGGTCTAACAGCACGGGGCCAACCTCATCACCATAGTGAATTTTCTCATCGGTATCGGGATCGAAAACTCCGCCAAGCGGAGTAATAATCGCACCCGTACCACACGCACCACACTCCTCAAACGAGGACAACTCCACAACATCAACAGGCCTATGCTCAACCATAAAGCCCTTATCCTCTGCAAGTTGCATCAACGAGTCATTGGTGATTGATGGCAAAATTGATGGAGACTTAGGCGTGATATATTTATCGCCCTTAATAGCGATAAAGTTTGCCGCACCACACTCCTCTATGTAGCGATGCTCGACCGACTCAGTGTAGAGCACTGCGCTATATCCCATCTCGTGCGCCTCCTCATACGAAAGCATACTCGAAGCGTAGTTTCCACCCACCTTCACATCGCCCGTTCCAAGCGGAGCTGAACGATCCTGATTGCGGTTCACAATCGCATTTATCGGGCGAATACCATCCTTGAAATATGGCCCTACGGGCGTTGTAAAGACACAAAAGCCCGCTTCGCTCGATGGTCGAACGGTCAAACGAGGGCGTGTACCAAACAACACAGGACGAATATAGAGTGCCGCTTGCGACTCGTAAGGGGGCAAAAATTCGAGATTTCTGCGCACCACATCGACACAAGCCTCAACAAACTCGTCGGCAGAAACCATTGGCAAACAGAGTCTTCGTGCACCCGCAGCCATTCGCTCAGCGTGTGCATACGGGCGGAAAATTCGCACCTTGCCATCCACTCCACGAAACGCCTTAATGCCCTCAAAAGCCTGCAAGCCATAGTTTAAGCACGCCGAGCACATATGCACCGGAACATACTCGCTTGTGGTATATTCCACCTCGCCCCACGCACCATTTTTGTAGTATCGGCGGAGGTTCTCTCCGCCGGTGCTATTGAACTCGAACTCTAACTCGTTCCAATTCATCATCTTCCTATATTCCAATAAGTCAGATCTTCAATGTTCCTCGTGGAACAAAGAAAAAATTAACCTACCATTGCACCACTATTGGTCTTCTCGTTTGGCTGCAAGAGGCGCAAAGCTCCCGTAGCATCCTCCGCCATAAGAATCATACCCTGCGAGGTAATACCCTTGAAATCACGAGGTGCAAGGTTTACAAGCACCAAAACCTGCTTACCAACCAACTCCTCCGGAGTGAAATGCTCGGCAATACCCGATACGATAGTACGCTTGTCAATACCTGTGTCGATGGTCAATTTGAGCAATTTCTTGGTTTTTGGCAACTTCTCGGCCTCCAAAATGGTCGAAACACGAATATCCATCTTCTGGAAATCATCAAACGAGCACTCTGCCTTCTGCGGCTCAGCCTTAACCTCGGCAGCCATATTCTGCTTCTTAATCTCGGCAAGACGATCGAGTTGCTTCTGAATTACATCATCCTCAATCTTCTCGAAGAGGAGCGAAGGCTCGCCAATCTGGTGCCCATCAGCCAACAAATCCATTGCACCGAGGCGCTCCCAACCAAACTTCTCACACGCCAACATATTCAAGATCTTGGCTGCCGAAAATGGCATAAACGGCTCGATTGCAACTGCGATATTTGCGGTAATCTGCAATGCGATATTGAGGATAGTCTTAACACGCTCGGCGTCGGTCTTGATCAACTTCCAAGGCTCCGAATCGGCAAGATACTTGTTACCGATGCGGGCGAAGTTCATCGCATCCTTCAATGCCTCACGGAAGCGGTAGTTCTCGATATTATTCTCCAACGACGCCTTGATTGTGGACAACTCGGCGATTGTATCTCGGTCATAATCAGAGAGTTCGCCACATGCAGGCACTACACCGTCGTAGTACTTCTTGGTGAGTACCAATGCACGATTTACGAAGTTTCCGAGCACCGCAACCAACTCATTATTGTTGCGAGCCTGGTAGTCCTTCCAAGTGAAGTCGTTGTCCTTTGTTTCAGGTGCTGTTGCGCAAAGTGCGTAGCGCAAAACATCCTCCTTGCCAGGGATGTCCACGAGGTACTCGTGCAACCAAACTGCCCAGTTACGAGAGGACGAAATCTTGTCGCCTTCGAGGTTCAAAAACTCGTTGCTTGGCACATTCTCAGGCAAGATATAACCACCGTGAGCCTTCAACATCGAAGGGAACACGATGCAGTGAAATACGATATTATCCTTACCGATGAAGTGTACGAGCTTGGTATCCTCGCTCTTCCAATACTTCTCCCAATCTGGCGTAAGTTCCTTAGTAGCAGATATATAGCCGATTGGTGCATCGAACCAAACATAGAGCACCTTGCCCTCTGCACCCTCAACAGGTACCGGAATACCCCAGTCGAGGTCACGGCTTACGGCACGAGGCAACAAGCCGCCATCGAGCCAGCTCTTGCACTGACCATAAACAAGTCGGATCGTAGCCATGTCGTTCTGTGAGCCAAGGAGTTGTATGACAAGCTTGTCTTCCTAAGACCGCTTGGCCCCCGACTTCTGCACCCTCAACAGGTACCGGAATACCCCAGTCGAGGTCACGGCTTACGGCACGAGGCAACAAGCCGCCATCGAGCCAGCTCTTGCACTGACCATAAAC
>JAZONG010000012.1:0-27777 GCA_045654385.1 Alistipes sp.
GTCTGACCTGTCATAAACATTGTGAGGCGGTCGATACCCATACCCATACCCGAGCAGTTAGGCATACCGTACTCCAACGCACGAACGAAGTCCATATCGATAAACATCGCCTCGTCGTCGCCACGCTCCGACAATCGCATCTGCTCCTGGAAACGCTCCAACTGATCGATTGGATCATTCAACTCCGAGTATGCGTTGCACAACTCCTTACCCGCTACGAACAACTCGAAGCGCTCGGTCAAGTCCTGATTATCACGGTGGCGCTTGCAGAGTGGCGACATCTCGATAGGGTAGTCGCAGATGAATGTTGGCTGTACCAAATCCTCCTCGCAGTACTGACCGAAGATAGCATCGATCAACTTACCCTTACCCATTGTGTCGTCAATCTCGACATTGAGGCGCTTGCAAGCCTCACGCAACTCCGCCTCGCCCTGACCTGTGATGTCGTAGCCGGTCTTCTCACGGATAGCGTCGGTCATAGTCAAACGACGGAATGGAGCCTTGAATGAAATCTGCTTGCCATCAATCTCAACCTCGGTAGTACCGTTTACTGCCAAAGCGATGCGCTCCAACATATTCTCGGTGAACTCCATCATCCAGCGGTAGTCCTTGTATGCGATGTAGATCTCCATACAGGTAAACTCCGGGTTGTGAGTGCGGTCCATACCCTCGTTGCGGAAGTTCTTGCCGAACTCGTAAACGCCGTCAAAACCACCTACGATAAGGCGTTTGAGGTACAACTCGGTAGCTATTCGCATATAGAAGTCGATATCGAGAGCGTTGTGGTGAGTGATGAACGGACGAGCCGAAGCACCACCAGGAATTGGCTGCAAAATTGGGGTTTCCACCTCCAAGCAACCGTGCTGGTTGAAGTACTCACGCATAGTTGCGATAATCTTCGCACGCTTTGCGAATACCTCACGCACCTTAGGGTTTACCACCAAGTCAACATAACGCTGACGGTAGCGCACCTCAGGGTCAGTCAAGGCGTCGAACTGCTGACCATCCTTTTCCTTAACGATTGGGAGTGGACGGATCGACTTCGACAATACGCTGAACTTACGACAGTGTACCGACAACTCGCCGGTGTTGGTGCGGAAAGCAAAACCCTCAACGCCGATAAAGTCGCCGATGTCGAGCAGCTTCTTAAATACGGTGTTGTAGAGTGTAGGATCGCCCTCCGGGCAGATGTCGTCACGACGGATGTAAACCTGAATACGACCTGTGTGGTCCTGCAACTCGAAGAACGAAGCGCTACCCATAATACGGCGGCTCATAATTCGACCTGCGATGGTTACAGCCTCGAATTTCGATGGCTCGGCATCGAACTCGGCTGCAATCTGTGCAGCATTTGCTGTTACATCAAACTTCTCGGCAGGATAGGGATTGATGCCGAGGTCACGCAACGCTTGGAGCGAATTACGACGCAACTGTTCTTGTTCGCTGAGATGTTCCATATAGCTATATTTTTGTTATTTTTCTTAATCGTGAGTTAATTCGGGCGCAAAGATAGACTATTTTCTCGTTTTATTTAACAAAAAGTCTAATTTTTTCCATAGGAAAAACATCGGTACGCCCGTAATTGTGCCCATCAAAGAGCCGAGAAGTATATCCATCGGGAAGTGGCAAGCGAGGTAGATGCGTGAGTAGCAAATCAAAATCACAGCCACCGAAATCACCACATTATACCACCATTTGCGTATTGCCAGGGCCGATACCCACGCCAGCGACACCACCGTAGCAGCGTGTGCCGATACTGTTCCGTAGGCGCCGTGCTTGTACGATACCACATGAGCCAAATCACGCACTGCCGAAGAGAACATCGGGCGGTGGCGCACAGGGAACGACGGCCATACATTTTTCAACAAGCCCTGATGTTTGAAGATGCCGCTTATGACATCGGAGAGTCCGATTGCCAAAGCGATACATACCAAGAAGGCGATGGCGCTGCGCCAGCCATACTTGTACCATACAAAGCCGATGATGAAGAGGTAGAGCGGAATCCACATCGTCGTACCCGAAACAGCCTTCATTATACTGTCCATAATCGGCCCGCCGTCAAAGTTGAGCCAGAGGAATAGTTCGTGGTCGAAAGTATAATTCATAATTTGCAGTCGGGATAATTTTATAACTCGCCACCCATCAGGCGTGCAATAGTCTTCGGAATATCGGTCTGATCACGGCAATCGAGGAACGCTTTTTCGCCCTCACCGGTTACGAAAATCGGGGTGTACATACCTGTGTGATACATACTTGTCCAATCAATCGAAGCCGATTTATTGAGCATTCGCATTGCATCGTAAACAAGGAACTCACTCTTGTTGTAGAGGCCGTCAACCATAGGTCCGTACTTCATAAAGATGTCGTAGAAGTCGTGCTTCAACTGCGCCTCATCCTCCTTCGATACCGGTACTAACGACCACAAACCGAAGTTGTCGCTGAGTGCCTGCTTGTAGTCGCTCCAATTGCGCTTACCCTCGGCACGCATCTGCTGAATAATCTTTGTCATCTCGATTGCCGAGGCCTTCTGCGCCATAAAACGCTCCATACGCACCTCGTAGTGGTCCCAACCGAGAGCCATACCGCCGGTCTCGTGGTCGGAGGTTACGATGATAAGCGTTTCACGAGGGTGTTGCTTTGCAAACTCCAAAGCAAGACCTACTGCTTGGGCAAACTCTCTAACCTCGTAGAATGTTGTTGCTGCATCCTGCTCGTGTGCCGCATAGTCGAGTTTTCCACCCTCTACCATCAAGAAGAAGCCATCTTTGGCATTATTCGAGAGGTAAGTGATGGCTGCTCGTGAACTGTCGAGGAGTGTCAATTCGCCACCCTTGCGGTCGATGACATAAGGGACATGCTTATTCTCCTTATCATTAGCCACGAGTGCTACACGCTGTCCCTTTGTGTTGGCAGCCTCCTCAGGGTTGAGGGTGAGGAGAATACCTGCATTGCGAATACGCTCGGCGAGTTCGAGAGTAGAAACAGGCGAAACATTTGTGTTGGCAGGACCGCTCTTCAAGTCCATAATTGTCGAACCCGAGATAAATGCTACCGGATTTTCGATGTAGTCATTCACGAGGTCCGGAAAACCGTAGCGGTTAGATGTGTGGCCGTAGAAACTACTTGGGGTGGCGTGGTTGATACCCACATTGGTTACCAAGCCCACCATATAACCCTGCTCCGAAGCCACATCTGTGAGGTTGCGCAACTCGTTACCCTCAATATCTACACCGATATATGAGTTTGCGGTCTTGCAGCCCGTAGCGAGTGCTGTGCCTGCTGCGGCAGAGTCGGTGACGGGGTGCGAAGCCGAGTAGTTGGTTACAAAGTTGCGAGTGTCGAACTTCGTAAAGTTCAAGCGCTCAATCTCGGTTTTACCCTCCTTTACGGCAAAGAACTGCTCGGTGCCGAGGATGTGGTTAAAACTTAAACCGTCGCCGATAAAGTAGAAAATGTACTTTGGCTTTGCGGTCTGCTCGTTGGTGCGCACCAAGAGGCATGTACCCAAACATACAACCGAAAGCGCAAGGCAGATAAGTACGGTTTTGGTCTGTTTCTTCATAATTTGTATCTGTTTTGTTAAAAAATTTAATCCTTGACTAGTCTCTGCGGCGACCATTTATCAATGCCACATAGTACAATATCGAGGCGATAGCCGATAGCGCTGCCACAAGGTATGTTCTTGCAGCCCAGCGGAGCGATGTTTTAGCGCCCTCCAACTCCTCGCCTACGAGTACCTGACGCTCTTTGAGCCACGCCAAAGCACGATTTGAGGCGTTGTACTCTACGGGGAGGGTTATGATTGCAAAGAGTGCCGATGCGCACATCAAACCCACACCTATCCAGCACATTGTCTGACTACCCGATGAGGCGGTCATAATCAAACCCAAGATGATGAGCCAGGTTGCAGCCTGCGACGAGATGTTTACGAGCGGAACGAGTGCCGAGCGCATCTTTAACGGAGCGTAACCTTGGGCGTGTTGTATTGCGTGTCCGCACTCGTGGCAAGCCACTGCTGCGGCGGTAATAGAGCGACCGTAGAATATCTCTTCCGACAGATTTACCGTCTTTGTTGCAGGGTTGTAGTGGTCGGTGAGGTAGCCTCCCGTATGGGTTATACGAACATCTCCCACGCCATTTTCACGCAACATTCTCTCGGCAAGTTCTGCACCGGTCATATTGCCGGGGAGAGGCTCTTTCGAGTATTTTGTCATCACCGAGCGTAAGCGCCACTGCACCAACAGACCTGCAACGCCGACGACGATAACCATCAAAAATGCCTCACTTGTAGTAAGGTTTGACATCAACTGACTTTGTGCCTCGGTAGAGGCTTGTAACAAATTCAAAAACATTTTGTGTACGATTTTTGGTTACTAATCGTTATTATTACGCACAAAAATACAAAAAATTGTTTAATTTTGCCAAAAATGAGCATTATCGACTATGGAAGATTACAAATTCACAGCCGAAGATAGAGAATTTATGCAAAAAGCCATTGATCTCTCTATTGAAAATGTAGCAAACGGAGGAGGTCCTTTTGGTGCGGTTATAGTTCACAATGGCGAGATTATAGCCACAGGCACCAATCGTGTTACGGCCAATAACGACCCTACGGCTCATGCCGAGGTGAGTGCTATTCGTGAGGCGTGTGCCAAGGTTAAAAACTTCAAGTTGGAGGGCTCGACCTGTTACACCTCGTGTGAGCCTTGTCCGATGTGCCTGAGCGCACTCTATTGGGCAGGTGTCGAGCGCATCATCTACGGCAATACGAAGGATGACGCCAAGTCGATAAACTTCGATGACTCGTTCATCTATGATGAAATTGCCAAGCCATACGCTCTGCGAACAATACCTTGCCACAACTTTATGCGAGAGGAGGCACTTGCAGGATTTCGTGCTTGGAGCGACAAGGAGGATAAGATAGAATACTAACCCGAAGTAATGAGAAACCTCGCCCAATACATTGCAGGTCGCAGTACATCATCGCAAGGTGCGATGGTGCGTATCGCTACGGCTGCCGTGGCGGTAAGTATTGCGGTGGTGGTCATTACACTTTCGGTAATTCTCGGCTTCAAGGAGCAGATTTCGGCTCTGGTGTCGGGAACAATGTCCGATATAACAATTTCAAACCCATACGGCGAGCGACAATCCGAGTTGCACCCACTCTTCGATAGCGAGGAGTTGAGAGAATTGCTTGCTACGACCGGAAATGTGGCTCATATCGAGCGCTACGCTTTGCGTAACTGTGTAGTTCGTGGCGAAGAGAGCGCTATGGGTATCGCCCTGAAAGGCATAGGCGATGAGGCTGAGGTGGCACTCTTCTCGGAGCGCTTGGAGGAGGGTATTTTCCCTCGTATGGAGGAGGCTCGACGCAAGGAGTTGCTCCTCTCACAGTCGGTAGCCGAGAAGATTGGTGCAGAGTGCGGAGATAGAGTCGAACTGCTATTGATGGAGGGCGAAACACCTCGTCGTGAGTTGTTCAAGGTGTGCGGCATATACCGCTCGGCGCTTGGCGAAACGGGTGCAGAGTTGGCTCTGACCGATATTCGCAATGTGCAGAAGTTGAATGGTTGGGACGGCTCGCAGATTTCGGGCTATGCCATACGCCTCTGCGACGGCGACCTCGCCGACGAGAGTGCCGATATTATAAATCTTCGACTGATGCGTGAATATGAGGGCGAGGAGAGCCTCTTTGCAGTCAGTTCACGAGAGCGCCACGCCGACATCTTCGGTTGGCTCGAAACTCACGATGTGAATGCGGCTGTAATCCTCACAATTATGTTGATTGTGGCGATATTCAATATGGTTACCGCCCTGCTGATACTTGTGTTGGAGCGTACCAGAATGATTGGAACACTCAAAGCCTTGGGTATGCAGAATGGCGTGTTGCGCCGCATCTTCACCCACCGAGCAATGCGCATAGTTGCACTCGGTACAGCTATCGGCAATGTCGTGGCGTTGGGGTTGCTCGTGGCGCAGAAGTATCTCCACCTTGTAAAACTCGATGAGTCGGGCTACTTCCTCGGAGAGGTTCCAGTAGCGCTCAATGCGGGGTGGATTGTAGCCGTGAATATACTTTTTATAGCGATAATTTTCGTCGTAACGCACCTCGCCACCTCTATTGTGGGGCGAATAAAGGTTGCCGATGCGATAAAATACAACTAACAGAGAGATGAATAACGAGAGCAAAAGCGAAATGGTGCGAGGGATGTTTAACGACATCGCCCCAACCTACGACCGATTAAACCATATATTGTCGCTCGATATCGACAAGTTGTGGCGTAAGCGTGTGGTGCGTATTGTGCGCCGACTCGGAGCAAAACATATTATGGATATGGCAACAGGCACGGGTGACCTCGCTATCGCCTTGGCACGCAAAATCGAAGGCTCAACTATCTATGGCGCCGATTTTTCGAGTGAGATGCTTGCTGTTGCGAAGCAGAAAATCGAGCACCTCGGCCTCTCGGAGCGAATTACACTCACTGAGTGCAATGCCGAGGATATTCCACTTGTGGATGAGGCTGTCGATGCTGCTACCGTAGCCTTCGGAGTGCGTAACTTCGAGCACCAGAAGGAGGCTTTGACCGAGATGATGCGCACGATAAAGCGTGGCGGACACCTCGTGGTTTTGGAGTTCTCGAACCCTCGCTTTGCGTTGGTGCGCTGGTGCTACCGACTCTATTCGCACTATATCCTGCCGGCAATAGGTCGTATGGTGTCGAAGCACGCTACGGCATACACCTATCTGCCCGAGTCTATCGACCAATTTGCCTCGCCTGAGGCCTTCTCGACACTTCTCGAAGAGGTTGGTTTCGACAGCGTTAAGCGCAAGTCGCAATCTTTCGGTATTGCCCATATATACATTGCACACAAAGCCTAATTGCGATGAAAAGAATTTTCAAATATACACTTCTTGCCCTTTGTGCGGTTGCGGTACTCGGCTTTACGGGCTGCGCTTCGCAGCGTGGCACTGTGCGTCAGCGCAAGCATAAGTTTCAGGTCGTTTCGCTCGATAAGGTGAGTGGCTCGCTCAGCGACAGTTGGAGAGTAACCCTTACCGTAGCAAACAATACCTCCTCGAATATGCGTATCGTAAAGGCCAATGCCTTCGTTAAGCAGGGCGGTCGCAAGGTGGCACGCCTCTCGCTCGATGGCGAGGTGCTTCTGCCACGCCGTCGCTGTTCGCAGGTGGATGTTCCGTTGCGTGTAATCCTGGCAAATCCAATTGCCGCATTGTCGGTATTTAATAAGCTCCGCAAGGGCGACTTCTCGGGTATAACAATCGACTACGAGATTGATGTGGTGGCATTTGTATCGCATCGCACCTTCGAGGCGGATAATGTATCGCTCGAAGAGTTGGCTCGACAATTTAATTTAGGACTCAAAAAGTAATATAATATGAAGTATATAGTTTCGCTTTTGGCACTTCTTTCTGCAATTTCGGTATCGGCACAAGATGTTGTAACGCCTGCACCCGAAGTTGCACCTCAGGAGGTCGCTCCCCGCAAGAGTATCAAGGAGCAACTTTCGCTCCCTGCACAGCTCGATTCGCTTACCACAATCAGCCAGACCGTGCAGATTTCGGAGCACGGCGATGCAGCGACTATCGTAGGCGGCAATCTCGAAGTTGCACCAAAGGTAGTGAATGGCTATCGCATAGTGATATTTATGAGTAATACCCAGACGGCTCGTCGTGATGCGTTGGCGGCTCAGGAGAATTTTTCGCACCTCTTTCCGCAGGAGCACACCTACCTCTCATACGAGAATCCATACTTCAAAGTGGCGGTAGGAAACTGTACAACGCAGGAGGAGGCTATAATCCTTCTCGGTCGCTTGCGCCACACATTTCCTAAGGCATTTATAATGCGTGAGAATATAAATGTTGGCGAGTTCACCCGCTAAAAATGGCATTTTACCCACTTTTTGCGAAAATTTATTTGTTTACTCAAAAAAGATTCCTATATTTGTATTGAGCAAACGGAAGTTTAACATTAAAAAACTTTTACAATTATGAAGAAGATTATGACATTGGCGGTTATCGCCCTCGCATCAGTAGCAATGGTTTCGTGCTGTGGTCAGCCAAAGAAGGCAGCAGATTGCTGCGATAAGCCAGCAACAGAGTGTGCAACTTGCCCACAGACAGCTGAGTGCCCACAGGCAGCTCCGGCTGAGGCAGCTCCGGCAGCAGAGGTTGCTCCTGCACCGGCAGAGACTCCTGCACAGTAATTTAATTCTACTAAAAACAATAGTGGAGGACTTCAACAAGTCCTCCACTATCTGTTTATATAGGAAAGAGTTTATAACTCCTCGTTCTGCTTTACCAACTCCTTGGCACGCTCCAACGCCTTGTCGATATTGTCGAGTACATTCTCCTTGCCGAGTTTCTCGACAATGCCTGTACGCTCGATAGCGTTGTAAACTCGCTTGTTTACGCCCGAAAGAATAACCTGCTGACCCGCCTTTACTGCCGCCTCGATGAAGATTTCGAGGTTGTGCAAACCTGTCGAGTCGATAAATGACACCTTGCGCATACGCACGATGCGGATAGGCATAGCATCACGCATAGAGGTCATCTCCTCAAACTTGGTAGCGATACCGAAGAAGAGAGGGCCGTTAATCTCGTACACCTCCACACCCTTTGGAATTGAGAGTTGAACATCGCCCTCCTCGCCGTCGTGGTGAAGCTCCATCTCATCACGCAAAACCGAAATCTTCGATGTCTCCATAATGCGGCGCACGAAGAGTACAACAGCCAAAATCAAACCAACCTCGATAGCGATTGTGAGGTCGAAGATGATGGTAAGGAGCATTGTGGTGAAGAGAATTGCGATATCCGAGCGTGATTGACGGCACATCGAACGGATGGTGCGCCAGCCACTCATATTGTACGATACCATAACCAATACACCCGCCAAGCAAGGCATAGGAATAGCACCTACCAAGCCGCCCAAAAGGAGCAAAACCAGCAAGAGTACAACTGTGTGTACAATACCTGCAACAGGGGTACGACCGCCATTGTTGATGTTTGCCATTGTTCGTGCGATAGCACCCGTAGCAGGGATACCGCCGAAGAATGGAACTACGATGTTGGCCAAACCCTGAGCCATCAACTCGGTGTTCGAGTTGTGGCGTGAGCTGATTACACCATCAGCCACCATAGCCGAGAGCAACGACTCGATAGCACCCAACATTGCGATAGTGAAGGCTGTCGGGAGCAGAGCTTGAATAGTTGCCCAGAACGACTGATCGCCAAGCGATGGAAGACGGAATGCAGGCAAGCCTGATGGCAACTCGTAGAGGTCGCCGATAGTTGCTACGCCGGTATTGATGCCGAAGTGGTTCAAAGCCCAACATACGGCGGTCATAATAACGATTGCAAGCAACGAACCGGGCATCTTCTTCGAGATGTAAGGTGTGCCTACGATAATGGCGATAGAGCCGAGTCCGATGCCGAGCGACCACCAGTTAATGCTACCGAGGTTTGCGAAGTAGCACTGCCACTTCTCGAAAAAGTTTGCCGGAACCTTCTCGATACCAAGTCCGAGCAAGCCGTTAATCTGTGTCGAGAAGATTGTTACAGCGATACCTGCGGTGAAGCCCACGATAATAGGGTAGGGCATAAACTTGATGATAGAGCCGAGTTTGAATACTCCCATCAGCACCAACATTATACCTGCCATAATGGTTGCGATGGCCAAGCCTCCCACGCCAAACTGCTGGATAATGCCGTAGATGATAACGATGAAAGCACCTGTCGGGCCACCAATCTGCACTCGTGAACCTCCGAATGCCGAGATTAAAAATCCCGCAATAATAGCGGTTACAAGTCCTTCGGTAGGACCTACGCCCGATGCGATACCAAAGGCGATAGCCAACGGAATAGCCACGATACCCACGATGATACCGGCCATAACATCCTTAGCGAACTTCTCTCCGTTGTAGTTGCGCAAAGTATCGAACAACTTTGGGCGAAAATCGATTGAAAAATGAGGTTTCATCTCCTTTTATTAAAATGTAAAATCCGTAAAAAGCCTATTTACTAATAGGTATAACCTAACTGCGGTGCAAAGATATGGTAAAAATGGTCAGGTTGTTAATGCGAGAGGGTGTTTTTTAGAAAATTTCTCCAAAAACACCCTCTATACTCTTCGAACTAACGCCGCATACTATCTCTGCATCTTCTTCGCAAGGCCTCCCTCGGAGGTTTCACGATAGAGCGATGGGAGGTTGTGTCCCGTTTCGTGCATCACATCCACAACCTTGTCGAACGACACCAAATGCGAGCCATCCGAGAGGGTTGCGTAGGTGTTGGCATCGAAGGCACGAGCCGCAGCGATGGCATTTCGCTCGATACAAGGCACCTGCACCAATCCGCAAACCGGATCGCAGGTCAAACCGAGGTGATGCTCCAAGCCCATCTCCGCCGCATACTCAATCTGTGCAGGTGTGCCACCAAACAACTGACAAGCCGCTGCTGCCGCCATAGCGCACGCCACGCCAATCTCGCCCTGACATCCTACCTCAGCACCCGAAATACTTGAATTGGTCTTTACGACATTGCCGAACAGACCTGCGGTAGCCAATGCACGCAAGACTCGAATACGGAGGAACTCTCGTGATGTGGTGAGGTGGTAGATTACAGCCGGCAACACTCCGCACGAACCGCAGGTAGGTGCGGTAACCACAGTGCCACCCGAGGCATTCTCCTCGGCTACGGCAAGGGCGTAGGCGTAAATTTTTGCTCGTGTTGCGAGCGAGTCGGTAAAACTCTTCGACTTTACGAAGTAGGTACTCGCCTTACGAGTGACCTTCAAACCGCCCGGAAGCACACCATCATTGTTCAAACCACGCTCGATGGTTTGGCACATCACGGTCCAGATGTTGTCGAGGTACTCCCAAATCTCCTTGCCCTCGCACTCCTCTACATACTCCCAATATGTCTTACCTTCACGGTAGCACCAATCTTTAATCTCCTCGATGGTGCTCATTGTGTATATCTGCTTCTTGTTGGCAGGCTTGGTCTCTTCGTTTGCCAAAGCACCGCCACCTATACTATATATCACCCACTCGTCGTAGACCTCGCCATTACGCAACGCCTCGAAGCGCATACCATTGGGGTGGAACGGAAGAATAACATTCGCCTTCCACACAATCTCGGTTGGAGCTACGGGCAACAATACCGACTCGATTGCTTTGTCGGTCAAGTGGCCTCGGCCTGTGGCTGCTAACGAGCCATATAGCGTTACACGAAAAGCCTCGGCATCCGGACAGCGCTCCAAAAACTGCTCTGCTGCACGCTTTGGTCCCATCGTGTGGCTGCTCGAAGGTCCGTTACCTATCTTAAATAACTCTCTTAACGACTCCATAAATCTGTTTTTGTCCGACAAATATAGAGAAAAATCGCAAAACAAAAAAATGAGGCTGCCCGCAACATTATTGGACAGCCTCTTCTGGGTTGGTTGAAGTATATCTTCAAAAAGACTACTTAATACGCTCGTAGTACTCACGGGTGCGAGTATCAACACGAATCTTATCGCCGGTGTTGATGAACAAAGGCACCTTGATGGTTGCACCTGTGTTTACGGTTGCAGGCTTCAACGAGTTGGTCGAAGCGGGATCACCCTTGATACCCGGCTCGGTGTAGGTTACCTCCATATCAACGATTGGTGGCAACTCTGCTGCCAAAACGATGTCCTTGTCGGTGTGGTACATAACCTCAACGATCTGGCCGTCAGCCATAAGGTCATAGTTCTCGATGAGCGACTTCTCGATGTTGATCTCCTCGAAGGTCTCGGTGTGCATAAAGTGAGCACCGAGGTCATCCTCGTAAGTGAACTGGTAAGGGCGACGCTCAACACGAACCTGCTCAATCTTGATACCTACTGATGAGAAGGTGTTTTCGAGAACACGACCGTTCTCCAAGTTCTTGAGCTTTGAACGAACGAATGCAGGACCCTTGCCTGGCTTGCAGTGCTGGAAATCGACAACAATAAAAGTCTTGCCATCCATCTCGATGCACATACCGATTTTAATATCAGCTGCTGTAATTGTCATAGTTGTATATTTTTATGTATTAGAAATTTCCGGGTGCAAAAGTATAAAAACTATTTTATACCACAAAATAAAACTGAATAAATTGGTTTAATCTCTCTTTTGCGGAAACTCTATTCCATAAACAAGGTGTTCGAGCGGGCGGAGGAAGTTGCGCTTGCCGTACTTTGGCGAGTATACATAGCAGTCGAGAGTGAGTAACTCTCCGTTGCGCTCGTCGAGGGTGGTATAACTTACAAACGGACCTCCCATAAAGTCCTTCTCCACCTCCCAAAAACCTCGCAGTTCAATCCAATCACGACCATTAATCTTCACCACCTTGCGCTGTGGCAGGAACTCCACATAGCCATCGTCCTCCACATTCGGAATACGCTTTACGGTGGTCATATATGAGCCGTTCGAAGGTCCGGGAATGCGCTTTGCGAACTCGTTACGAGCTTTCACTAACGCCTCGGTCGTAACACTCGCCTTGCTTTTGAACGGATGGGTGTAGATGAAAAATCCCTGACTTGCTACGGGGTATTCGTAGGATGCCCATAGGAAATCGTCGCTCTCGGCACGGAAGAGATAGCCGTTCGAGATGTGCATCGTAATATCAAACTCCTCGTTTATCTCCTTTTCGAGAGCCTTTGCACCCTGCTTCTTTGCCATTCCGAGGGTGCGGTTGCGCTCGGCTATTTCGAGTACCTGCAAGAGGCTCTTTCCGTTCTGTTCGAGATAGTTGCACATCGCCTCAATCGACGGGCCCTGAAAGGTGAGCACAATCTGCGGTGCAGCCACTACATCGTACTGTGCAAGTATCGCTGTTTCGGTGATATCGGCTGAGCATAACACCTTCAATATATTACGATAGGATGGCAACAAGTGTTTGAAATCTCGTGCCGTAATGCGCACGACATCAAACATCGGCTCTACCTGATTGAGCATCTCGACGGGGGTTTGCAGCAACGCCTTCAAGTCGGTGCCGAGTTGGCTCTCCCACTCACGACCGTCGCAGACCACAAGCACCTCGTAAGGTGAGCCTTGTGCGGTCTTTTTGGTACTACCTGTCAGTGAGCGAAAACTATCACAACCCACAGCACCAAGAAGGAGTGCTGCGCCAATCAAAATATATGCAAAACGCCTCATAAAACTCTAAATTTATGAGGTAAAGTTATGCATATTTTGTGCAACAGCAAAATTTTTGCAATAATTTCCATATCTTTGCGGTAGGTAAAAGGGTTAGGACTATGAAGATTGCACCTCCGAAGTTTATACGAAAGTTATTCCCCGAGTTGGTTTGGCAAATCGAGGATGATAGGGGTGTATACCTCACCTTCGACGACGGACCTACTCCGGGCATTACCGAGTGGATACTATCCACTCTGCGTCGTTATAACGCCAAGGCAACCTTCTTTGTTTTGGGTAAAAATGTGGAGATGTACCCCGACCTCTACGAGAAAATTTTGGCGGAGGGACATCGTGTAGGCAATCACACCTACTCTCACCAGAAGGGTACGAGAATGTCGTTGGAACGCTATTTGGAGGATATAGCATTTGCCTCGAATTTGGTGCATAGCGAACTTTTCCGCCCTCCGTACGCCCGTTTTACTCCGTCGCAGCTGCGAGCTGTGGCGCAGCGCTATAAAATTATTATGTGGGATATTGTGTCGCAGGACTACAACCGCAAACTCACGGGAGAGATATGTCTGCGAGGTGTTTTACCCTATATCAAGCCGGGCTCGATAATCCTCTTCCACGATAGCGAGAAGTCGTTTGCCAATATGAGTTATGCTCTGCCAAAGACTTTGGAGCATATCGAAAAACTTGGTCTAAAATGTAAAGCAATAGAGTTGTAATGAATGTTGTAGTGGCGATAACGGCGGCAAGTGGCTCGATTTATGCACGCCAGCTCTTGGAGGCACTTGTGGCAAGCCGAGAGGTGGAGCGAGTGGCTGTGATTTACAGCACAAATGGTCGTGCCGTAGCGGAGCACGAGGGCGTTACGATGCCTGAGTCCGAGAAGATAGAGGAGTTTGACAATCATAACCTCTTTGCTTCGCCGGCGAGTGGCTCGGCTCGATGGGATGCTATGGTGGTTGTTCCGTCGAGTGTGGGAACGATTGGCAGAGTCGCTTCGGGGGTGTCGCAGACATTGATTGAGAGGGCTGCCGATGTGATGTTGAAGGAGCGCAGACGACTGATTTTTGTGGTGCGTGAAACGCCCTATTCGCTGATACATCTCCGCAATATGACCACACTGACCGAGGCGGGTGCGGTTATTTTACCCGCTACGCCTTCGTTCTATTCTCTGCCGAAGGATATTGAGGCGTTGTGCCAAACCGTTACCGAGCGAGTAACTGCAATGCTGGGCTTGGCGGGTGAGAGATATGAATGGAAATAGTGAAAACTTGATGAAAAAGTTACTGTTAATATCGCTTGTTTTGCTTTGTGCTTCGTGTCGTAGAGGTGGCGATTTGTCGGCTCTGCGTGAGGGTGATGTGGTGTTTATCGAGACCCGCTCCTTTCAATCGAAGTTTGTAAAACTCGGTATGATGTCTATTTGGAGCCATTGCGGTATTGCGGTAGATACTCCCGAGGGAGTGCAGATTATGGAGGCGGATACTACGGTGCGAATACTTCCGATAGAGCGATTTATAGATAAGTCTGTGGGTAAGAAGTATATTATCAAACGCCCGCCACAGCAACTCTCCCAGCCGATTGACAAAGAGGAGTGGCTTGGTCGATGGTACGACCTTGTTTTCAGTTTCGAGAATGATGAGGTTTACTGCTCGGAGTTGATCTGGTTGATATATAAGGAGCAGGGCATAGAGTTGTGTCCGCCACGCAAGATAAACACTCACTTTATGGCTCGTGTGCCGATGTTGCAACGAGCATTGAGGGAGCGAAATATCTCGCCCGAGCAGGAGGCGGTAGCGCCTTGCGACCTGCTTCGTGCGCTATAATCGTTGGGTTAGATAATTGCTCTTATTGCGAAGATACTCCACGAAATCGGGTGAGTCAATCACCTCTATATCCTCGAAAAGTCCCATCACAAAACGACCTATGCCGGCATAGTTGCAGACCTCGGTGTCGAGCAACCAGTGGGTATCATCCTCTTGGCTTAAATCTCGCTCCGAGAGAGGATACTCCTCGATAAGGAGGTTGTGCGCCATAACTCCCAAGCGTAACTTTACTCGCATCTGCTCGAAGCCCATATTGCGGAATATGTCAATCTGCCCGCAACGATGTTCGGTCTGGTGTTGCCACTCGGTGTTGAGCACCTCGACACTGCCGATACGGGCCGTATTGAAGAGTTTTGTCTTGCTGTCAGCCGTATCGTAACACCAAATCTGCACATAGTTTGTCGTAAAGGAGATAGGCTCGACCAATCGGTTGCGTTTGGAGCTCGTGTGCGACGAGGAGTAATCGTGCAATACGACTTGACGATGCTCTTCGATAGCCTCGATGATATGGTTTACATTTTCGGCATTTTTGCCCTTGACGATACTGTTTGCAAGCGAGGTACAGTTATATACCGATGATAGTTTACGACGCAAATTCTGCTTTAAGGTGTTCGTATCGTCGAGAGCGCCAATCAGCTGATTTACGATGTGAGCCTCCTCGTCGGTAAAGTGTATGAGTTGCGAAATATCCTTGAAGTAGGGGCTCTCCTTGCCTAAACGATAGACTCCGCCCTCCTCTTTGTGGACCACAAAGCCCACCTCCTTGAAGGTGTCGATGTAGCGATAAATCGAGCGATAGGATGTGTCGAGTCGCTCCGCTAATTCCTCTACGGTGTAGCGGTTGCCACTTGTCATCATCTTCATCAGACGCAATACTCGTTCAATCTTGGGCTGATCCATAGATGCTTACTAACACTTTTTGTTCTTCTTCTCTTTCTCCGGCTTCTGCATCGAGCGCATATACTTTGCACGACCGAGGTTGAAGCCCATACCGACATAGATATTTGCCGAGGTCATCATCTTCGGAATAGGGATAGCAACAGCGTTATCCTGTCTATATACCGCAAAGCGGGTGTCGATAAAGTCGGCACCAATGAAGAGGTTTAAGCCCGCAGGGTGGATGTTCAAAGCCCAACCGAGTACACCCGGTTGGTTGCCGTTGAGGAAGGTATGGCTGAACGAAGTCGAGAGCCAGCGCATAATGCGGAAATTGACCGATGCGGTGAGTTCTGTGCGGGTGAAGTTCTGGCAGAACTCGGTGTGCGAGAGTACTCCGAAGGCGATCCAATTCTTCAAAATGTTGTACTCTACACCAGCATTGAGCGACGCAGTAAGTCGAGTTGTATAACTACCTTGCGAGGGTGTCATCTCGGCGTTGAAACCTCCGTCGAGTTTCGCCTCGCCGGTGGTGAGGTTAAAACCTTCATACGAGAAGTTTGCCTTGCCATCCGCATTTACGGTTGAGCCGCCGTACCACTTTATAAAGCCGATGTCGTTTGCTCCTACCGAGATTTTGAGGTGATCGTCAAGGAGTCGGAATTCAAATCCCAAGTCGAGTCCGAGTCCCCAACTCTTTATGCCGTTCAACATCTTGCTCATATCGGTTTGGAGCAGATCCTCCAACGCAAGCTCTGTACCCGGAGCATAGGCTCCATTGAGTGCCAGACAGTTACCACGAATACCACCCATCAACTCTGCTTTTACGATGTTCTCGTTTACATCGATATACATCTTATCCATCTTCATCGAGATGTCGGCCAAACCGAGCAAACCTTTGGCACGGAAACCGAATGTCATAAACTCCTTAATCGGGATGGCTATTCCGATACCGAGTTCTGCATACTCTCGGTTCGAGAAGTGGGTGCTGCCAAGGTCGTAGTAGCCGTTTGATAGATTTTTCAATACGGCAAACATATCCTTTGAGAGCGTCATTTCGGTTTGTGAGCGGAGGTTCAATCCCACACTCCAAAAGAGTTTTTTGGTGTGGGCGCCAAAGCCCAAAATCGAGGTATTGAGGTTTGCGCTCAACTTACCCTTATCTGCGAGTTTACCAAGGAACTCATTTGCTGATACGGCACTGCTCAAAAAGGTGTATATACCGTCGTTCTTCTTGTAGAAGAGGTTGTTTACCGAGAAGTAGTTGTTCTGCAAATCTACGCCTATGCCTCCTGCTACTGGAATTTTGATATATCCTCGTGTCGGTGCGAGTGCGGCATTCATATCGGTACGGAAGTACGAGCCCTCCATAAAGTAAGCGGTGCGCATCTGTGCCGATACAGACAAGGTTGCAAAGAGTGCAACGAATACGATTACTATTCTGTTATAAATCTTCATAGCCGGCCCTCCTACTCTAAATTACCACTCATAAAGTCGAAAACATCCACGGTGAGTCCATCACGCAGGCGCAGCTTCAACTTTCCGTCAATATACTGCGAACTTTTAAGCGTCGAGCCGTCGCCGGTGCTATACAGCGTGAACTTGAAGCGGATGCCGTCAGCATTCTTCAAGCCTTCAAGCGATTGGCTGTCGCCAAAGTTAAAGTTAAGATCAACCTTCGATACGCTCTTCTCTCCGCCATCCTTCTTGTCGTATCCCTTAATGAGGCAGTCGTTGATGTCGAGTCGGGCGTCGATACCTTCGTTTGTTCCGTTGGCATTAATCAATGATGCCGAGAGTACGATATTGAACGGAATGGTTGTGCCAAACTCGGCAATCAAACCGATGTCGCCAACCTTTAATCCCTTGGTCGTATCGGCCAACTCTGCGAAGGTGCTGTTCAAACCTGTGATGGTACTCTCATAAGAGAGATTTGTTTCGCTACCAAACTCTAACGGCATAACCACTGCGTACTGATACTCGATGTCGTAGCCATTCTTTGCATCGGCAAGATTTATGGTGCGGATGTCATCCTTGTTAGTCTTAACCTCCATATTTACTGCAACCTTCGACGGAATGCCGTCAGCAAGCAGATTTAAGAGTTCATCTACTGCGATAAATGATACACCTTCCACGCCCTCATACTTCGCAGCATTACGAGAAGTTGAGAGTACGAGGTGGGATGCACCGCTACCTGCGATGTTAATAGTCGGAATATCGATAGTTCTGCTGATATTGCCGTTATTGTCGAGTGTCTTAACCACAATGTTGCCACTGAGTGGAATGTTTGTCGGGTTATCCTTCAACTTGATGTCGAGGATAGGGTGGAGTGTAAGGTTGTTGAGGCTTACTCCCAAGTTGGAGAAGTCGCCCAACTCGACAACCATCTCCTCCGGTGCTACCGAGAGGTTTATACCACCCGTAAAGGTGCGCACCTCGATATCGTCAATCTTCACATCAATATCTATTTTTGCTGTGTCGAGTTCCGAGAGGTCGATGCTTTGGCCATCCTTAATCTTCACAAAGCCCGTAACAGGGAAGGTCTGGTTGAGGTTAATTTTACCATTCTTAATCTCGACATTCTCCAACGCCTCGAACGATACGCTCTTCTCTAATGCTCTGCTGTTTGGTTGCCAAGCCTCCTTGATAGTAAGGATGTAGTCGCCATTATCATTCTTGCGGATAATGCCGCTCTCGATGCTTTGCTGCGTAGGGCGGAGCAACTTGCCGAGGTTGATTGATACATCAACATCCAACTCATTCACAGGGAATGACGCCAAACTTGCGAGTTTGAAAGCAATCGATACCGGCTCGCCGTTGTTGTTAGCTTTGCCAATCTCAATCTCCTTGATTGATGCAATCATTTCAGGCACATCAATGCTCTGCGAGATTGTAGGTATGTTGTTGCCGAGGTTGAAATCGTAAACCTGATCTCCACTCCACTCCACTTTGGTATTGTCTGTGTCGATTTGCAGTTGCGCATCGGCTATGCCTACCGAGATTGCAAGTGGGTTAACCGGAGGTGTGAGCGATGATATGAGTACGGTATGGCCATCCATACTGTGGAGGTCCACTTCGGCGGTGATATTCGAATTTATCACCAACTGCCCGTTCTCCTGCTTTACACCGTTGGCCTTGCAGTCAATATATTCGAGTTCGAGTTGCACGCCATTTGCCAAGGTCTGCGCATCTGCCGACAAAATGTTGTTGCTGAATAAGGCACTCTGCTTGAAGTGCATACACTCAGGCAATGTTACCTTGATTATAGGAGATAAAATTTCGTTACTCTTGTTATCTATAATCTGCATCCACTCCAAACCCTTCAACGAGAAGGTCAAGTTGGTGTTTTTGAAGGCTACCTTCTCAATATCCACCATACTTGGCATTCCGTCGAATGTGTAGTTTAAGGCATAATTTGTTCCCTCTATCTCGAAGTGATTGATTACCACCTCTACATCCTTATACTCCGGTGCAGCCTCGATGGAGAACTTTGGCATATTATCCAAGTTGTATGTTCCGACTCCGATGTTGAGTTCGAGTTCGTAGTTGTACTTGATGTGGTCTTCAATCGCCAACTTGCCATCTACGGCGTTATGGTCGCTATAATCTATGCGATGGAGGTAGATAAGGAACTCCACTTTTCGTTGCTTTGGTTGCAATACCACCTCTCGTGCAAGAATGTTGTGTGTCGCATTAGGGAAATCTTTGCCATCCTCATCACGAAGGTAGTATCCTTGCGGGAACTCGATATTGAGTTTTATGACTCCACCGCTTACAACATCCTGCAATCCGTTAAGGTCGACCTTAATCTCGAATGGTGCACCGTATGGGTGTTTGTCGCAACCGAACTCTACATAGTCCACCTTGTTCAACTGCTTTAACAGCTCGATTTCGGCATCGAAAACCACCTCTGATGAGTAATTGTTTTTGATTACATCGTAACCCTGACTCTTTAAAATTGCCAATTTCATCTCGTCTATCAGGCCTTGTCCCGAGATTGGAAGGTTGAAGTTCAACTCCTCCGTCATCTTTATCGGCTCAATCTTCATAATGTTTTTGAGCGCAGGAAACTCCACATCGAAACTCTGGAAGATGCCCGCCATCGACAACGATGTAGGCAGCGATTGGAACGAGAAGCCGATAGGGTCTAACGTTGGAGATAAACCGGTAATGGCAGGAATTGAAATGCCCTCCACCGAGATTTTCTCGTACTTTGTAGGGTCTTCGCCAAACGACGAGTAGGTGAATTGGTAGGCACCATCCTCGCCCTTGCTGTTGAGGTATTCGCTATCCTCGATAAGGTCGCCGAGACGAATTGGCGTGATTTCTGCCAGAGGCACAACCAACTCCTCTCCTCCGAGTGTTACCTCTCCCGATACATCGGCAAGGTTGAAGCTGTTGTCGATGCAACTTGCAAGCAACAAGGAAGCACAAATACACAGAGATGTAATTGCTCTTTTCATATTGTGGAATAAAATTTTGATTTGCACAGATTATATCATTGCAAAGTTAAGCTTAATTTTTCAAATTAACACCTTAATTTCTTAAAATTTTGTATCTTTGAGGTGCGATATGTTGGAAAACGATAAAATATCACTGAAAGAACAGGTTGCAATGTTGCCAATGTCGGCAGGTTGCTATCTCTTTGAGAATAGCAAAGGGGAGGTAATCTATGTCGGCAAGGCGAAACATCTGCGTAATCGTGTGCGCTCCTACTTCGTGGAGAGTCGTGATCACTCGGCCAAGGTGCGGGTTATGGTGCGACAGATAGCCTCGATGCGTCATATCGTGGTCGATAGCGAAACGGATGCATTGTTGCTCGAAAATTCGCTTATCAAGACTCTGCAACCACGCTACAACATACTGCTTAAAGACGATAAATCATACCCGTGGATTGCGGTTACTGCCGAGGAGTTTCCACGAGTGCTTTCAACTCGCCAGATTGTGCGTGACGGCTCGCAGTACTATGGTCCTTACGGCTCTATCTCTGCCCAAAGGGCAGTACTCGACTTTATCCGTGAGGCTTTGCCCCTGCGCAGCTGCCGTCAAAAGATGAGTGACGAGAGCATTTCGAAGGGCAAACATGCCCCTTGTTTGCAGTACCATTTGGGCAACTGCAAAGCCCCTTGCATCGGCAAGTGCAGTCGTGAGGAGTACAAAGGTTTTGTCGATATTGCCACCTCGGTTTTGAAGGGCGATTTGCGCCCCGTGCGCAGCTATCTCGAAGGGGAGATGATGCGTGCGGCGGAGGAGTTGCGTTTTGAGGTTGCTGCCCGCTACAAGGCTCGCCTCGATGCGCTCGAAAGATACGCCTCACGCTCGGTGATTGTGAGTGCCAAAATGGGTGATGTGGATATCTTCTCGTTGTTGGTTGATGACGACGAGGCTTACTGCAACTTCTTGCGGGTGCGCAACGGCTCGATTACGGCGGTGCATACGGCCACCATTTCGGTGGGTGTCGAGAGCGACGAACGGGAGATAATGACGCTTGGCATTCAGCATATTAAGGAGAATATCGCAGGCGAGTTGGCACGAGAAGTTTTGGTGTCGCACCTGCCATACGAAGAGTTGTTCGAAGGGGTGAAATTCTCCATTCCGCAGCGAGGTGAGAAGCACGATTTATTGGAGTTTTCGTTGCGTTCGGCAAAGACTACTCGTGCGGAACGATTGAAAAATCTCGAAATACACAACCCTGCACGCCATACCGACCGTCTTATGGAGGCTATGCGCCGAGAGCTGCGCCTGACGAGAGAGCCTCGTCATATCGAGTGCTTCGATAACTCCAACTTGCAGGGTACAAATCCGGTTGCGTCGTGCGTGGTCTTTCGTGATGGCAAACCTTCACGCAAGGAGTATCGCCATTTCAATATAAAAACGGTGGTTGGAGCGGATGATTTTGCTTCGATGCGTGAGATTTTGACTCGTCGCTACTCTCGTCTGTTGGCCGAAGGGGCAGAATTGCCCGATTTGATAGTTGTCGATGGTGGTAAGGGACAACTTTCGAGTGCCTATGCCGTGTTGCAGGAGTTGGAGATTGCCGACAGAGTGCCTATTGTCGGTCTGGCAAAGCGATTGGAGGAGGTCTTCTACCCGAATGATCCTATGCCATACTATCTGAGTCGTACGGGTGAACCATTGAGGGTTATCTGTCATCTGCGTGATGAGGCTCACCGCTTCGGAATTACCCACCACCGCAACCGTCGCAGCAAGAACTTTATAAAGACGGGCTTGGAGGATATCGAAGGTGTCGGCGAGAAGAGTATTACCGCCCTTTTGCGCCACTTCCGTACCTTATCAAATCTTCGCAAGGCGTCGGTTGAGGAGGTTGCGAAAATTGTCGGCAGGACACGAGCAGAGAAGGTCCTCGAATATATAAAAGAATAACGGCTCTCGAATTGAGAGCCGTTTTCGTTATCTTTATCTTGCATTCTTTGGAATGGTAATCGGAATGTAGTTCTTCGACGGAGTGAGAGGTACGAGTGGGCAGTCCACTGCGTGAATCATCTCCTTGTCGTCGGTCTTCTGCGCATTGACATTCTTCATATCAATCTTTGCAACATTGTGAATGCCGATTGGATGACGGTGCTCCTCGCCGCTGAATGTGAAGTTCACATTCTCCATTGTGAGGTGCTTGATGTTGCGTACATACATAGCCCAATAAGGTACGGTGCGAGACTCCTGTGTAGGTGACTGTGCAGGGCGCTTGGTCTTGTCGTCGGTACGGCCAATGTAGTGTACATCGATATCACGAAGAGTTACATCCTCGTACACGCCACCTCTCCAACTCTCGATTTGGATTGCTGCATAGTTTACATTTGTAGCTTTGATGCGCTCTACAACGAGGTTCTTTGACCAGATGTTAGCTTTCAAATCGACAGCAAAGGCACAACGCACACAGTCCATTGTGAGGTCGTGAACATAGACATCATCTACGCCTCCGACAGCATCCCACCACGCTCCCGGCTGGATAATAACCGCTGCCATCATCTTGCCTGTAAGCTTTGGAAGGTGCGGCTGAACATATTTGCCCGGACCCTTGAACTCGCAGTGCGAAATCTCCATATTCTTTACAGGGTAGATTATACGGATACCGTTGCAGGTAGAGTTGATATAGCAATTCTTGATTGACACATTCTCCCAATAACCACCTGCGATACAGTCGTCACCTGTTTCGAACGAGCAGTTGCGAATAATCATATTTTTTACGCCACGGAGGTGAATGCCGTCGTGTCCCTTTGTGAATATAACATTGTCGAAAGTAGCATTCTCAACCTCGTAACCCATAACGCCATAGTTCGATGCCTCGGTGATGTGAACACCACGAATGGTTACACCGTCAACCTCACCGAGCATTACGCAGTGCGGACCACGAGAGCGACCCTCGCCGTTAGGATCTACGAGGTGGTTGCTGTTGATTACGCCGTCGCCTGTGATGGCGATGTTGCGGACACGCTGTGCAAGGATAAACGCACGATTCCAATACTCGGTGTACGGAGTCTTATACTTCATAAGGTCGTTGCGTAAGCACTGGTAATGTTTGTAGTCCGACAAGTCGAGCGAGGCGATAAGCTCGGCACCCTCGGCCAAACGCAACTCCACATTGTCGAGCATCTCGATGGTACCCGAAGCGTACTTGCCCGCAGGAATCAAAACGATGCCGCCGCCGGCCTCATTACAAGCCTTTATGGCGTTGTTGATAGCCACGGTATTTGAAGTTTTGCCGTTACCCTTTGCTCCAAAATCCTTGATGTTGAAGGTTGGGCGAGCCGATACCAATGATACCTGCGCCAAAGCGCAAATGAGAATAAGTAGTAGTTTTTTCATAGTGGTTTTTGAGCTATAATTATTATAATTTGGTACAAAGGTAGTAAAATTTTTGAAGTTTTCCGCTTTCTGCTTTCAGTTTTCCGTTTTTAGTTGTATCTTTGCCGCCGCAAATGTGGAGGGATTTGGACTGATTGCAACCACAATAAAAAAGTGCTAAACCGGCAACTATCTTTTTTATAGCGAATCTGCTACAAATCCCACGCATAATTGATTTGAAATTTGATAATTTAAAACGATACAGTTATGGGATTTTTGTTTACATCGGAGTCTGTTTCGGAGGGACATCCAGATAAGGTTTCCGACCAGATTTCTGACGCTATTCTCGACGAGTTCTTGCGTCGTGATGCAAGCGCAAAGGTGGCTTGCGAGACACTCTGTACCACAGGTTTGGTTGTTGTTTCGGGCGAGGTTTGCTCGGACGCTTATGTTGATATTCAGGGCACTGCACGCCGTGTCATCGACCGCATCGGCTACAACCGCAGCGAGTTGCAGTTTGATGCAAAATCTTGCGGTATTCTCTCGGCTATTCACGAGCAGTCGTCGGATATTAATCAGGGTGTAGTGCGTGCTACCGAGGAGGAGCAAGGCGCTGGTGATCAGGGTATTATGTTTGGCTATGCTGTGAATGAATCTCGTGAGTATATGCCTGCAACCTTGATTTTGTCGCACGTTATTTTGAAGGAGTTGGCAGTTATCCGTCGTGAGGGTGAGGTTATGACCTACCTCCGTCCCGATTCGAAGAGCCAGGTTACTATCGAGTATGGCGACGACCGCAAGGCACAGCGAGTTCATACAATCGTCGTTTCGACACAGCACGACGAGGATGTCGATGTAGCACAAATTAAGGAGGATGTTCGTACCATTCTTATCCCTCGTGTTAAGGCTCGCTTGGAGCGTGCAAACGATCCGTTGGCAGCATTGATTGGCGAGGAGTATATTCTCCATGTAAACCCAACAGGCAAGTTTGTTATCGGTGGTCCTCACGGAGATACAGGCTTGACAGGTCGCAAGATTATCGTTGATACCTACGGTGGCCGTGGTGCTCACGGTGGTGGTGCATTCTCGGGTAAGGATTCATCGAAGGTTGACCGTTCGGCGGCCTATGCAGCACGCCACATCGCAAAAAATATGGTTGCGGCAGGCGTTGCAGACGAGTGTCTCGTGCAGTTGAGTTATGCTATCGGTATTGCACAGCCACTCTCAATTTATGTCGATACCTACGGCACAAACAAACTCTCTATCAGCGAGGGTGAGATTGCCGATCGCATCGGTAAATTGTTCGACTTGCGCCCTGCATCAATCGTTAAGCGCTACGGCTTGAAGAACCCTATTTTCGAGCCTACTGCATCTTACGGACACTTCGGTAATCGCCCTTATACCAAGGCGGTTAAGTTTATTGATAACGGTGTTGAGGTAGAGCGTGAGGTTGAGTTCTTCGGTTGGGAAAAACTCGATGCTGTTGATGCAATTAAGGCTGAATTTTCAATCTAAGTAAATCATCACCGATTTTAGTTGGGAGTGGGAGGACTAATTCTAAATCTCCTCTAACGACTCTAATAATTTTGAATGTTTCATTCAATGGCGAGAGGTCTTTTGACTTCTCGCTTTTTTGTGATAGCAGGCAGTGGCTGCTTTTGTTTAGAAAGAAATTTGGGAAAAGGTTGCGAGGTCAGATAATTTTTATTATATTTGCGAGAATTTTGTGCGTATGTGCGTGCAAATGCGTGTGAAACAGACAAAAATCAAACATAAAAAACATAAAAATCAATCAACTAAAACTATGGAGAATAAACTCAAAGAATTGACCGATCGCCTTTACGGTGAGGGTTTGGAGAAGGGCCGTGTTGAGGCAGACCGTTTAGTTGCAGAGGCTAAGGAGAAGGCAGCCAAAATTTTGGCTGATGCTGCTGCCGAGGCTGAGCAGATTGTGAAGAAGGCCGAGGCGAAGGCTGCCGACACCGAGAAGAACTCGATGACCGAGATCTCGTTGGCAGGTCGTCAGGCTGTTGCTAAAATCAAGAGCGAGTTGGCAGGTGCTATCATCGCAAAGACATCGACCGAGGCTGTAAAGGCTGGTTGTGTTGATGCTGAGTTCGTGAAGAAAGTCCTTTTGGAGGTTGCGAAGAATTGGACGGGTGCTGCCGAGCAGGTATCACTCAAAGCGTTACTCCCAGCGGCTCTCGAAACCGAGTTTGCAGCTGCATTCGAGGCTTCGGCTAAGGAGTTGCTCGCAGCAGGTGTTGAGGTGGGCTACTCGAAGGAGGTTAAGAGCGGCTTCAAGGTAGGTGAGAAGGATGGTGGTTACTACATCTCGTTCACCGATGAGTCGTTCGAGGCTTTGCTCGACGAGTACTTGCGTGAGAAGGTTTCACAATTACTCTTCGCATAAGGTTATGTTCTCATCTTCGTATTATGCACTCGTAGCGGGCTTCCGTGAGTATGCTCTCGATGCCGAGACCAAGGGTTTCGATATTGAGGCTATCTTGGCGGAGGTGTTCGAGGTGCTCTCATCGTCTGACAAAAAGGCGGTGGAGTTGCTTTATGCCTACTATGACTGCGAGAACTTAATCAGCCGTCGCAATGGCTCTTCAAAGTACAACATACTTGGTCGTTTGTCGAGCGAGGAGTTGGATGAGGAGTTGCGTCAGCCATCGCACCTTGCCGAGCCTATGGCAAAGGTGGTGCGTGCGTATGCTTCGCCTGAGAGCGAGGATGCTGAGGATATGGACTTGACGCTGCCATTTGCAAAGGCTCTGATGACCGCCTACTACAAGACTTGCGAGTCGTCGAAATCACGACTTTTGCGTGAGTGGTCGAAGATGGACCGCACAATTCGCAATATCGTGGCTGCGACAGTTGCTCGTCAGCAGGGTGTAGCGGTTGATCAGGTTGTTGTGGGTGAGGACTCGGTAGTGGAGTCGTTATCTCGTAGTTCGGCTGCCGACTTTGGTCTGCGTGCCGAGTTGCCATTTGTAGAGCAGTTGGTTGCTGCGGTTGCCGACGAGCACAATATGGTAGAGAAGGAGCGAAAGATTGACAATATCCGTTGGGCAGAACTCTCGGAGTTGACAACCTTCGACTACTTCGACTTGAACGCCGTTATCGCATACTTGGTAAAGGCGAATATGGTAGCCCGTTGGGCGGCACTCGATGCAAAGGTTGGTCGTGAGATGTTCGACCGTCTTGTTGCCGAACTCGATGGCAAGGAAATGATAAATAAATTATAACGATACATAAATGAAAACGACTGGTAAAGTAAATGGTATCATCTCGAACATCGTGATCGTGAAGGCTGACGGTGCAGTTGGTCAGAACGAGATTTGCCATGTTTATGCAGGTGAAACCAAGATGATGGCTGAGGTCATCAAGGTTATAGGCGATGATGCCTATGTGCAGGTTTTCGATAGCACTCGTGGCTTGAAAATCGGCGATAAGGTAGAGTTTGAGGGCCATATGCTCGAAGCAACTTTGGCTCCGGGTATGCTCTCTCGTAACTACGACGGTTTGCAGAATGACCTCGAAAAGATGGACGGCTTGTTCATCGCTCGTGGTTCGATTACCGATCCCGTAGATTTCGAGAAGGTTTGGGAGTTCAAGCCTCTCGCAAAGGAGGGTGATAAGGTTTCGGCCGGTGCTTGGCTCGGTGAGGTTAAGGAGCAGTGGGTGGCTCACAAGATTATGGTGCCATTCATTATGACCGGCAACTACACCGTAAAGAGCGTAGTTGCAGCAGGCGAGTACAAGGTAACAGATACTATTGCCGTAGTGGTAGATGCTGACGGCAACGAGTACAACATCACAATGGTTCAAAAGTGGCCGGTTAAGCAGGCAATTCGTTGCTACACCGAGAAGCCACGCCCATCTCGTGTAATGGAGACAGGAGTTCGTGCAATCGATACCTTCAACCCATTGGCTGAGGGTGGAACAGGCTTTATTCCTGGACCGTTCGGTGCAGGTAAGACTGTGTTGCAGCACGCAATTTCTAAGCAGGCTGAGGCTGATATCATCATCATCGTTGCTTGCGGTGAGCGTGCAAACGAGGTTGTGGAGATCTTTAAGGAGTTCCCTGAGTTGGTAG
>JAZONG010000013.1:0-12016 GCA_045654385.1 Alistipes sp.
TTACCTGGTTGGTAAGTTCATTTACCTGAAGCGATAGCGCATTTACCTGGCCGATAAGCTCGTTTACCTTATCAACAACAACCACCATCTTTGCATTTGCAGCCTCCTGCTCAGCCTTGAGCGCCGCATTATCATTCGACAAGGTGTTCAATCGCTGATGCACACTCTCCTCGCGAGCCTTCACATCGCTAAGCTGCTGCTGCACCTTCGCCTCGTTCTGTTTGAGAGCCTCAACCTGCTGCAAGAGTGCCGCATTCTGCTGCTTCAAGGCCTCAACATCAGTAGTGAGAGCCTCAACAGCCTTCTTCTGCGCCGAAACGCTACCAATAGCCAACATCGCCACGGCAAGAATAGTTAAAAATCGCTTCATCGTAAATAATTTTTTGTGTTCTAATAGTCAAATAGTGTGCAATCCGAAGAGTGCACCACAAAGTTAGAAACTTATTTTCTAAATCGCAAGAACTTTTTACAAAGATCTCTTTCGAGGCGGCCGCAGAGCCATTTTAGAGCTAAAACCGTAAAAAATTAAGAAAATTTTGAGGTTTGAGTTGGAAATCAAAAAATTATTCTTACCTTTGCACCGCTGAACCGCTCGAAAGAGAGGGAAAGCAGATGCCCAGATGGCGGAATCGGTAGACGCGCTGGTCTCAAACACCAGTAGGTTCACCCCTGTGCCGGTTCGACCCCGGCTCTGGGTACAGAAGCGGGGAAAGTTGAAAAACTTTCCTCGTTTTTATTTTTTAATCCTCGTAACTCATTGGTTTGCTGATATATTAGAGCAAGTACACTGTTGAAACTTTCGGTTCGAAAAATTTCTCCATCAAATTCCATTTTTCCTGAAAAAATCGAACTCAACACCTTAATTTTCGCCTCCGCAGGGGCAACCTGAAAGAATGTATCTATATTGTCTATCAGCGAGATAGCATATCTCAACTGTGGTTCGATTTTAGCACGGTTCGGTGTTTGCATTATCTCTATTCTATCTTGAAGTGCCTTTTTCTTTGCTATATGCCTATCAATCATTCTGTTATACATATCTTTGTCGATTTCGCCATCAATGAATTTATCTTCAATCTTGTCCATTTTATCCTCAACCTCACGCATCTCGGTTCTTAATTTGGAGATTTCAAATTCAATTTCCCTTACACCATCTTTACGCAAATCATTAAGAATTTCGAGGTATAGGTGCATTATAGCATTGTTGGGACGCAGTGAACTAATATAGTTTACGAATTTACGATTAACCTCGTCAGCAGACATTCGGAGATGTTTGCCCGTGGTAGGACAAAAATAGTAGTGGTATTTACCTCCTCTTCCGCCCGTTGAGGTGGCACCCGTTATCGCTCTGCCACAGTGTGGGCATACCAAGAACTTTCGTAGATAAAATTCAGGTTTAACCGCTTTTGTCAATTTTGGGTGTTTCTTACGCTTTCCGTCCAAAATATCTTGTACAGTGTCAAACATCGACTTGGTAATCAATGGTTCGTGCAATCCATCAACAATAATCTCTGGATCTGTTTTGGTGGCAGGTACTCGTACTTTACCCGCATAGAACACATTGCGGAGCATATCAAGAAAGGTGCTTTCGGGGATTTCAGGGGCAATTCTACGGCGGATAGCACACGGTGCCTCAACACCCTTTGCAACCTCTTGAAAAATCCTTTTAATGGTAGGAGCAGTTGCTGGATCTATCTCTACTGTCTTGGTAATAGTGATTCCGTTCTCATCGTTGATATGCTTATTCTTGTACCCTCTTGGTGCTTTATTTGCCCATCTTCCCGACAACATAGTTTCTCGCACACCATCACGAGTTCGGCGACTGATTTTGTTATTCTCCGTGTGTGCTGTGGAACAGTATTGACTTAACGCACTCGCCCACTCGGTAGCATCAAAATCAACGGGACTTTCAATGGCATTGAATTGGATACCCCAATCATCAAGGAAGATTCGTTTGAACATTAGCGCAAATTCAGTGTTACGACTAAATCTGTCCCATCGGAGGAACAGAATCAAATCAACCTCTCGCTTATGCTTCTTGCAGTAATCTCGTATTTTTCTCATTTCGGGACGCTGAAAGTCGTGGTGCTTTGCCGAGAAATCCTCGTGATAGCAAGCAATTACATTGTAACCATTTGCATCGCAATACTTCCGCAATTTTTTCTCTTGAAATTCAAGGGAGGTATTTGTCTTCTGTTCATCAGAACTAACTCTACAATATAATATCACATTTTTCATCTTCAAGCAATTGTTTTTCAGCGTTTATTTGAACTTCGGCAAGCAGATATAGGAACTCTCTTACCTTCTTAATATCTTCGTTATTTAATTGATAATTATAAGTTTTTAGTATTTCGTTACATCTTTCGATACTTAACATTTATTTATTTGAAATTTCGTGCTTTTCAGCACTCCCTTTATGTCGCCCGCTCGTTGTGTTTGGGGACATTGGGGTTATTCGCTTTTAACCTCTCCATCGCTTATGCCTTTCGGAGACTTCTGTTCGGCGGGGAAAACTTCGAACCCTTGTGTGGCTGGATCACACTCGTGTCTATATTCTAACTTGCCATAATCATTTTTAACTTTCTTAATGTGTTAATACTCGTTGAGGTTATTGCTCGGATATTACGCAACGATAAACCCTTTCGCAACAACTGAATTTCCTTTGGATAGTCCGCCTTCATCTGCTCATTAGTTTTCCTAAAACCCTCTTTTCTGCCAACCTTTCCACCATTAGTTCGATAATGGTTGTATCCCGACTCCATTCGTGAGCGGATTAGACTTCTTTCCATACTATTGAACTGCGCAAGGATTCCCATTACCAACTGTGCAATTGGATTGGGTTGTCCATTTGGGAGAAGTGTTTCAAGTCCGTTCTGATGGATATATACGGAGATTTTCTTCGCTGTAAGATTTTCTATTACAGTAAGGAAATCCACCGCCCTTCTTGAAAGGCGTGAACACTCATAAATTAAGACTTTATCGACTTTGTGATTTTCGGTGAAGGCAAGTAGTTCTGTGAGCGCTTCACGCTCCTCCACCTTCTTGGCGCCGCTTATCTTTTCGGTAAACTCTGCCACCACCTCATACTCCATCTTCTGTGCATACTCTCGGAGTTCTGCCACTTGTCTATCAAACTCTTGTGTCTTTGTTGAAACACGAGCATATATCACCACCTTCATACCTCTACCAAATTTTAATTAAAGACTGCATCTGAAAACATCTAAACTCTCCGCACTCCACATCAAAATAGGTGCAAACCTTACGAGCATCGCCACATACACCACGCCCGTTGATATGACTACCAACCAATGCCGACATCAATGTTCCATAGGCAATGCGTACACTATTATCCTTTTTGAGATATGCAAATTTGACAACCTCTCTGCGCATACGACTCTTTAACTCGTTTAGTTTTGCCACCTGTAAACCTGTTACAAAATCACTCTCTACACGCTGACTAATTACCATTGCTCGGTACAAATCCTTGTTGCTTAATACTACTGCTGTGTTCATAATTGATATATGTGTTATTTATTTCTTTTGCAAATATACAACAAAAATCAATATAAATCAAGTTTTTTGATACTAAAATTGATATTAAAGTTATTTTTTACTATTTTTTATAAAATTTCTTGATTTTTTAGACAATTTTACACTATCTTTGTACTAAAATATACTATTATTGACAATAAAAATCAAGATATACTATGAAGGAGAAGTCAGATAAAATCATTATTGAGGGGGAAATCAAGGTTAAGGATATTCTTCGAGCAAGGGGATTGAAGATGTATCAACTTGCCGAATTGATGGGTATTACCCCCGAATCACTCACTCGTGCGTTACAGCGTAATCCACAGTACAGCACATTGAAGTCTATTGCTGATGCGTTGGGAGTGTCGGTGCGAGATTTGTTCGTGGAGGGTGGAGAACCTATAAAGAGCATAGTACGAGGCACTATTGAGGTGCAGGGCAAGGTAAGACATATTGACAATTTGGAAGACATCTATCGCCTTGCCGCAGAAGTCGAGAAAGCATACGAGGAGGCAAAAATACCCCTTCCTACAAGGCGATAAATTCAGATTTGCGCCTCCGGCTGCAAATACTGAATGAGAAACAATACACATATATATTATTGTATTTGATACAGTGTATTAAAAAAATTACTACCTTTGACTAACAAAAAAATAAAATTTTAGAGAAGAAAAAAGAGAAGACAATTTATTAAAATAGTATAACAGAACTTCAAGTTCTTGTTCCTTATACGGTAAAATCGCCAAATTTTAATGCTATACGGGAATGAGTTTTGAGAGTTCACACCTTCGGGTGTGGACTATTCGTGCTTATTTGTATAGCAGGGCGTTTGGCGATGCCTACCGATAGGATAAGCGTAGAATAGGTTCACACCTTTTTTCTGCTTAATGGATAGGACTTCAAGTTCGCAATATAAGTCCTATGCCAACCAAACCCGAATCATCACAAATAGTCTCACGACAGCGTGTTGCTGACCACGGCGAAGTGTTTACTGCCGAAAGGGAAGTGAAGGCGATGTGCGACTTGGTTAAGAGTGAAACCGAGCGTATCGAGTCCCGCTTCTTGGAACCCGCTTGTGGACAGGGAGCATTTCTTGTTGAGATTCTCCGCCGAAAACTCGCTATCGTTACCGCCCGCTATCGTAAGGTTCAAAACGAGTGGGAGCGTTACGCCACACTTGCTGTCAGCAGTCTCTATGGTATCGACATTCTTGCCGATAATGTGGCACTATGCCGAGACAACCTTTTTGAAATTTTCCAAACCGAATACACCTCGCTCTTCCCAAAGAACATAAAGGAGGAGTGTTGCGGTGCTGTGCGTCATATCCTATCATTGAATATCCTTTGGGGTGATGCGCTGACACTTGAACTACCCGACAACAGCAAGAAACCTATCGTCTTTGCCGAGTGGTCCGATACAGGCAATGGTATGTTCAAACGCCGAGACTACACAATGGCGAATCTTCTGCAAAGTCAACCCCTCGATGGTCCAAACCTCTTTTCCGATTTGGGAGAACAGGCATTTATACCAACTCCCGTTGCAGACTTCCCAATAACCCACTTCTTAAAACTTGGAGCAAATGATAACACAGAACTATAACCCCGATGTGCTTACCTGTCTTGCCAATTTGAGCAATGACGAGGTGTTTACTCCTCCCGCAGTGGTAAATAAAATGCTGGATCTACTACCAACGGAGTTGTGGAGCAACCCCGATGCAAAATTCCTGGATCCTGTGAGCAAGACGGGTGTATTCCTCCGAGAAATCGCAAAAAGACTTATGGCGGGTTTGGAGGAGCAGATACCCGATGTGCAGGAACGAGCAAACCATATCTTCGGCACACAGCTCTATGGACTCGCCATTACGGAACTTACAGCACTTATGTCTCGCCGCTCGGTTTATTGCTCCAAATTTGCCAATGGAGAGTATTCCATCTGCACCGCCTTCGATGATGAGCAGGGCAATATCCGCTTCGAACCTACCGCACACACTTGGCAGGGCGGGCGTTGTATCTATTGCGGTGCAAGTCAAGAGGTATATGATAGAGGCGAGGCGTTGGAGTCTCACGCTTACAAATTTATTCACACAGATAATCCAAAGAAACTATTTCCCGATATGAAATTCGATGTTATTATAGGTAATCCACCGTATCAGTTGAACGATGGTGGTGGTAGCGGTTCAAGCGCAATTCCTTTATACCATAGGTTTGTAGAACAAGCAAAAAAATTAAAACCCCGATTTTTGTCTATGATTATTCCAGCTCGTTGGTATTCGGGTGGTAAGGGACTTGATGAGTTCAGGGATAGTATGCTTAATGACAGACATATTAGTCATTTAACAGACTTTTTTGATTCAACGGAGTGTTTTCCTGGTGTCGATTTGTCAGGTGGAGTATGCTATTTTTTATGGAATAGAGACAAAGAAGGTTTGTGTGAGGTAACTTCTATAAAGCAAGGAGAGCGTACTGTTTTATCTCGTCATTTATTGGAAAAAGGCTGTGATACATTTATTCGCTTTAACGAATCTGTTTCGATATTAACAAAAGTTCACAAAGAAGACTTTGTTAGTATAGAAAACATTATAAGTGCGAGAAAACCTTTTGGAGATATAACCCCTGACACATCAATAGGAAGAGGTGTGTTAGTGTACGCATATCCGAAAAATGGGCACATATCAAGGTCCTTAATACGCCAAAACAATAAATGGGTGGATAAGTACAAGGTGTATATAGCAAAGGCATACGGAGAGCGTGGAGCGTTTCCGTATTTAGTAGTTGGTAAACCATTTCTTGGAGAACCTTTAACTTGTTGTACCGAAACATATTTGGTATTAGGCACATTTGATGATAAGAAACAAGCAGAGAATCTGATTAGTTATATAAAAACACGATTTTTCAGATTTTTTGTGTTGTACAAAAAGAATACCCAAAATGCAGCACGAGGTGTTTATTCGTTAGTTCCAATGCAAGACTTCAACGAACCGTGGACTGATGAGAAACTGTATGCTAAGTATGGACTAACGGAGGAGGAAATCGCCTTCATCGAGTCAATGATTCGCCCAATGGAGTAAAATTGTGCAAAATTTGAGGTTTTTTCTCAAATTTATTTGCTTTTCTTTTATGTTTGCACTATATTTGCACTATATATTAGAAATAACCTCAAAATAAGAAAGTATGTTACTCGAATTCACTTGTGCAAATTTCAGGTCCATTAACCACAAATGCACGCTATCATTAAGGGCTCAGGGAATTGCTGATGAACCTAAAAACAATGTATTCCAAATCAACAAAAATGCCAAGGTTTTAAAAACCGCAGCTTTGTATGGCGCAAATTCAAGTGGAAAGACAAATGTCGTCAAAGCATTTTTAGCAATGATTTATCAGGTGGTGGAATCAGTCAGGCTAAATCCTGGAGAAAAACTCCGTTTTGAACCTTTTAGACTCACAACCGTACAAAATAATCCAACTTTTCTTGAAGCGGTTTTTATTGTAGATAACACGACTTATCGATATGGATTTGAATATAACGAATCAATGATTTTGGGAGAATGGTTATATTCTTCCTCTGTTGGTGGTAAGAGAGAGAAGTGTTTATTTATTCGTACAGAGGAAGGTATCGGAGTCAACGAAAATACATTTTCCGAAGGTGTAGGAAAAGAAGTAAATACAGATGATAATAGGCTATTCCTGTCGCTATGCGCACAATTAGGTGGAGATATTTCGAAAAGTATTATTACGAAATTCCAATCTATGAATGCAATTTCTGGTATTGAAAGTAGGGGATATTCGGCATATTCCAAGGCAATGCTACATACACATAGCGAGGGCTATGATAGTGCTGTAAAATTCTTTGATAGGGTTCAGTTGGGATTTGACTCCATTGAAACCAAAGAGGAAGATTTTGACGAGTCGGATTTGCCACAAGATATGCCTTCTGAACTTAAAGAGAGCATCGTAAATCAATTCCGTGGGAAGAAGCGTATTTTGCTTTTCAGTAAGCATAATGTATATAACAAAAATGGCAAAGTTGTAGGATATACCATTTTCGATATTGACGAGGAATCAGAGGGTACAAAAAAACTCATCGAGTTGTCTGGTCCAATCTTTGACACCTTGGCAAATGGCAAAGTGCTGTGGATTGATGAGCTTGATGCAAAAATGCACCCACTAATCTCCAATCACATTGTTGATTTGTTTAATAATCCTAAAACGAATCCACATAACGCACAGTTAATCTTCTCAACACACGATACCCATTTGTTATCTTCTAAATTATTAAGAAGGGATCAAATTTGGTTTACAGAGAAGGACAAAATGGAGCAAACCGATTTGTATAATATGATGGATATTGAATTGCCTGATGGTAGTAAACCTCGTAGTGATTCCAACTATGAGAGAAATTATATTGCAGGAAGATATGGTGCAGTTCCGTTCATTCTAAACGATTAAGTTATGGCAAACAAAATAAAAATAGATAACTCTGTTCTTAAAAAGCAAAAGAACAAAGAGAAGAAACCAACACGAAAAAAGCAAATGTCGTGTAGGATTCTCATTGTTGCAGAAGGAGAAAAGACGGAACCGAATTATTTCAATCATTTCACCACTAAAAACAATGATTATTTCGTTTACGAGGTAAAATGTGATGGAACAGGTAAGAACACAATGGCTGTTGTAAACAAGGCTATTGAATTACAAGAATCCCGATCTAATCAAGATAAATATGATAGCGTATGGGCTGTATTTGATAAAGATGGTTTTCCTGATAATAATTTTAATTCCGCCATTGCAAAAGCAGATGCTAATGGTGTTAATGTAGCTTGGAGCAATGAGGCATTTGAATTGTGGTACTTATACCATTTTCAGAATAGAATTACAGCAATGAGCAGAGATGAGTTTAAGACTGCTATTTCCAAAGCGGTAAACAATTCAGGAAAATGGAAGAGCAAAACTCCATACAAGTACAAGAAAAATTGTGAGCGTAATTTTGAAATTATGACCACATATGGTAATATGGAACAAGCTATCAAAAATGCAGAGCAACAACATCAAACTTTCACTGATACTCGATATGCAAAACACAACCCTTGTACAACAGTGTACAAACTTGTGCAACAATTATTAAATAGAGATGAAGAGTTGATAGCAACCGTAATGGAGAAAATCAATAAGCAGTAATTATGCCAACCACTTTTTTTCCACGCCGAGTAGAGGCGAACCCAATGATATATGCCTACGAGGATACCAATCCGCAATATGCGGGTATGCTCAAAGTAGGTTACACCGCTGTTGATGTTCAGCAACGAGTAGCACAGCAATATCCGACACTTCGTCCTGGATCGTTACCATATCGCATAGTCGTTGAGGAGTCGGCGATGCGTGGAGATGGAACATCATTCACCGATCACGATGTGCATCGTATGTTGGAGTCGATGGGTATTGAGTGTTGTGGAGGAGAGTGGTATCGTTGTGGCATAAGGGAGGTTAAAGTCGCAGTCCGAGCAGTTCGTGAAAGGAGAGAGGCGGACTTCAACAGAACAGAGTCGTTCAAGATGCGCCCTGAACAAGCGGAGGCAGTGAAGAAGACAAGTGAATACTTCGCCACATACTGCACCGAGAACAATGGACGCACACCTCACTTCCTTTGGAACTGTAAGATGCGTTTCGGAAAGACATTTGCCGCCTATCAATTAGCAAAGACGATGGGTTGGAAACGCTTGTTGGTATTGACATTCAAACCCGCTGTGCAGAGTGCGTGGGAGGAGGACTTGCGTACCCACATAGACTTTGAGGGGTGGCAGTTTATATCCCGTACCTCAACGCTGACATACGACACCGCAGAACACGATAAACCGATAGTCTGCTTCGGTTCATTCCAAGACTACTTGGGTAAGAGTAAGGCGGGAGGTATAAAGGCACATAATGAGTGGGTACACGCCATAAATTGGGACTGTGTGATACTTGATGAGTACCACTATGGAGCGTGGCGTGAAAATGCAAAAGACTTATTCGAAAATGAGGATAAACGAGAGCAAGCATACGCCGAAGGAGAGGGATTAGATTACTTCGATGAGGGTGATATGCCAATCACCACAGGTGCATATCTCTACCTATCGGGAACACCTTTCCGTGCCATAAATTCAGGCGAGTTTATCGAGGAGCAAATCTACAATTGGACCTATTCCGATGAGCAGAGAGCGAAGGCAGAGTGGGACGACTCACAAGGAGAGAATCCATACGCTTCGTTGCCTCGTATGGTAATGATGACATATCAGTTACCCGATGAGTTGCAGATGGTTGCTTCGCAGGGCGAGTTCAATGAGTTTGATCTAAACATCTTCTTCTCGGCAAAGGGAGAGGGAGACGATGCACACTTTGTATATGAGAACGAGGTGCAGAAGTGGCTGGATCTGATTCGTGGAGGATACACCGAAAACATCGTGTCGGATTTGAAGTTGGGTAAGCAGAAACCACCGATGCCATTCTCTCACGCTCCGCTGTTGGCAACGCTGACTCATACTTTTTGGTTTTTGCCTTCTGTTGCTTCGTGCTATGCGATGCGAAACCTTCTCGCCGAGCGTCAAAATCGCTTCTACCACGACTACAAAGTGGTGTTGGCAGCGGGAACAAAGGCGGGTATTGGAATTGATGCGTTACCGCCTGTATTGAAGGCAATAGGCAATCCAATGGAGACAAAGACTATCACTCTATCGTGTGGCAAATTGACTACGGGTGTATCGGTGAAACCGTGGACGGGAATCTTTATGCTCCGCAACTCGTCAAGTCCCGAAACATACTTCCAAGCGGCGTTCCGTGTGCAGACTCCGTGGACGGTTCGCAATGCTGACGGACTATCGCCAAACAAGGTGGACATCTTAAAGGAGGAGTGCTATGTATTCGACTTCGCTCCAAACCGAGCGTTGAGGCAAATTGCGGATTACAGTTGTCGTCTGAATGTTGAGGAGAGTAACCCCGAAAAGAAAGTTGAGGAGTTTATCAACTTCCTTCCTGTGTTGGCATACGATGGTAGTTCGATGAAGCAAATTGATGCGGCGGGAATACTCGATATTGCTATGAGTGGAACATCGGCGACACTGTTGGCACGCCGTTGGGAGAGTGCGTTGCTTGTCAATGTGGACAACGAGACTTTGCGCCGCTTGATGAACAACCCCGAAGCGTTAGCGGCATTGATGAGCATTGAGGGATTCCGTAACCTCAACCAAGACATCGAAACCATCATTAACAAGTCGGAGAAGGTGAAGAAGGCAAAGAAGGAGACTCCCGATGAGGATATGACAAAGCAGAAGAAAAAGGAGTTGACAGAGGAGGAGAAGGAGTACAAGAGTCTCCGCAAGCAGATACAGGAAAAACTGATAAAATTTGCTACTCGTGTCCCTGTCTTTATGTATTTGACGGACTATCGTGAGCGCAGTTTGAAAGATGTTATCACACAATTAGAACCTGGCTTGTTTAAGAAAGTAACGGGTTTATCAGTGAAGGACTTTGAATTGCTCGACTCGCTCGATGTGTTCAACTCGGCACTGATGAACGATGCCATCTTCAAATTCAAACGCTATGAGGACTCATCGTTGAGTTATGCGGGTATTGACAGACACGGCGACAATCCTATTGGTGGTTGGGATACTGTTATCACTCGACAGGACCACCAAAGAATCTTCGTAAATCAAGCATAGACTACTAATAATTAACCTTTTTCTGTATGTTGATAATTTCAATAAGTAATAAAGTTTTCAACATATATGACAAGTTGGACATATCTAAAAAAAGAAGAAAAAGAAAAGACACACAAAAGCAAATCACAAGAAAACCGTGGATAATCCCATTTTTTAACACATAAAATGGTAAATAAATTTCAAGACGCCAAAAAATAAATAATAAATGAATTGTTAACAACTAACAAATAAAAGATTTATTCGCTTGCAAAATACAAAATATATACATATCTTTGCAACAAGCAAATCGCACAACAGAAATATGGCACTGATAATTTACAAAAACGAAGGAGCAACGAAATTGAAAGCAACTGTTCATAAGACAGGAAAACTTGGTTTTACAGAGGCGACGGCCAAGTATCTTGGATTAAGAAGCGGAACAAAAATTCAGTTTGCAACAGATAGTAGTGATGATAGTTGTTTCTACTTAATAAATAGACCAAGTAGCAGTGATGATTTATTCGAAGTAAAGGGTTCTGGCGCTTACTTTTCTGTTAATGTCAAAAGTCTGTTGGACAAGAGGGGCGTGGATTACACCAATCAAACCGTAATTTACGATATGGAGCGTGAAGACAAGTACCCTGATATTGAAATTTACAAATTAAAAGAGAGGATATTGCCGAGAAAACAACAGTAGAATGTAAAAAAGACATCACGCATATGAGGCAGGTGATGTCCTTTGTGAAATGATGTGTTGACCGCACAACAAGGCTTCTCACCTTGATTTTCACCTCACAAAGATAGGAGTTTTGTTCGTAATCT
>JAZONG010000014.1:0-5638 GCA_045654385.1 Alistipes sp.
AAAAAACAAGGGGCAACCGAATGGCTGCCCCTTGCAAAAGAGGGTTGTAGATTTAGAAACTAAGCTCATCATCCTCTGTGCCGAAGCCAGGGAGACCGACGCTTGTTCCGTAGCCGCCTTCAACGGCTACCTCAAAAATCTCGAACTCGGGAGCAGAATAGCTCAACATTATATTTTTCTTCATAACTTCCTAAAAATTTAATCGTTAAACCATTCGTTACTCTGCCGGTGTTGGTCGCACATAATACGAACAACTATCTTCAGTAGCTACCGAAGCCTCCACAGGTTCGCCGTAAATATAGTTGTGAAAGTTCTCAGCAGTCAAAGTTTCAACAAACGAGTACCAGCCTTCCACATTGCTATCTGTTTCTTGGTCGTAGTGTAGGCCATTCTTTCCCTTATCGATAGTACCTGCTACCTGACAGTCTGTAGCCTTAATGGTATCGGTGCGACTAACGCCGGTAATCATACCTACGCCCATATAGTTCCACGCTACGATTGAACACTCGTCGGTAACGGTTGCGTTGGTAATAGCAGCTCCGGCGTAACCGGTAATACCTCCAATATACGACTTTGAGCCCGATCTGTATGTACCGGTAGCGGTGATATCTCCGCTATTAAGCATTGCAGGGCTCTCGCAGTTTGCACCATAAGCGAATATACCTCCCATATACAAAGTGCTCTTAGATGAGCCGGTATATGCAACAGAACCTGTATTCTTCAACAATGCGTTCTCGCCAGCAACGATAGCCTTGGTCTTGTTACCAATGACACCCGCAAGCTGGTTACCCTGACCTGCCGTATTGTTAACCACCGCCGCAGAGATATTACCAGCATTCAAGAGCGTGCCTACGACAGTCAAAGAGCCTGCGCTGTACTGAGCAATACATCCACCCGAAACACAAGCACCCTCAGTTCGTGTAGCCGTACTATAATCGAACTGTATGTTGCCGTGGTTTGCACAATCCTCCATAGTAACATTTGCATTAGCATCCTCAACACGAGCAATAACACCTGCACTGCGTGAGCAGTTAGCTACGCTTGCGGTGATGATAATCTCTCCATGGTTGCAGCATTGAACATACTTGGTCTCACCACTTCGAACCATATAGAGTATACCTCCAAAGAAGCAGTCTGCGCCTGCATCGGCTTTGCCAACTGCCTCATCTCCAATAGAACCTGCGATGTTCACCTTTCCACGATTGACGCAGTCTGTCCAAGTCTTGCCACCATAAGCACCATAGCCCGAAACACCACCACCATAGAATGTGTATCCACTCTTTCCGGCAAAAGTTATAGCTCCGTAATTGGTTACTGAGGTTACATTACCAGACGCATCGTCGGTAATACCGCCCATACGCACTGCTGAGTAAGATGTTGCACCCTCAGCGAATATCAAAGCACCCTTTGTGTTATCCTCCGCAGAGCCGTTGTTACAATTTGTGATATTTCCGGTTACCTTAGTTGCCACACCACACATATGTACCTCGCCTGCGCTGGTGCTTCCTGCAAAGGTCAAAGTTCCGTTGTTGTTTGCCGTATTGAGATCCTGCATCGAAATGGTTGCAACACCCGCAAGACGACATCCTTCACCGACAAAAGATGCCGATGTGGTAACATCTCCATTGTTTGTCAGACTCGTCAACTTATGACCCTTCTTGCTTGATGCCGCCTGGCTGTTTCCAATAACACCACCGATGTATGTTATTACGCTCTCGCCATCTTTGCCAAATGTTCCACCGACAGAGATATCTCCGTTGTTGGTCGAAGTTTGGAGAAGACCACCAGAGGCTGTCCAACCATAGGTGTGGCCGACAACACCACCAATAGAGCGAATTGGACCTTCAATAACAGCAGTGCTGGTAATAGTAATAGCTCCATTGTTGGTAATTCCGCTCATATCACTTGTTATGCTGTCAGTGTTATCACTTAAATATCCGATACATCCGCCCAACGAGAGACCGCCCTTAATAGTACCGCTAATGGTAAGATTTCCGCTATTGGTCTTCTTTGTGAAGTTGTCGGCATAGGTATATCCGACAATACCACCCATTTGAAGCTCACTATTGATTGTTCCCGACATTGTAACAGATCCTGAGTTGCTTACGCCTGTAGGGTTAATAGATGTATAACCAATAGCGCCACCAATAGTAACCTGTGTCAATTGACCATCGGCGTGAAGACTCTGCTCTGTTCCCGAGAAGATAATTGCAGCCTCGTTAGATGAATCTGTGACCGCTACGCTCGATTTGTATGCTACGACACCACCAATCGAGAATCGGTCTGTACCTCGTGCGGAGGCTGTGGTCTGACGATTGCCATTGGTATTGAAATTACCGCTTACGGTGATAGTACCGGTTGCTTCGTTGTAGGCATTCTTCAAATTCATATTCGAATAACCCACGGTACCTCCAATTCGATGTAAGCCCTTAGATCCCTCACGAGAAGAACCTGCAACGGTGATTGGATTATAGTTGTAGAGATGCTGGCAGGTAGGCGTAGTATTATCCTTCTCGCAGTGTCCAATACAACCTGCTATAGAGGTAGCGGTGAAAAAGAAGTCGCTATCAACATTGATATTTCCTCGGTTGTAGATGTAGCTTGCTTTTCCGGTCTTAAACTGTCCGATTCCTCCGGCACAGTAAAAACCTCCTGTAACAGAACCGTCCTTGACAGAGATATTACCGTTGTTATAGAGTTTATTCACAGAGCCTGTATCAGCTCCAAGGACATAACCACCGACACCGCCACAACATACATAGCCTGCCATAGTTCCCTCAACAGAGATAGCTCCATTGTTGGTAAGATTGTCAAGTTGTGCTTCCTCCGCATTGCTTCCGGTAGCCATACCAATAACTCCTCCGATACGGAGATTGTTACAAGTTGAGTCATAGCTAATCGGACCATTGTTAGTACAATTCGACAAGCGGAAGTCCAAGTTCGAGTCGTAAGAGTAACCTATGATACCGCCAATGGTCGCAGTCGACTTAGTCGAACCCGAAGCATCCTCATACCTAATTGCTCCATTATTAACACAGTTGGTTGTGTTGTTGTAACGAGTAACTCCGCTTGTTTCGAGCTTCTGCGAATAACCTACGATACCACCGATATTCGGAGTTACCGCAGGCTTCGATGTGCCTGTTTTGGTTACCTGCTGAATGGTTATATTTACATTGTTTGTACACGAGTGAACATCGCCCGCATACACCTGACCTGCAATACCTCCGACGGTGATTTTGTAGTTGTTTGTTTCAATCTCCTTCGAAGTAATATTCAGCTTAATGCTACCACTTGCCGAGCAGTGCTCAATGGTTGGAACAACCTCTTGTGTCGCCTCACCATAGACCTTACGCACAATAGCACCGACCATCGGATCGCTTGTCTCAACGATATTTACGCCTGTGAGGTGCAAGCCCTTAATAACTCCTGCAACCTCTTTGAAGAGAGGCTTTGTCAAACCGTTGATTGCGTAACCATTTCCGTGGAAGGTCTTTTTGTAACTCGACGAGATGGTTGTCCAAGTACGATTCTGCTCATCCTTGGTCAAGTCGATATCGTTAACCAATACAGCATCCTTCGAGAGACCGCTTGTTGCAAAGTTATACAAGTCGTCAACATTCTTGATAACAAAAGCTGTGTCGTTAGGAGTGTAGACAATAACCTGCTCAACGTCGTCCTTCTTGAACTCACGCACTTTACCTGCTGCGAGAGGCTTCTTGTCGCCTGCCTTAACGGTTGCATACATCACGCCGTTGTTGTCATCGTAAAGAGTTACATACAACTCGTCGTAAACGCCCGCAGGAACTGCGATGTGCAAGTAGGTAGTCTCGGTTGTGCTCAATGCTACACCATCGCCAAATGAGTACGAAATAACATTCTTAGAGGTGGTGGTTGGAGTAGCCTCGCCCTTCACGAAATCGAAATCGAATGTACCTGCGATTGGAGCACGGTCAGCGGTTGAAACCTGAGCGTAAACAAGTTTGGCTGTACCGGTAACACCAATTTTGAGCACACCTGTGAGGTGCTGCAACTCTACACCATCGCCATCCTCGCTGTAACCCCACATTGCAGCAACATTGTTGCCGAAAGTGGTGTTGCTGGTGTGCGACTGGTTTGCAGAGAACTCAACCTGACCCTCAGCTGCTGCCGGATAGGCGATGCAGTAAGGAGTAGCGAGATTCTTGCTGAAGCCGAACAATGCCGCAGTAGCAGTCGCCTCGTCAAGCTCCAAGGCGTTAGACTCAACGCCATTTACCGAAATCTTGTCTCCATTGCTCCAATACATCGGATAGCCGTTTTCTCCGGCTACACCGAGTTGTGTGCGCAACTCCTCCGAGTCAGCAATCGAAACCGAAAGTACGGTCTTAACCACGCCGTTAGCCTCGTTGCCGAGATTAACCGACTGGTCCATAGTTGTGTCGGTAACGCAAGAGAATGCAAACATCCCCGCCACAACTGCCATGAAAATTTTTGTCAAATTTTTCATTTTGCTTTTTTGGTTTAGTTAATAATTTTGTTTGTATAGTTAATTTGTTGTGTCTTCGCCTTGGGGCTTGTGGGCTAATGAGTTTAAGGAGTTTTTTTTCGAGCGCTTTTCCTTAGACTCCTTGTAACTCGCTTATGGTCAATAAATTAAACCTCAAATCCCCCCCCCCGATAAATTTCGGGGAGGGGATTTTGTGCCCATAAGTCGCTATTACAATGCAAATATAGGCAAATTATTCTGATTGTCAATACCTTTTAGGTATTAAAACAGTTAAATAGCCTTACGATACCTATTCAAACGAAAAAACCGCTACCTCAATGGATAGCGGTTACACTTCTGCTAAACTGCAAAAGGCTATTTAACTGCTTTTACGATTGCCTCGAATGCTTTTGGCTCGTTCATTGCCAAGTCAGCCATAACCTTGCGGTTGAGGGCGATACCCTTAGCATTAACTTTACCAATAAACTCTGAATAGGTCATACCGTAAGCACGAACTGCTGCGTTAATACGAGTAATCCACAACGAACGGAATGTACGCTTCTTGAGTCGGCGGTGTGCATAAGCATACTGCAAACCCTTCTCGACAGTGTTTTTCGCTACTGTCCAAACGTTTCCCCTTGAACCAAAGTTACCTTTGGCAAGTTTCAAAACCTTTTTTCTTCTTGCGCGTGATGCGACAGCATTTACTGAACGTGGCATAGTCTAAAAGTTTTTGATGAGATTAACAGCGGTACGATTCTCTCGCACTCTTTAGGGCTGTTTCACCTCGGTTAATAAATAAAATTAATTGTGCGAAATTGTGATTAAAATTACTTAACCAACAACTTCAAAAGCTTTGGCTCGTCTACGCTCGATACGATGCCCGAGTGGCAGAGGTTGCGCTTTTGCTTTGTAGTCTTTTTGGTCAGGATGTGACTGTGATAAGCGTGCTTACGCTTGATCTTACCTGTGCCGGTGAAAGAAAAACGCTTCTTTGCAGCGGCATTTGTTTTCATCTTTGGCATAATCGTAAAAATGTTTAATTAGTTAATAAATAGCCCGCAAAGGTAAGACTTTTTTTCGAGATAGCCTACACTCACACAAAAAAAAATTCCGAAAGGGCAAAAAACTTTGAAATAGAGAGATTTCGTACCTTATTTATATTAGTCATCG
>JAZONG010000015.1:0-12178 GCA_045654385.1 Alistipes sp.
GCTCTGCAACCTCCTTATAGAGTGCGATATCGAGTGACAATGGACCATCAACAATCACATTGCCCAACTGACCACGATCTGCCATCTTCGAGAGGATTGCAGCCTCTGCCATAGCAGGGATATTGGCATTAACCAACTCCATAGCTGCTACGCAAGCAATCTTTGGAGTGTCGATTTCGAGAGTCTTTGCAACCTGTGCGATATACTTGATAAGAGCCTGCTTCTGCTTCAAATCAGGCAATGGCAACACTGCGATATCCGAAGCGAGGAGCAACTTGTGATAGCCAGCCCACTCAAACACCGAAATGTGGCTCAATACGCCCTTTGGAGGGAACAGCCCTGCCTCCTTATTCAAAATACCACGCATATAGACATCGGTCGAGACCAAGCCCTTCATCAAGACATCAGCCTCGCCTGCAACAACAGCCTTAACTGCCGCAGCAACCGCCTTTGCTGGGTTAGCCTCGTCAACAATTGCGAAGATTGACGAATCGATACCCAACCCTGCGCAAGTCTTCTCGATTACAGCCTTATCTCCAAAGAGTGTAGCCTCCACAAATCCATCTTTATAAGCATCGTACACCGCCTCGATAGTATGTGAGTCTTGTCCGTATGCTACCGCCAAACGCTTGCGACCACGCGCAATCGCTGCATCTACTATTTCTGATAAATGTTTCATAATTCTAAGCTATTAGCCATTAGCCCTGAGCCATTGGCTTTTTATTTGTTAATAAGTCTAAATGTATCTTGTGCAATAACCAACTCCTCGTTAGTAGCAATTACAGCGACCTTAACACGCGAATTCTCGGTCGAGATAATTGTATCGGTGCCACGGGTCACATCATTTACAGCATCGTTCAACTCTACACCCATAAACTCCATATTGTGCGATACCCAACGACGCAAGTCCTGCGAGTTCTCGCCTACACCACCGGTGAAGATGAGCATATCGATACCACCCATCAATGCAGCATACTTACCTACATACTGCTTTACACGGTCGTAGTACATATCACGAGCAAGGATTGCACGCTCGTTGCCTGCATCGTAAGCGTCATCAATATCACGCATATCGCTCGATACACCCGATACAGCCTCAACACCCGACTTCTTATTGATCATTGTGTTGATCTCGGCAAAGTTCATACCCTCCTTCTCTGCAATGTAAAGCACTGCGCTTGGATCTACATCACCGCAACGAGTACCCATCATCAAACCGTCAACCGGCGAGAAGCCCATCGAAGTGCAGTACGACTTACCGTTCAAAACCGCAGTTACCGAACCACCGTTACCAACATGGCAAGTTACAATCTTTGAGTTCTCCAAGTCGAGACCGCAGAACTCGGCACCACGCTTAGCAACAAACTTGTGGCTTGTTCCGTGGAAGCCGTAACGACGCACACGATACTTCTCGTAGTACTCGTAAGGGAGTGCATACAAGTAGTTGCGTGCAGGGATTGACTGGTGGAACGATGTGTCGAATACTGCAACCTGAGGCACCGATGGCAACACCTTCTCGATTGAGAGGATACCCTCCAAGTTTGCAGGGTTGTGCAATGGAGCGATTGCAAACAAAGACTTAATCTGCTCCTTAACGGTCTCGGTTACAACTGCGCTATCAGCGAAGAACTCGCCACCGTGCGCTACACGATGACCAACAGCCTTCACCTCGTCGAGCGAAGCGATAACGCCGTGCTCAGGGTGAGTCAACGCCTCCAACACGAGGCTGATACCTGTGGTGTGGTCAGCGATTGGCTGATGGAGATGGAAGTTATCCTTTCCAACAGGCTTGTGAACGAGGTCACCCTCTGCCAAACCGATACGATCTACAATACCCTTTGCGAGCAACTTGTGCGAAGCAGCCTCTACATCAAGCACCTGATACTTGATAGACGAGCTACCGCAATTCAATACTAAAATAACCATTGTTATACTATTTTTTGAGTTTGATTTATATCATTGCAACAAAGGTACAAAAAATAAACTGAAAACAGAAAAGTTTTTTATGAAATAAAAAAAGAGAGCAGAGAAATCTCTCCACTCTCGTTATATGCATTGCTTGTTCGGCTTACTCGTAGCGACCTGCTTTGAGGCGTGCAACCTCGTCAGCAGTAAGGAATCGCCAAGCACCACGCTTCAAGTTCTTCTTGGTCAAACCTGCGTAGTATACACGGTCGAGTTTTGTGACCTTATAACCAAGGTGCTCGAACATACGGCGCACAATACGGTTGCGACCAGAGTGAATCTCTACACCCACCGACTTCTTGTCATCCTTGATATACGAAATCTCATCGAAGAAAATATCGCCATCTTCGAGAGTGATACCCTCTGCAAGTTGCTCGAAATCAGCACGGGTAAGAGCCTTATCCAAAGTAACCTCATATATCTTCTTCTTGCGCAACGACGGGTGTGTCAACTGGCGGGTAATATCGCCGTCGTTAGTAAAGAGCAACAATCCCAACGAGTTCTTATCGAGGCGACCAACCGGATAGATGCGCTCCTTGCAAGCATTTTGCACCAACTCCATAACGGTCTTCTCGGCGTGGTCATCTTCGAGGGTTGTAACATAGCCCTTTGGCTTGTTCAATACGAGGTATACATTCTTCTCGCCCTGCAAACGCTCATCGTTAAACTTCACAACATCTGTCGGCCACACCTTTGTGCCGAGCTCGGTTACGATAACGCCATTTACGCTTACCAAACCTGCTGTAATGAAATCATCTGCCTCACGGCGAGAACAGAGTCCCGACTGCGCAACGAAACGATTCAAACGAATCTCGCCAGTAACCTTGTTAGGGTTGTACTTCGGATAACTGCGCTCGGCTGCCGGCTTACCCTTGTAGCCATCACGCTTAGTCTTGAAGCCCTCGCTCTTGCCCATAGGCTTGCGACCACCCTTAAAACCTTCGCTCTTTGGCTTGAAGTTATCGTTCTTGCTCTTGAAGCCCTCGCTCTTACCCTTGAAAGTGCGCTCGCCACGACCCTCGCCTCTATTCTCGAACTTAGGCTTACTCTCAAACTTACCACCCTTTGCCTTGAAGCCATCACGCTTTGGACGGTTATCATCGGTAAAGTTAGGATTGAACGATGCACGCTTTGGTCGCTCTGAACGAGTCGAAGATGTGCGAGTCAAAGCACCTCTCTCCTCTCTTGTATTTGCAGTACGCAAACGCTTATCCTTCGCAAAGCGAGAAAGCGCAGACGACGAGTCTCTATTAAAATTTGCCATATTTATATATTGTTATTCGTTATTTCTGGCTGCAAAGGTAAACTATTTTTCGCAATTTAAGTTGTTATGCACCAAAACTGCAATAAAAAAGAGTAAAAATAGGAGTTTTTTACATCTTTAACTCTCGAACGCCTTGTGATACGCCTCACGAAGCGCTCCCGAAGTGAGGGTTATGCGACCGCAATGGGTGTAGCCGAGTTTTTTCAATAGCGAACGCATCGCCACATTATCTCTATGGGTGTCGATACGAATATCTCTTACCCCTCGCTCGACAGACATCTCCTCGGCATAATGCAAAATCTCTCTCGCTATACCCTTTCGGCGACACTCGTCAGCCACCGCAATGCGATGCACTACGGCATAGTTGTTTTCATTCAGCCACCCCTTGCCTTTCACATCTTCATAGGTCGGTTCGCCCGCAAAAGAGAGGACAAAAGTGGCAACCACAACACCGTTTAACTCAACGATATAGTTTTCGCTACCTAAAATATCGCTTGATATAATCTCCGGCGTAGGATAGCCGTCCTGCCATTGGTCTATATTTTGCCTTCTGAACCAACTCTGCGCATCGGCAACCAACTCCATAATGCGCTCCAAATCGGACTCTGTACCCCTGCGGAAACGGAGATTTTTGCGGACACCTTTCAGTTGGCGATTTAACTCCTTTTCACGACCACCCGTAACTTTATCGAGCAGGGCGTGAAACTCTGCCGAATGGTTGTGATGCACCGTGTGACACAACTCGTGCAACACCACAAACTCCTGCAAATGTGGCGGTAAAGTCATCAAAAAGAGCGACAACGAGAGGTTGTTCTGCGAGGTGCAACAACCCCATTTTGAGCGAGTTGCACGAATAGTTACCCTGCCATACTTAAAGCCGTGCAGTTTAGCCAATCGCTCCACCATCGCAGGCAACACCCGTTTCGCCTCTCGGCGCAACGACTCAATCTGTTCAGGCGTATACTCTCCACCCTGCATTGCCCTCTCGGCAACCCTCTCTCTCATCGCCAGCACCCACTCCGCCTTCTCCTCCAAGAACCGCAGAGCCTTGGCCGTAGATACAAGGCGTGGATAGGACAATCGCACCTCGCCGTTCGGTTTTACCGATAACGAAATGCGACTTGTAGTCCAGCGCTGTCGCAGCACGACATCGCCCAATCGTGGATGTTTATATAGCTTATCCAATAGTTTATATTATCCGATGCGCTGACGCACAACCTCGTAAATCATAATTGCAGCCGCAGCCGAAACATTCAGCGATTCGATTGCGCCAATCATCGGAATTGCGAGTTGCTCATCGCACAACTTCAATACCTCCTTCGAAATTCCGTTCTCCTCCGAGCCCATAACGATAACGGTAGGCTTGGTTAAATCGGCATCGTACATCAATTTGCGACTATGCTCCGTTGCAGCCACAATCTGGAAGCCATCCGCCTGCAACGACTTCAAAGTGTTGCGAATTGAACCTACACGAGCCACAGGAATACGGGTCAAAGCACCCGCCGACGAGCGAATAGACTCGGCATTTACCGGTGCCGAATTTTTCAACGATGAGATGATGCCGTGAGCACCCGCACACTCTGCCGAACGGGCAATACCGCCGAAATTGCGCACATCGGTAACATTATCGAACACGATAATAAGCGGTGTTTCATCCTCGGGCACACGGTCCAAAATATCCTGCACCTCGACATACTCGATAGCGGCAATCACAGCCACAACGCCCTGATGGTTGCCACGAGTCATACGATTCAACTTCTCCACGGGCACCTCCTGATAGTGGCGACGGTGGCGATAGCAGAGGTCTTTGAGGTCCATCATCAGCTGTCCCTCAGCACCCTTGCGGATGTAAATTTTCTCAATTTGCTTGCCCGACTCGATAGCCTCAGCTACGGGACGAATACCAAAAACGATATTTTCCATATTATTGTTGCTCAGTTATTTCCACCTCATACGACGCCTTCTCCCACTCGTGCATCAAGTGGTCGTAGCGTCCTTTCAATTCATCATACGCCTTGTAATCCTCGGCGTTATACTCGGTTGCCGTAGCAAATCGAGCATCATACTCGGCAATTTTAGCCTCCACATCGGCCAACTCAGCCTCTATCATCTCCACATTTTTGCGAAGTTTGCGGAGCAACTTCTCCTGCTCCTTTTTCTGCTCGTAGGAGAGTTTACCGGTCGATGCAGGCTCACTCTTTGCCGCAGCAGCCACGGGCGCCTTGCGCTCAATCTCACGCAAATTCTCGATTTTGCGCTTTTCGAGGAAGTAGTAAATACCTCCGAGATACTCATGCACGCCACCATCACGGAACTCGTAAACCTTATCCACTATGCCGTCGAGGAATTCACGGTCGTGCGACACTACAACCACCGTTCCGTCGAACTTCTGCAATGCCGTTTTGAGAATATCCTTCGAGCGCATATCCATATGGTTTGTAGGCTCATCGAGAATAAGGAGGTTGTGTGGTTCGAGCATCATTCTCGCCATAGCGAGGCGTGAACGCTCGCCACCCGAAAGCACCTTCACCTTCTTATCCACATCCTCACCTCGGAACAAGAATGCACCCAAAATATCACGCAGGCGAGTACGAATATCGCCCACCGCCACCCTATCGAGAGTGTCATAGACGGTAAACTCGCCATTCATCAAGTCATCTTGATTTTGCGCATAGTAACCTACGCTGACATTTGCGCCAATTTTAATCTCGCCCTCCGACTGTTCTAACTCGCCGATCAACATACGGGCAAAGGTGGTCTTACCCTCGCCGTTACGACCTACGAGAGCAATTTTATCGCCCTTGTGGATGGTAAACTCCGCACCAGAGAATACTCTGTGGTCGCCGAAAGCCTTACCTACGCCCTTGATGTCCGCCACAATCTGTCCCGAACGAGGCGCAGGCGGAAATTTAATGTTAAGCGTAGCCAAATCCTCCTCCTCGACCTCTATGCGCTCCAACTTATCGAGTTGTTTGATGCGTGACTGCACCTGATTTGACTTGGTCGGCTTATAGCGGAACTTCTCGATAAACTCCTCGCTCTTTTCGATTAGTCGCTGCTGATTTTGGTAGGCCGCCAACTGCTGTGCTCGGCGCTCGGCACGAAGGGTTACAAAGTGCGAATATGGCACCTTATAGTCATAAATCTTACCCAACGAAAGTTCTATCGTGCGGGTAGTTACATTATCGAGGAAGGCACGGTCGTGCGAAATCAACAACACCGCACCGTTATAGTTTTTAAGATACTCCTCCAACCACTGAATAGACTCGATGTCGAGGTGGTTAGTCGGCTCATCGAGCAGGAAAATCGAAGGTCGTCGCAGGAGCAACTTCGCCAACTCGATACGCATACGCCAACCGCCCGAGAACTCTCGTGTAGGTTTCTCGAACTCCTCACGACGGAAGCCGAGACCAAGCAGCGTCTTTTCGATGTCGGCATCACGGGTATCACCTCCGAGGATGTGATAACGGTCGTTTGCATCGTTCAGACGGTGCAATAACTTCTCGTACTCCTCGCTCTCGTAGTCGGTACGCACAGCAATCTCGGCAGTCAATCGCTCAATCTCCGCCTCGATTGCCAAGACCTCCTCGAAGGCCTTCGCAGTCTCGGCTATAAGCGTGGTTGTATCGGCCACCTGCATCTGCTGTGGCAAGTAACCTATTGTACACTCCGCAGTCTTGGTCACCGCACCCGAGGTGGGCTGCTGCAACCCTGCAATAAGTTTGAGTATTGTTGTTTTTCCCGCTCCGTTTTTGCCGACCAGACCGATGCGCTCCTTCGGGTTTACGAGGAACGAAATACCATCGAACAAGGTCCAACCGCCAAAACTTACGGTGAGATTATCTACTGAAATCATTAAAAGTCGCTCTTATGCGTTCAAAATATCATATATAGCCTGCTCCGGACTCTCGGCATTGAACACCGACGATCCCGCTACGGCCACATCTACACCCGCCTCGTACACCTCACGGGCATTTTTAGCCGAGATACCGCCATCAATCTCAATCAGGCAGTTGTACCCCTTTTCATCAATCACCTTGCGCAATGCACGCACCTTATCGAGAGAGTGTGGCATAAACGACTGACCGCCGAAACCGGGCTCGACGCTCATAACCAACACCAAATCCAACTCCGAGAGGTAGTCAAGAACAGCCTCTACGGGTGTTCCGGGCTTGATGCTCACGCCCGCTTTTGCACCCGCAGCCTTTATCTCGGCTATCGCAGCACGAGGATCGGCGCACGCCTCGTGGTGGAATACCACATAATCTGCGCCCTCCTCCACAAAGCGGCGAACATACTTCTCGGGATTAACAATCATCAGATGCACATCCAGCACCTTTGATGTCGCTCTGCGTACCGCCTTCATTACGGGAAAGCCGAACGAAATGTTAGGCACAAACACGCCATCCATAATATCGATATGAACCCACTCAGCAACCGAGCGGTCGAGCATTTTTATCTCTCTTTCGAGATTGCCGAAATCGGCTGAAAGTATTGATGGTGCAACTATTCTTGTCATAGTAACTCTATTTTTTTGCAAAAATAGAAAAAATAAACTTAAAAAACGAAAAAACTTTTGAGTGGAGAGTAAAGAGGATAGGGAGTCTAAGGAGTTTAAGGAGTCTAAGGAGTACCCTTATATTCCTTATAACCCCTAACGCACCTAACCCTACTCCTCCTTCGCAAAAAAATCGCAGTTTTTGAATAAAAATCACGATTGTTTATATTTTATTAAAAAAAATAATAATTTATTAAAAATCTTGATAAATAGACTACGAGTCCGATTTTAGACCCAAAAAAGTTACTGTTTATCATTTTTTCTACCCTAAAACTAACAATTCGTAATTTAGCAAATAATCGCCCAAGAAAAAAAATTGTAAAAAAATTTTGCAGTTAAAAAAAAAGTTTTTATCTTTGGTATCAGAAACAGAAAGGAATATGGTGATTTATTCACTTTAATATCCAGAATTTCAAACAACACTTATATTTATTAATTAACTTTATTTATTAACTAAAAACTTTACTATTATGAAAAAGTTTAGACTTTTACTTTCGATGCTTGCGGCTACAGCCGTAATGTTCACTGCTTGTCAGCCGGGCGCTGAGACTCCTGAGGATCCAAATCCGGATCAGGGCACTGAGACTCCTGAGAACCCAGGTGGCGAGACTCCTGATACTCCAGACACGCCTGTAACTCCTGCTGGCCCAACCGTAGTTGAGTTCGTCGTTGACGCAACTGTGGGTAATGGAGAGCTTACCAACTCTATGTCGCTTGCTGATAGGGGCCTCCCAGGACATATGTTTATGCTTAGTGCTATGTCTTATAACGAAGAGACTGAAATGATGGTTCCTTGTGGCGAGGCTATGTTGATGATGTTTGACTTTGATTATCAAGCAAATGGTTGCCTTACATATTCTTACCTTACAGGACACCACTATCCAGTAGTTGCTGGTTTCTTTGAGGGAGGAAATATACCAACAAAGAGTTGCGTTTTGGCAGATCAAGGCGGTTATTCGTTCTTCAGTATTAACGGCGTTGATTATCAGATTGTAGTTCCTGAGACCGCAACTGACGCTGAGGGTAACCCTTATGGTGTTACTGTTGAATATCACCCAGGCTTGACTATGCAGGACTTGAACCTCCTTGTATTCAACATACCAGCACAGGATCCAGAGGGTAATAAAGTTATTATTCGAGGTTCATACACTGGTCCTCTCGGCTACCAACTTGGTGGTGGCGGCGGCGCACAGCAGACATTACCATTCGATTTGGGACAGTACGGCTTCACTACATTCGAGGCAGAATACAATACAAGCGCTAATTTGTTGGTACTCAAGAGCTCTAGCATGAATGGTAACCTCAGACTCAATTTCGACCTCGACACTACCAACGGTTTGTTCCTCGATCAGAGATTTGATTGCGTTGAAGGTGGTGGCGCTCTTACCGGTTTCTTCTGGGAGCAGATGGATGATGTTGATTACACTGTAGATTCAGGTACAGTAGTAGTTTCAGCTACCGAGACCCCAGGTCAGTATACCCTCACTGCATCTACACGCAATCCAGTAGTTTTCTGGGGCCAGAGATTCATCTATGAACTCCAGGGTGACTATACAGTTACAATCAATGGTTTGCCAGAGGGTTTGTAATAACAACTCGATAGCAATATATAAACGGGATGCGAAATGCATCCCGTTTTTTTGTAAGGTATGGTAAGGAATATAAGGAGTTTAAGGAATATAAGGAAAGAGCATTAAACTCATTAAATCTCATAGCGATAGAGCATCGCTCCATCGCTCACAAATCCCACCTTTTGGAAGAGTTTAATGCTTGGTTGATTTTCGGGCAAGATATTGGCGCAGAGGTATTGCAGTCCGAGCGACTCGGCATAACCAACCACAAGGCGTAAAGCCTCACCTGCAAACCCTCGGCGACGATTGGCAGAGTCGTGAATAATGATCGACACAGCCGCCTTCCTGCCATCATACTCCGTCAAATCCACACACCCCAATCGTTCGCCCTCGTGCGAACATATCATTAGGCGCAGCTGCTCGGTCTCGGCAAGCGAATAGCGCTGTTGCAACTCCACAAATCGTGCTATATCTTCGTGCGAGTAGCGCTCCTCATATATACCATAGAGAGGTTCATTGTTGGCGTTCTCCCACAAAAGCAGAGTGTCGATATCTGACAAATCGACACTCCGTAGCACTACCCTATTGCCTTTGATTGAAATCATTTACAGAAGCAATTACATAAAAAGCGAATAAAAGGATGAAATTCAAGGCTTGCGAGGCGTTGAGTGCGGAGCATACTAAGGTATGTGAGCAACTCAACGACCGAAGCGTAACGCAGAAGTTCGCTTTTTATTCGCTTTTTACAAGCCGATTATCCAGTTACGCATCAACATCGCAACGCCCCAGGCATTGGCATTTTCGCCCATCTTCGAGACACGGAACTTGGTATCCTTATAAACAAGGCTCAACGAATACTTATTGGTAGCCGACTTCAAAGGCAACATAATATAGTCGCCCGCAGCAGCAAGATTTCCGCCGACAATAACGCTCTCTGGGTTGAAGATATTAATCAGGAACGCAACAGCCTTGCCAACCTTCTCGCCCGCCTCCTCGATAAGTTCGATTGAGAGGTTATCGTCGTTGCGTGCCGCATTCACGATATCGTTGATATGGATCTGCTCCTTCGCCTCGTAGCGCTTGCGGAGAATGGTATTTGCGCCATTGCGCACCAACTCGTTCATCTTCTCCTCGATAGCAATACCCGACACCTCGGTTTCGAGGCAGCCCTTCTTACCGCAGAAGCAAATCTTCTCGTTGTTGAAGAATGGAATGTGACCAAACTCACCCGCAAAGCCATTCTTACCGTAGTACAACTTACCATCGCTCACGATACCAATCGCAACACCCAAACCGAGGTGGAGATAGATGACATTGCTCTCGGTCTTCGAACGAGAGAAGTTATACTCGGCATAGCAACGAGCACGGGTATCGTTCTCTACAATAACCTGCAAACCCACTCGACGCTCCACGATGTCGTGCAACGACTCTTCGAGCGATGTGAAGTAGTGGAACGAACGGCCCTCCGAGGTATTTACTCGACCTACAATGCAGAGGCCCAAGCCCAAAATCTTGGTGCGATCGTAGCCACACTCATCGAGGAACTTAACGATATTGTCGCAAATCTGATCAAGACACGACTCACGATCTACGAGCTCGAAATCTTCATAAACAACCTCATAAACTAAATTATTTTGCAAATCGGTAATCACGCAGGTCATTCTATCACGACCAACATGTACTCCCGCAAAATAGAGTGTCGAACAGGTCAAACCAAAGACATTCGGACGACGACCACCCTGCGTTTCGACCTTTCCCAAGTCCGAAACAATGTTCTCGTCAACCAGCTCCTGTACGAGTTTGGTCATCGTAGGTATGCTGATTTTCAACTCCTTAGTCAATTCCGCAAGCGTAACCTCTCCATTTGTCGCCATATAGGCGATGATGCTGCGCTTGATGATATTATTCTTGTGCGACAAGCCTTTCCCCGAGGCCTGATTGCTAAAAAAGTCAATTAAAGAGCTCATTTCCCTTGAATTATTTTATTTTACCTATTGCAAATATAATAAAAAAAGTGGAAAAAATTCCACCTTTGTTAAAATAATTCAAAAATATACGCAATTTTTTCAAAAAGTAGATTTACTCTCCACCTCCGCACTCGGCGAAATCTTACGAATTAGCCCCTGCAAGACCGTTCCAGGGCCGATTTCCTCGAATTGCAAAAGGCCATCGGCCACCATATTTTCGACAATTTGAGTCCAACGAACAGGCGCTGTGAGTTGCGCTATGAGATTAGCCTTAATCTCCTCCGGCGAGGTGTGAGGCTTCGCATCGACATTCTGATAGATAGGACAAACCGGATCGTTGAAGTGTGCCGCCTCGATAGCCTCGGCAAGTTCACGGCGTGCAGGCTCCATCAATGGCGAGTGGAACGCTCCGCCCACAGGTAAAACCAACGCACGGCGTGCGCCCGCCTCCTTCAACTTGGCACAAGCCTCATTTACAGCATTGACAGCACCCGAAATAACGAGTTGCCCCGGGCAGTTGTAGTTTGCTGCAACTACCACACCCTCAACACTTTCGCATACCTCCTCGATGGTTGCATCCGGAAGATTTATGACTGCCGCCATAGTGCCTTGCACCATCTCGCAGGCCTTCTGCATAGCCATTGCTCGCTTCGACACAAGCACCAAGCCCTCCTCGAACGACAACGCACCCGAAACCACCAATGCCGAGAACTCGCCAAGCGAGTGCCCCGCAACGGCAGCAGGCTCAACGCCCAAAACCTTTGCCAGCACCACCGAGTGGAGAAAAACTGCCAGTTGGGTAACCTTTGTCTGCTTCAACTCCTCGGCTGTACCCTCGAACATCACATCCGTA
>JAZONG010000016.1:0-13571 GCA_045654385.1 Alistipes sp.
CAAAATGTTCACAGAAAGTTCATAGAATGTTCACAGAAATGATGCAACTTTGATGCAATTTTATGGTATGCTTGACACATAGAGGATGGGGGAGTCTACCCCATACCGAAGCGGTTCAGTTGACTGAACTGTATCTTATGAAATGGAGTGTGTATCATGAACGAACTGCAAAATGCAACAGTCAAAGCCCCGGCGAGCTTCACTTTCAAGAATAAGAAGCTCAACGAAGTTTCCCTCAAGATTGCCAAGCTCGGTGACGAGATGGCAAAGAAGAATGTGGAGCTTGCCAAGCTCCTCGGCGAAGTCAAGAAGGGCGAGCTCTACAAAGAAGACGGTTTTAAGTCCGTCGCAGACTACGCCGATTCTACTTTTCACATTGCCAAATCCCTCGCCTATCAGCTCGCCAAAGTCGGCGAGAGATTCTATCTCAGCGAAAGCACCACGGCGAAAACCGTCGCCGCTATGCTCCCTGCTTCCAATCTCGCCGAGCTCGTCAACATGAAGGACGAGGAAATTCAGAAGGCAATCGACGAAAAGGAAATCACGCCCACCACCACGCAGAAGACGCTCCGTTCCGTCGCCGCTGGGGTCAAGCACACAAAGCCGAAGGTGCTTGAAGATTTCTCGGTTGATGCCGAAATCGTCCACAAGGGCGTCATTGACCGCAAGCACTGGGACAAAACTCAGCTCCCGGTTGCCCTTGCTGACATTGCCGAGAATGTCACGCTCGGCGAGTATATCGAAAAGCAGTTTGTCCGGGAGGGCAAATACGACGGAGTTTACCACCGTGGAATCAAGGTAATTCTCTGCGAGGGAGGGGAGCTCGTCAAGCTCTCGTACGGCCTCGTGGAGAAGCCCAAGACCGAGGGCAAGAAGCCCAAGTTTACCAAGGCACAGCTCTTGAAGATGCTCGAAGAGCTCGGAGAGGACGAGGGGGAGTAATCTCCCTCCCCCTCCGGGGGCTCTAGTTCAACTAAACTGTGAGGTGCTTCAAATGTGGAAAGGCAAATGGTATAAAACCTATTGGCGCTTCAATAATGAAGCAAGCCAAATTCGCAATCGCACCATGAAGGTGTACGCTTTCTCTTTTTCCAGCGCGGCGCAGACCACAAAAATTAAACTCGCCAAAGAAAAAAACTTTGACGAAGAAAAAATTGTTGTTGTCAGAGTTGACCTGCTTTCTGAGTAAATGGCGAGAAAAATCCAGTTAAACTATAAAGGGAGGTGCGGCATGGTATTTACGGCAATAATTTACAAGTCAGACAGCAAGGTTCAGAAAACTTCTGTGACTATCATTGCCGAAACCTTTGAGCAGGCGCAGAAAAAACTGCTTTCCCTGTATGGGAAAAAACTCGTAAGTATAATCTTCGAGCTTGAGAAAAACTTTAGTTCGGAGTTATATGAAAGCAAACAAGAAAAAATTGAAAAGGAGTAAAAACAATGAGCATCAATTTCAGAGAAATCGCGTCCAATGAGCTTTCCCTTTCCCATCTCATGTCCGGGAGAGAGCAAATCAAAACCGAGGAGCTGACCGGCAGCGAAGTGACCGTCGTGGAGTTCGACTTCGCCACCATCACCGACAACGGTGTCGAAAAAACCTTCCCTGTCCTCCTGCTCGAAGAGTATCCCGACCGTTACTACAACGGCGGCGCCCTTCTGAATAAGCTCTGCATCGCTTGGGCGGCGGCCTTTGATGGCGATGTTGAGCAGGCGTCTGAGGAACTGAAGAAGTCCGGCGGCGTGAAGCTCCGCTTTAAGTCCACTCGCACCAAGTCCGGAAACAACCTCACTTCTGTTGAGGTCATCTGAGAGAAAAAAGCCAAGGGGCTGGTATATCCAGCCCCTATTTTAGTTTAACTAGAAAGGAGAAAAAATGGCAAGAGTAACATATCAGTATATAAAAGACATGAAGCCGACAGAGCTCGGTAAAATGTCTAAGTCTCAACTGTCTGACCTGTTAAGAAAAATTAGAGTAAAAACTCAAACTAGGATGGAGCAGTTGGATAGGGCTACAAATGTCTACTCTCCTGCAAAAGAGGTTTTTGATGCCAATGTAAAAACTCCTCCACTAAGTAAAATGTCAAGAAATGCTATGTTGCATGAGATATTGGAGCACCAGTCTTTTCATCAAGCGCAAACTTCTACGGTATCCGGGGCAAGAAAAGTTGCGAGAGAGCAGGATATTCGTATATTTGGCGGAAAAAACGGAAGACCTGCTCACCGTATGACAGTAGCACAAAGAAGCAAATTCTGGTCTGTATATGAGGAGTTCCAGAAAACCTACAAAAATGCAGAGTATTTATATGGCTCCAACAGGATACAGCAGTATCTCGGAGACATGGTCTTGAAAAAGCGCATAAAATCCGGTACAGACATAAATGTTGAAGACCTCAATTCTTTGTTAAGCGTTTTACAAGAGTCTATTGAAGAGCAGGAGGAACTGGGCGAGTATGAATACCAAGACGCCAATGTTTACTCCGGAAAGCGGACTTATTGAAAGGGTTGACTTTCTGGAGAAAATAGCCCACTCAAATCTGCCCACTATTGTAACGAACAAGAAAATAACATATTATAATGTTCCTGCTGCTTTTGATATTGAAGTTTCTTCATTTTATCAAGATGGGGAAAAAAGAGCTTGTATGTATGTATGGCAATTTGGTATTCTAAATTGGGTGACATATGGTAGAACTTGGGCAGAATATAAAAGTTTTCTCAGAGTTCTGTCAACTATACTAGGATTATCTGAAAATAAACGCCTAGTAATCTATATTCACAATTTTGCATACGAGTTCCAATTTATGCGGAAAAGATTTGCATGGGACAAGTTATTCTTCTTAGAAGAAAGAAAACCAGTTTATGGTATAGTGGGTGGCTTTGAATATCGTTGTTCACTCAAATTGTCGTCAAAATCTTTAGCTAAGGTCGGTGAAGACCTGCAAAAGTATAAAGTAAGTAAAAAGACTGGAGACCTTGATTATTCTTTAATAAGAACAAGCGTTACTCCTTTATCAGAAGTGGAGCTTGGATACTGCGAAGCAGATATTAGAGTTTTACTGGCATATATACAAGAGAAGATAGAAACAGATGGGGATATAAGTCTAATTCCAATGACAAACACTGGTTATGTCAGAAACTTTTGTAGAAAGAGTTGCTTTCAACGGTATCAAAAGTATAAAGGTTTAATGTCCGAACTTACTTTAGAGCCAGAAGAGTACATTCAGTTAAAAAGAGGATTTTGTGGAGGATTTACGCACGCTTCTGCAAAATACTCCGGAAAGAAACTTTTAGATGTTGGGTCATTTGATTTTACATCATCATATCCAGCAGTTATGCTTGCGGAGAAGTTTCCAATGTCAAAGTCAAAGGTTATTGACAAAATAGATACAGAAGAAGAGTTATTTAAGTATCTAAACAAATATTGTTGCCTATTTGATGTAGAGATTGTAAATATAACTCCTAAAGTAGACTATGACCATCCTATTTCATACTCAAAACTAATTGATGTTACAAGACCAGTAATAGACAATGGAAGAATTGTATCTGCTGAAAAACTAATCATAACTTGTACAGAGCAAGACTTTTTTGTATTTATAGCTTTTTATAATTGGGATGAAATACATATAAAAAGATTTAGAGTTTATGAAAAAGGATACTTGCCAACTCCATTTGTAAAATCTATACTTGAACTGTACAAAAGAAAGACAACATTGAAAGATGTTGAGGGCGAAGAAGTCAATTACATGATTAGTAAAAATATGCTAAACAGTGCATATGGAATGGCAGTAACTGATATTGTTAGAAATGAAATAGGATATGACAATGATGAATACAGTTCGACTAAACCCGACATTGAAGAAGCAATAAGAAACTACAACAACGGTAAAAGAAGATTTTTATTTTATCCTTGGGGAGTATGGGTGACTGCTTATAGTAGAGCAAATCTATTTTCTGGCATTTTAGCCTGCGGCGACGATTACATTTACTCCGATACTGATAGTATCAAAATACTAAACCCAGATAATCATTGGGATTATATAAACGCATACAACGAGCAAATCAAACAGAAACTACTGAAAGCCGCCGAGTTTCACAACATCAATCCAGATGATTTTAGTCCAGTCAACAAGAATGGAAAATCAAAACCGATAGGAGTTTGGGATTATGAAGGAAGTTACGATAGATTTAAGACTATTGGAGCAAAACGATACATCGTACAGCGCGGAGATAACTATTTTCTCACAGTCGCCGGAGTCAACAAAGCACTCGCTAGAGATTATATTGTCAAAATCTGCGATGACCCGCTTGATGGCCTGCATGATGGATTGTGCGTCCCAGCCGAATATTCTGGGAGACTTACTCTTACCTATATTGATGAACCTGTGTCCGGAACAATTCGAGATTATCTAGGTAATATAGGAGAGTACAGTGAACTAAGTTGCATACACATGGAGCCATCTGAGTATGAACTAACTCTTTCAGACGAGTATAAAGCGTTTCTAAACAAAATGTTTGGAGTAAAGGAGGATTCTTGGTGACAAAGTACATTGTAATTGTTGACGGTGAAATTACTCAATGTGTTGACTTCGCTGTTGCTATGGATATGTATAGGTGCTTTTGTGAACTCTATGGAAAAGAGCACTGTCATATTTATATGGAGGTAGTGTGTCATGGCGAGAAAGTATAAATACTATGACATAAAACATCTATTAAAAGATTATCCAGATGCTCATTATTATGTAGTTTTTGGAGAACGAAGTAATGGTAAAACCTATTCTGCGTTATCATATGCTATTGAAAGATATGTCAAATCCGGAGAACAATTTGCATATGTAAGAAGATTTGGAGAAGATATAAGAAAGAAAAATCTTATGAACCTCTTCTCCGGTCATGCGGAAAACGGATTTATTGATAAAGCAACATCTGGAGAATGGAGTTCAGTCAACTATACTTCTTCTAAGTTCTACTTTGAAAGGTCTGATGAAAATGGAAACCGTAGCCAAACAGAAGAACCGATTGGATATGCTTTCGACCTTAACTCTATGGAGCACTATAAATCAATCTCGTTCCCAAGAGTTACCACAATTATATTCGATGAGTTTATGTCCCGCTCTGGATACTTACCGAATGAATGGATACTTTTCGTCAACACTATTTCTACAATCGTTCGACAAAGAAGCAACATCAAGATAATACTTCTTGGAAATACAGTAAACAAGGTTTGCCCGTATTTTCAAGAAATGGGCCTAACTCACATCAAAGACCAAAAACCCGGAAGTGTGGATGTATATGAATATGGGGATAGCGGCCTGCAAGTAGTATGTGAATATACTGAGAGTTCTGCAAAACGAGGGGGCAAAGATAGCGATGTTTATTTTGCCTTTGACAATCCAGAGCTTAAAATGATTACGACAGGCGCGTGGGAGATAGCGATATATCCACACCTAGAGGTAAAGGTTCTTCCCAAGGACATTGTAGCAAATTTTTTTATTGATTATAATGATGAACTGCTACATGGGGAGGTTATTGTACAAGACAGTGGAGAGTTTATATTCATTCATGCAAAAACTACGCCAATTAAAGACGAGGATAATGATGTGGTCTACACCGACAGACCTGATACTCGCTGGAATTATAGAATGTGTCTCACTCGCCATACTGATAAGTTATCTCTTTTTATAATGAAGTGCCTAAGGGAAAATCGTATTTTCTATTCGACCAATGAAGTAGGGGAGGTATTCAGAAATTATGTTATGTGGTCTGACTCGTTTAGCATCAAGAATTAAACTTAGATTTCAAATGTGGATGTTTGTTATTAAGCATCCTACTTGGAATTGCAAACATTGCTGTTTGTTTTGCAAATATTGGCAATGGTGCTTATTCGAAATGAATATAGAGAACGAATAGAAAAACCCAGTGTAGTTAAACTACACTGGGTTTTTATTTATATCAAGAAGCTAGTCCATGTGTTTTTTCCACATATACCATCCACTTCAAGACCAAGTTTCTTCTGCCAATCCTTTACTGCCATATATGTGTTGAAATCATACAATCCTGTATCATCAACATCATATTTATGATAGGACAATAAAAGCTGTAACATCTTGACAAACACTCCCTTGCTACCCTCTTTTATCATGGGAAGTCTGTCAATCATTACTTTATCAGTCGAGGACAGTTTCTGGTAGGGTTCATTCCATTTAGTATTGAATGAGTCAGAGTAATCAATCATACTCGGTTTGCCCCAAAGACGCCAACCTCTCTCTTGAAGTTTTGTCTTTACGACACCGTATTTGTGACCTCTGGCTTCAATGACATATCCATTTCCGATGTACACTCCAACATGGTCAAGGGACGGAGTAAAAACGCACACTCCGAGTATTTCTGGAATTGACGAAAGAACTCCAGTTTCTCTGCATCTTATGAAAAGACCGTTCACATTAACATCCGTGCTGGCGTCGTAAGAAGGCTCAGAATTAGGGGTGTCACTCCACAGGTATCCTTTAATAAGACCGCAGCAATCAAATACCCTTTTACCAATCTGATTAAGAGCATCAGAATATAGCTCAGTCTTATAAACATCCGGATACTGATTAGTCTTAAATTCGAGAAGTTTTTTTGTCGCTCGTTGACCATAGCATCCCCACCAATAACCTGCGCCAAGGTGATATTTAGCATAGTCAACTAGACCAGCTCCTGTTTTAATCAACATAAACACCCTCTTTCAGCAGCTCTTCAATACGCTTCTTCTCTTCATCGCTTGCAGTTGAAGATTTAACATTAACCTCTCTGACTCTCAAGTAACCGTGACAAGCACCGATTGTGACCATCTTGTGAGATTGATACCCATAGAGTTCATTGTAATTAGGAACTATAATTTGCTTAGGTCTAGTTACAATGATATAAGGAGTCTTAACTCCAAGAGCTCCGTAAGAAGAACCGAACGAGCCAGAATGTTGAACAGAAGATTTTGCACTAACAACAGAACCGATTGCATTTGCCGCTCCATATCCTACTTGAGCTATTGCTCCTCCAATGTTTCCAGAAACACCGGATACAACTCCACCTATGACAGAAGACAATCCATAGGCAGCAGCTTGTATCATACCAGCTCTAATTGCAGATTGAGTACCTCCTGCAAGAGGAAGTTCAACAGCGCAGTTTCCACTAAACTGGTACATAAGATTGCTATAATCAATCTCTGTCTCTCCAACGACAGTGGATTTAGCAACTGTAATTTGAGCAATACAAGAGCCGTTGTACTCGTCAATTTTATAATTGATATTAACTGCATGACCTACAATGTCATCTACATTCAGTTCCACTATGCCAATAAACGGCAGGTAGACATGGCACTTAGAATAAGGAGAATAATCAAGATAATTCCCATAGTATTCTGGAACAGTTATACTTCCGCAGTTGATTTCAGTATATCTGGAAATAGTTTGAGAACTAACTCCACTATCCAAAAATCCGCTTCTAATATTTTTTGCTCCAACATCCGTAGGAGTGCAATACAATTCCATTAGACCTATAACGCCATCGAAAGGATTATTCCACAGTTTATCAATACTTGGGTCTGCGTAAGTAACCCACAGCCAAGACGCGAATGATTTTAACTCTGCATCAGTAGGATGATACACAGTTATAAGCCCATCTGGGCTAGTTGCCGAGGGAGTCCAAGGCACTGGAATTGTAGGAATAAGCGGAAGCGGAGTTTCTCCGCTTGGAACTTCCGGGTCATCCGGGTCTGGAACCCCTCCAGTTGGGTCATCAAAAACAGTTCCGGGCTTATTAGGTGGAACTGAAGGGTCTTCTTCTGGCAAAGGAGTAAGTTCCTCGGTGGGGTCAGTGCTTATTCCCGGAAGAGACTGCTCAACAAACTGAGCAGGAACTGTCGGGTCTTCATTCTCATTAGGATTGGGATTTACTTCCGGGTCTACGCTTAACGCTGGCATGGGCATAGAACCCGGATACGGGATAACATCCGGCCACCAATCTGGCTTTTCAGCAGGAAGAGGCCAAGGCATCGTTTCTGGCCACTCGCCTTCATATCCTTCTGGAGCAACCCACGGGAAATTCAAAGTAGTTGGCCATTGAACTCCTTCTGGCCAATTTTCCGGTTCAGTTGACTGAACTTCTGGTGCTGGAAGCGTTGATTTATCCGGAAGAGCAACTTCAAGTCCATCAACCGGAGCAGGAATAAAGTGGCCGGGATTTTCTGGGTCTTCAATCATATAAATAATCTGCTTGCCATATGCAGAAGTAGATGGAGAATCCCCTCTCCATTGCTCAGTTCCTTCTGGAACTTCTCCAGATGAAGTACCATAAACAAGAGCCCATCCAGTAGCTTTTTGTTTATCGCTAGTAACTGCTTCATCATTCGGAACGCAAAACTCTCCAATATGAATATAGTCAGTTATTGTTCCACTAAATGAACTACCGATTATATTTACATACGCTGTTTTACCATTGATAGTAACAGCGGTGCCTGCGCTAAAAACTGTGTCACGACTAGAATATGGTGTAGATGGTGATACCTTTCTATACAATGACATATTCATTGTCATAGAAAGATTTTGAGTTTCACTTCCTATGTATGCAAACCATGAATTAGGGTTATTAGCATTTTTACCAAATGCCACTTTAAGACCATCTGGAATTGTAAAAGTATATACTGCTATATCCCTAGTTTCACTCCACGGACTATCAGTGATAACTTGTACATAAGACATAAGAGGAACCGGCTGTTCAAGAAGAATTGTTTCATCAGTAGTAACGCCGCTTTCTCCTCCCCAACCCTCATCTTGAAACCACTCATAGAGCGCATCATAAATACGCTTATCAATGATAGTTTTACTTTCATATGTACCGGGTACTGCGCTTTCAATAATATCAAGCCATGCAGGGATTTTAGTTGTTCCGGGATAGCAGAACGGAAGAAGTTTCTGAGACAGCAAAGTCCAGAACTGAGGGTTATTATCATATAAATTAACACCAAGGGCTACACCAAGAATTGGAGCAATAGCCGCGCCAACAATTCCAACATCGAGTGAAAGAATTGAAGCAGATTGAGCAGTTCCAGTTCCGGTTTTCAAAGCCCCCTGCGTATAGGTTGCTATTCCAGTATCAGCAGCAGTCAGTTGACTAGACTGAGCTAATTCAAGGGCGGTTTCAGTTGCGCTAGAAACTGACGCCGGCGCTCCTCCTGTTATAATTGTACCTGCGTCTACTGCCGCATACGCAGTAGTAGAACCAACAGTACCACCAAAATCCAGATAGAGCCCGTCAACTGCATATTCAGCCCACAACTGCTGAGCTCTTGCCAAACCAAACTTAGCAACAAGTTGTTCAAATGTCATAGAACCTTGGGTAAGAGCAAGACCTTCTACTAATTCCTCAACGCCTAGTTCAATTACATTAATAGACATTTTATCACCCCGCTGTTATAAGTATATATTCTCCGGTATCATTAAAACCATTTTCGAAGTTATAGATTGTTTGGAACATAACATTTTCAGTTACAAGAGAACTATCGTCAATATATTCATTTCCAACAGATGCAAGAGACTGTTTATCAACAACCGCATTAAGATTGAGAATATCATTTCTAAAAGACATGAGAACATCAACTTCAAAAGAAACATCCCAAATGCCTTCTCTATATGATGTTCTATCTTTAATTGAGTAATACCTTTGAAAATCTGGAATGTAAGCATAATTATATCTTAACATTCCGTTCTTCTCAAATCTGATAATGGGCGACATGATGCTACATTCATCACGAAGGACACCTTCGAACACTTCTCCTTGAGCTAAGGCTTTGTTTATTTCCCTATCGTCGGACATATTGTAATAAAAAATTACATCCATGACATATCCTTTCTACCACAAATAGGGTGGAGTTAAACCCCACCCTATTTCAGTTGACTGAACTCACGCCACGAAGAAAACAATGAAGTTTTCGTTCATGTCGTTGAAGTAGCGGGCGTCCCGCTTGTAGAAGTAGTTGGTGAACTCAGCCTTCGCGTTGTACTGAGTGGTGACGCGAGAATTGAAGTTCATGACGCCAAGAGCATCTCTGTCCCAGATGCAGCCGAGAACGCCAGTAACGGTCTGGGAGTGACCTGCCACAGTGGTGGCGTCGATTTTGCCGGTGCTGGAGAAGGCGTAGTCTGTGCCAGAGCCCTGCCAGAAGGGAACCGTCTCCGCATTGACGAGCTTGGTGTACTCGTCATGGAAGGTGGTAGACTGGAGGAACACATCCGCCGCAGCCCGGAACTCACTGAGCATGACGATATGCTGGAGGTCTTTCGGAGTGAAACGCTGCTTCCCGCCGATGTTGAACAGGGTGCTCATACGGGTCAGACGGTCTACATACAGGGCCATCGTGTAGGCCGCGTAGCGGATGAACGCGGGGTCGAGAATTGCCTTTGCCGCGGTAAGCTCCTGACTGTACTGCGTGTTGTAGCGAGCGAGAAGGTTTACTGCCTTCGGGCCGCCGGCGCCAGTGATTGCCCCTCCATTGTACTGGGCGTACATGGTCTCGACAATCATGTTGTCGATGGTACGCATAATGAGACTGTCGTTCTTGACGGTCAGAGACTTCTCCACTTCATTGAAGAGCATGGAGACGAAAGCGTTGAGCTGGGTGGCAGAGGAAAAGCTCTGGCGAACCTGCCGCTCGGTGATGGAGCGGTCAATCTCGAATGTGGTCATTTTGTTGAAGAACTTCGCTTCGGCCTTCGGAGCGTGGAACACATTGGGGTCGTAGGAAGCGCCGTCGGTCAGCTCCCAAGTCTCGTTTTCAACCGCTTCCGGCATCTCGGAAGAAATCTTCTCGACCACGGAACCGTACTCCCACGCATCCATGAGGACACTGGGGGCGGAGCCGCGATACGGACGGTTGACGAAAATCACCTTACCGATGTGGTTCACGAGGGACTTCACATAGGCGTCGAAGGCGGACGCGTTGAAGATGGCGGTGCCAACATCAACGATGTTGGAAAGGTCTTCGTTGACAACAGCAGATTCGCCGATGGCTTCCTGCGTTGCGGTGTTGACGATTTCATATACCTGTTTGATTTCCATGATTTCTGTTCCTTTCTTTTTTTGATTTCAGTTGACTGGATTAACCAGCAAGAAGGTTGGTGACTGTAACACCATCATCCTCTTCAATGGTCACGCGGAACACATGACCGGTTGCGATGATTGTGTCACTGTCTTCCTGCCACGCAGCGACAGAGACGGGAGAGCACGGGCGACCAGTACCCATGATGCAGTTGACTGCGAAACAGGGTTTGCCAGAAGCAAGAGCTGCTTTAGCCCTTGCGTAGATGCCAGTCTTCGTCTGCTCGCTGTCAGACATGAGATTGAGACCGCCGCAGTCGACAAGAATGTAGCCGGGATTAGTCATTTTTGATATTCCTCCTAAATAGATTTTATACTCTACAAGGGTCACTGATAGCAAGCGTAAGCTCTTTATCAATGTCCTCGAAGACTTTGTCAAAGAAGTTCCACAGCCAAAGATTTCTCTCTTCCTGTATGAGCTTCTGGTTGGTGGTAACGCCAATATTACCAATTTTATGGGTAATTTCGGTTTCTGTCCTGTCGTTATCCCTAGTAACAGTGGCGTCTTCTGTGTTTGCTAGGTCTTTGGTTTGAACATCATCGCCAGTCTGATTAACGGTTGTCGTTCCACCTTCCGCAGAAGTGTATTCATCTGACGGCTTATCACGAAGAACGGAATTGTTCATGCCATACCGATAGTCAATTTCGTCCATGGTCTTACCATGAACAGTTTCGTCAACTAGACCGTGCGTCAAAGTGTCAGTTCCGGTGTGAGTTTCATCTCTATCAGTGACAGTGCTTTCATCCTCAAAAGACATAAGGTTTCTAGTCTCAGTCATATCGTAATTATTAACAGGAGAATATTCCACAGAATTTGTCAGCCAAAGTCTGTTCCACGGCTTCAAATACTTTGCCACAATAATCTTGGCTAGCTTAGTTCTACCCGCTTCGGTAATAACCCCATCGTCATCAATGTAGTATTTTACCAACGGAGAGCAAAACTTAGCCCCAGACCTGTTTCCAAAGTATTCAAAATCAAGAACCTCAGCAGTAACATTTGAATCGGAAGACCAAGGCATTGTTGCCAATGTTGCCATCATGTCGAAAATGCCACTTCCGTCGTCCCAATCCTCAAAAACATCTCTAAGAATTGGTTCACTCATTAGAAGCACCTTCTTCCGCTTTTGCCTGTGTAGCATCAACATCAGCTTCTGCTTGCTCTTGTTCCGTGTCGACTTCATCCTGTTTGTTTTCCCATGCAGAGTTTTTCTTAACTGAGATAGATGTTCCGAAAGTTGAGTTGACTACACTAACAGCTTCTTCTCGGCAATGGAGCATATCGTCAATAAGAGGAAGAAGAACATCAGTAGACGACCTTATTTCCTCCTCAGACAAATATTCTCTCTTCATGTTGAAATTGGCATTGAGACCAATCTCATTATACCATGATGCCTTCAAATATTGCTGAAGTTCAATCAACTGGATAATGTTGTTTGATGCTTGAACCGAAAGATTTGCGGCTTTAATTCCATCAAGGAATTTGGTTTCGGCAACAGCAGCCAGTTTACCAGCAACAATACCATCGAGATATGCGTTGGCACTAGCTACATCCCTGTCCGTTCCCGCCGCAATAAATGCCTGCTGTCTGGAATTGATTTGAGCTGACCGAATTGACACATCGTTTTCAGCGAGCTGAGTTGCATATCTTGAGCATAGGTAAAACAGCCCTCTGAAATTAGTGTCATTCTTCATAACAACACATTCATCATATGCTTCCCAAATATCTTTTTCATATGGGGGTAGATTGTTCACAATCTTGCACATACGAGAACCACCAAGAGCAGGGTTTGCAATAACATAGTGTGTAGGCCTGTAATAAGGGTCGGGGGCGCCACCCATACTACCGGGTAGGGCGTACAAGCTATCATTCCATTTAACAAAACCGATGTGGCCGTTAACTTGGAGGAATGTTTCAAGCATATACGCTGGAATTGTATCTGGAAGGCCGCTGTACTCAAACATCTGATTTGTGCGGTCGAGCATCAACATCATATAGTTGAAAATCGACTTTTTCTTATCAAGAATGTCACAAGTACAGTCAACTGAACTCCAGTCCCCAGTATAGCGAGACTTGTTACTCATCCATGCGATTCTCCTTTTCCTCCTGCTTCATATGCTCAAGAATACGAAGAAGGATATTAGAGTTATTGTCAATGACAGCGCGGAGTTCTCTCTGCTCCTTCACCATGTACCAAAAGAAAGCACACGCAATCGCAATGGGAAACCCAACTGTACTTATCACCTGCACAACTTCGTCCATATGTACTCTCCTTTCCTTCAAGTTTAGTCAACTAGACCGCTATGCTACCATTGTGGAGGGTATCCTCCTACTATGTATTGTATCACAAATTGCAAGAAAACACAATATGCTGATATGTAGAAATTGATAGAGTATTTTTATGCAAAATCACAAGTGAAAGTTTTGCCGCGATTTCAGAGGGGGG
>JAZONG010000017.1:0-17461 GCA_045654385.1 Alistipes sp.
TTCTCACATCACGAGGCTTCGAGCCATTAGCAGGACCTATAATACCGGCCTGCTCCAACTGGCGTGTGATACGACCTGCACGATTGAAGCCGACATTGTAGTAGCTCTGTATCGAAGAGGTCGAGAAGCGACCACTTGCCACTGCATCACGGGCCACATCTGCAAACAACTCGTCAAAGCGCATTGGTGCGCCACTCTCACTACCGAAGTTCGCCTCCGAGCCTGTCGCAGAGGAGTTATCCTCGTAGTCAGGCAAGAGGTATGTACCATTCGGATATGGGAATGGCTGCTCGGCAATATGCTCGACAATATCACGCACCTCAGGCGTATCGACAAAGGCACACTGAATACGGGTGAGTTCTCCGCCATTCGAGAAGAGCATATCTCCACGACCGATAAGCTGATTTGCGCCAGGCTGGTCAATGATGGTACGAGAGTCTATCATCTGCATCACACGGAATGCAATACGGGCAGGGAAGTTCGCCTTGATACCACCCGTAATAACCTTTACATCAGGTCGCTGTGTCGCCACAATGAGGTGAATACCGATAGCACGAGCCTTCTGTGCCAAGCGCATAACAGGCTGCTCAACCTCCTTGGCGGTCATAATAAGGTCGGCAAACTCATCGATAATAACCACGATATATGGCATAATATCATCCTCAACCTTGCGCTGACGCACCATATCGTTATACTCCACGATATTGCGCACACCCGCTTTACCGCACTTTGCCAAGCGGTTTTCCATCTCTATACAGAGCGAATTGAGGGTATATACCGCCTTCTTCGGATCTTTCACGATAGCCTCTTCCTCCGACTCCATCTTTGCGAGGAAGTGCTTCTCCAATTTTGCATAGAGAGAGAACTCCACCGTCTTAGGGTCAATCAGCACAAACTTCAACTGCGAAGGGTCTTTGCGGTAGAGCAACGATGCTATAATCGCATTCAAGCCTACCGACTTACCCTGTCCCGTAGCACCCGCTACGAGCAAGTGAGGCATCTTCGCCAAGTCAAAGACATAGTTTTCGTTCTGGATTGTACGACCAATAACCACCGGCAACTCCGCCTTATAGTTTTGGAAGCGCTCCGACTGAATAGCCGAACGCATCGAAACGGTCTCCTTATTGCGATTTGGCACCTCGATACCAATAGTACCCTTGCCCGGAATCGGGGCAATAATACGGATACCCAATGCCTTCAACGACTGTGCAATATCCTTCTCCAAACCCTGTACACGAGAGATTTTCACGCCAGGCTCCTGCACAATTTCGTACAATGTAACTGTCGGACCAATAGTTGCTGTCATCGAGATAATTGGCACTCCGAAGTTGCCCAAAGTCTCCTCGATGCGCTGTTTATTCTGCTCAATCTCATCGTTCGACACCTCCACGCCATTCTCATAACTATACAAGTACTCCACCTTCGGGAAGTTATAATCAGGAGTGCTGTCGGGGTTGTACTGACGACGCTTATCTACCTCTGCCGAAGAGAGTCGGGCCTCGGTATGTTCGATAACCTCAACCACATCTATATTTGACTTCGGAGAGGACTCCTCGTCTATATTGAGGGCCGAAGGTTGAACATTGAGAGTTTCTTCCACCTTCTCCTCTTCTTGCGGCTCTTGCTCCTCAACGGCAGGCTCTGCAACCTGCTCAGTCGGCTGTGGTTCGGCAGGTTTAACCTCCGTAGCACCTACCACACGCACTTTATTCTCCTCCTCAACCGCATCGTTCTGGCACTTGGCAAGTTCCTTGCGGGCCTTACGCTCCTCACGCTTGCGGGCAAAATAAGCAAGCATCGAAGATACAGCGTCCTTGCTCTGCTCCACACCACTCTCGGTAGTTCGTTTAAGGAAATCTATAAAGTGAAGATTGATTATTACACCTGTCAATATCCAGCAGGCTAAAAGCACAAAGAATACACCCATACCGCCGATTTTGGTTTTGAGCATATCCACGATGGCAATACCATACTCTCCGCCCCAGCCACTGCCAAAGAAGCCGTCAGCACCGGTTAATGCAGCCAAAGTAAGCGAGCCGCAGATGGTAACGAGCATAATCGAGAGGGCTGTACGCCACAGTACTCGTGAGCGTTCCAAGATTAAGAAACCGCCAAAGAGCATACCGATTAGCGGAATAAGCACGCCAAAGAAGCCAAACGATTTGCCGGTCAGGAGGTGAGCAAGTTCTGCGCCCCAAACCGAGCAGATATTCTTTATCGCCGTAGTTGCGTGCAGAGGGTTATTCTCCAATGCTCCTAGGTCGTTACGCCACACGAAGATATGCGACACGGTAGCCACAGCGACAAACAACGAGAATAACAAGATAAACATTCCTCCCACCCAGCAGACAGTCTCCCAAGTGGAACGAGTTCCATCGCTCTCTCTCAACTCCTTTTTGCGTTTTGCTTCACGCTCACGGCGCTTCTGCTCCGCTCGTGAAAGTTCCTTCTCTTTTGCCATATATTATTATCGTTTTTATCTATTAAAAGCCTTGTTAAACAACTTCTCTCGGTATGCCTCATCGGCAAATGTCAGGAAGGTATAGTTTGGAGTTGTACCCTCGTCAGCCCTTATGCCGTTTTCATCAAGAAGTGTCGCCACTCTGCGAGCCACAGCTTCCGACGAGTCGATAACCTCTACTCCATCACCCGCTATGCGCTCTATCACATCTCGCAAGAAAGGATAGTGAGTACAACCCAATACTATTTTATCTGCGCCACCCTCCACAAGCGGAAGTAGTGCTTTGCGAACAAGTGTCTCTGTTTCGGCTGTATGCTCCTCGTTGCGCTCCACAGCCTCAACAAAACCCTCGCCAACCGCTTTGAGAATGGTAACCTCCGCACCATACTTTGCCTCGGCTTGACGGAAGTGATCGCCCTGCAATGAGCGCTCGGTTGCCAATACACCTATAACGCCCGTTTTCGTGCTTAATGCAGCGGGTTTTACCGCAGGTTCAAGTCCCACAAACGGAGTTGTCGGATACTTCTCTCGGAGCGACTTTATAGCCACCGCAGTAGCCGTATTGCACGCCAAAACTATCATCTTGCACCCCTCCGAAAGCAATCGTTCGACAGCCTCCTCGGTAAAGCGAAGTACCTCCTCACGGCTGCGTGAGCCGTATGGACATCGTGCGCCATCTCCAAGATAGGCCAAAGACTCGTATGGCAGTGCATCGTGTAATGCCTGCCAAACCGAAACTCCGCCCAATCCTGAATCAAATATGCCGATCGCTCTATTCATCGCCTTTTATTACCAATTCGCACAATCTATCTGCAATCTCCCAATCACTCACCTCGGAGCAATCCATCACTATATCCGCTTTGAGATATATAGGCTCTCTTTCCGACAAGTGCTCGTGCATAAACTGCAACAACTCCTCATCGCTCTTTCCCCTGAACTTGGGGCGCTTCTGTCGGCCGTGTGGCGAGAGTCGGGAGAGAATATGCTCGGGCGCACGCTTTATATAGACCGATACGCCGTGCTCCTCTATCCACTTTTGGTTATCGCCCCAAATTGGCAAACCTCCACCGGTCGAAATAATTGCGTTATCATACTCTGCGGTCTGCTCCAAGGCTCTGCGCTCTGCCTCTCGGAAATACTCCTCGCCGGCATAGGTTATAATATCGGCAACCTCGGCGCCCTCCGCCTCCTCGACCATCTTATCGGTGTCAAAGAAGGGAAGTTCGGTGCGCTTGGCTATTTTGCGACCAAGCGTACTCTTTCCAGATGCCATATAACCCGTCAAGTACAAACGCATAACTTCTCTATTAGGCTAATTAGCCGTTAGCTTTTATTGAGTATTAAAAACTACTCACTACTCGTTACTCACTACTCTTTTAGAAGAGGTTCAACTGCTCGCTGGTGCTGTCATCAATATCGTTGCGGATAATCTCAATAGGAGTATTGCTGTTATCCACAGGCTGAACATCCTCTACATCCTCGATATCAACAACGCTCTCCTCCATTTCGATATCGTCGTCTGTTGGCTCCGGCTCTACAACCTCAGGCTCTACAACCTCAGGCTCGATAAAGGTCAGTGTTGCCACATCGAAGGTAGTCAATCGCTTACCCTTCGCCTTGCAAGACTTCACGCCTACAAACTCCTCAACATTAACCATATCGGCCGGGCGAGTTGCTTGCGCACCCTTATAGGTAATCTCCAACTGAGCGCCTACTGCACCCGAGATACACTCAAAGCGGCACGAACCATCCTCATCGAGGAAGTACTGCATCTTGTCGGTCTGCTCCAACGAGATGCGCTTCATATAGTAGTAGCCCTGCTCCTGGTCGAAGTAGCAGACATTGTAAACCTTACCCGCCTCGTAGCGCTCTACACGCAAAGTATCATCAGGGAAGTGCTGCTGAGTATCGAAACCTGTAATATATGCCAAGTTCTTGGCTGTCCAAACAACGATTTGGTCATTACCCTTGAACTCTCCGAGCAAGTGGCCTCGGCCGTCGCTATTCAATCGGCGAACATCCTCATCCCACCATATATTCTGGCCTGCCAAGGTCGAAACTCCCTTCTCCTTCAAGACAATCTTGTGAATTGGGTAGCGAGAGAAGAGGTTACCTTGCGACTGGCGTCCCTTGATTGCCAACTCCGAGAAGTCCAAATCTACAATCATCTTCTTCAAGCGTGGGCGTGGGCGGAAGTAGACCTTCAACACCTCTGCCTCGCCATTCGGATTGACCGAAAGGTACAAAATATCGCTCTTGGCTGTGCCCTTGGTCAAATCGTACCACTTATCACGAGTGATACCCTTGATAGCACAGCGCTTCATCATAATCGAGCCACCCTTACCATCACGATACAATACATTATATATAGTACGCTCATCGTTACGCTTAAAGACGCCGATATAGTGGATATTCTTCTCGGCAAAGCTCTTATCCGCCACCTTCTTGATGATGTAGCGACCATCCTTCAAGATGATTATTACATCGTCAATATCCGAGCAGTCGCAAACATACTCTGCATCCTTCATCGACTTACCGATACCGAAGAAGCCCTCCTCTCTATCGACATAGAGTTTAGCGTTCGAAACCACAACCTTTGTAGCCTCAATCGAGTCGAACTCACGGATTTCGGTCTGACGCTCCTTGCCCTTGCCATACTTCTCACGGATATGCTCGAAGTAAGCAATTGTATACTCGGTCAAGTGCGCCAAGTCGTGCTTGGTCTGCTTAATATCCTTCTCTATCTGCTTAATCTCGTTATCCGCCTTATCCGAATCGAAACGAGAGATACGAATGAACTTCAACTCTGTCAATCGCTGTACATCCTCGATTGTAACCTCACGACGCAACAACGACTTAAATGGCTCCAAGCCCTTATCTACTGCTGCGTATGCCTCCTCTCGTGATTTACATCCCTCGATAAGTTGGTAGAGTTTATTCTCGATAAAGATGCGCTCCAACGATGCAGCGTGCCAAGCCTCGTTCTGCTCGTTCAAGGCAATATCCAACTCCTTCTTTAACAAGCCTTTAGTATGTTCTGCTGAGTGGCGCAAAATATCGCTTACTCCCATAAATGCAGGCTTATCGTCCTTGATAACGCAGGCATTTGGCGAAATAGAAACCTCACACAAGGTAAATGCATAGAGTGCATCGATAGTCTTGTCGCACGACTCTCCTGCTGCCACCTGCACGATAATCTCCGCCTTGCGAGCTGTATTGTCGTCTACACGGCGAATTTTAATCTTACCCTTCTGGTTGGCCTTCAAAATAGAGTCCTTGATACTCTCGGTTGTAGTCGAGTATGGAATCTCGGTAATTGCCAAGGTATTCTTGTCCAACTTCGAAATCTTCGCACGCACCTTGACTGCACCGCCACGCAAACCATCGTTATAGCGTGATACATCGACCATACCTCCCGTTGGGAAGTCAGGATAGAGCTGGAACTCCTCGCCTCGCAAATGGGCAATCGATGCCGAAATCAACTCGTTGAAGTTGTGCGGCAAAATCTTCGATGCCAAACCTACTGCGATACCCTCAGCACCCTGCGCAAGCAACAATGGGAACTTAACAGGCAAGGTTACAGGCTCCTCCTTACGACCATCGTATGCCAACATCCACTCGGTAATCTTCTTGTTATAGACAACCTCCAAAGCAAACTTCGACAAACGAGCCTCGATATAACGGCCTGCCGCTGCATCGTCACCCGTAAGGATATTACCCCAGTTACCCTGGCAATCAATCAACAACTCCTTCTGACCAAGCTGCACAAGTGCATCCTTGATTGATGCGTCACCGTGTGGGTGGTACTGCATAGTCTGTCCCACAAGGTTTGCCACCTTGTTCAACTTTCCGTCATCCACCACCTTCATTGCGTGAAGGATACGGCGTTGCACAGGCTTCAAACCATCCTCAATATGGGGCACTGCACGCTCCAAAATAACATACGAGGCGTAGTCCAAGAACCAATTCTTGTACATACCTGTCAATCGCTTGGTGCTCTGCTCCGCCATCAAGGCGTCATATTTACCAGGCTCCGAGGCTACAATCTCCTCGTCATTCACCAACTCTTCTTGTATATCTTTTTCTTCCATAGTCTTTTTGTGTTAGCCGTTGGCTATTCTATTTTCCAACTCTTAAAACTAGGAGCTGATTGAGCTATTTTTGTGCAAAGCAAGGTAACGAAAGCGGAGTTTACTCGGCGTAAATGAGCATTTCGTTATCCGCAGATTTGTGCAAAAAGAGCCAATCAGAACTAATTTTCTATTTTGTCCTCCTCGATGCGTAGGTTACCCACAATAAACTGCTGACGATCGTAGGTATTCTTACCCATATAGAAGGTGAGCATATCCATAATAGGGTCATCCTTGGTAAGGCGTACCTTGTCAAGGCGAATCTGCTCGCCGATAAAGCCCTCGAACTCGTCAGGCGAAATCTCACCAAGACCTTTGAATCGGGTAATCTCGGCTGTTGCTCCGCACTTGGCAATCGCAGCCACACGCTCCTCCTCCGAGTAGCAGTAGATAGTCTCCTTCTTATTACGCACACGGAAAAGCGGTGTCTGCATAATAAAGAGGTGGCCTCGACGAATCAAATCAGGGAAGAACTGCAAGAAGAAGGTCAAAAGCAACAGACGGATGTGCATACCATCGACATCGGCATCGGTTGCGATAACCACCTTGTTGTAGCGGAGGTTGTCCATATCCTCCTCGATATTCAACGCCGCCTGCAAGTAGTTAAACTCATCGTTCTTATAAACGATGGTCTTCTTCATACCATACGAGTTGAGCGGTTTACCTCTGAGCGAGAATACCGCCTGCGTTTGTGGATTACGACTCTTTGTGATAGATCCCGAAGCCGAATTACCCTCAGTGAGGAATATCATTGTCTGCTCGGCCAACTCGTGCTTATCGTTGCGGTGAATTTTACAGTCACGCAAGTTCTTATTATTGACCAACGCCTTCTTTGCGGTCTCACGAGCCTTCTTCTGCACGCCCGCAATCTCCTTTCGCTCCTTCTCGTTATCGACGATCTTGCGCTGGATAGCCTGCGCCACCTCCGGATTCTTGTGGAGGTAGTTATCCAACTCTGTCGAGAGGAACTCGCCCACAAACTGACGAATTGTAGGTCCTCCGTTCCACATATCCTTCGAGCCGAGTTTAATCTTGGTCTGCGACTCGAACAACGGCTTCGACACCTTCAACGAGATAGCCGCAATAATTGAGGAACGAATATCCGACGGATCATAGTCCTTGCGATAGAACTCCTTCAAGGTTTTAACCACAGCCTCACGGAATGCCGCCTGATGAGTACCACCCTGCGAAGTGTACTGACCATTCACAAACGAGTAGTAGGTTTCGCCATAGCCGTGTCCGTGAGTGATTACAACCTCGATATCCTCGCCTGCGAGGTGAATAGGAGCGTAACAAGGCTCCTCGTTCAAGTTGTCGTTCACGAGGTCAAGCAAACCATTCTTCGACACGAACTGCGTGCCGTTGAGGGTAATGATTAAGCCCTTGTTGAGGTATGTGTAGTTGCGGAGAAGTTGCTCCACAAACTCCAAGTTGTAATTATACTTACCGAATACCTCTTCGTCGACTCGGAACTGGATGAAAGTACCATTCTTCTCCTTTACACCACTCTCCCACTTCTCATCGATTTGGATACCCTTCTCGAACATCACCGAGTGAGCCTCACCATCACGCACCGAGCGTGCCATAAACTCACTCGAAAGGTAGTTCACCGCCTTAACTCCGACACCATTCAGACCTACGGTCTTCTTGCCATCCTCCTCGTAGTTACTACCTGTATTCATCACACTCACCGCCGCAGCCAATGCTCCGAGCGGAATACCACGACCATAATCACGCACCGATACCACATTATCCTCGATGGTCAAATCGACACGACTGCCGTAGCCATTCATAAACTCGTCAATCGAGTTATCGGTAACCTCCTTGATAAGTACATAGATACCGTCATCCGACATTGTACCATCGCCGAGTTTTCCGATGTACATACCTGGGCGCAAACGAACATGCTCACGAGGGGTGAGCGTCTTAATCGAATTCTCGTCGTATGTCGCCGGTGTTTTAAGTAAATCTGCCATATAAAAAATTACTCTCTACTCACTACTTCTCTACTCACTTTTGCGTATCTCTGCCAACGCCTCTGTCATCACAGCCTGAACCTCCTGCGCCAAGACCGAAGTATCGGTTGCAGCAACCTTCTCTGCCGAGATTGGCGGCAATACCTTTACGGTCAATACATTTCGCCAGTTGAACCAGATGCTCTTAGGCTTAAAAATTTTGGTTGTACCGTCGAGTACCACAGGCAAAATCTCCACACCTGCCTCCTTTGCCAAGGCAAAAGCACCGCCCTTGAAGCGCTGTATCTCGCCATCCTTCGAGCGTGTTCCCTCTGGGAAAATCGCAATCGAAGCGCCACGAGAAATCCACATCTTACCGTCGTTGATAACCTTCTTCATCGACTCGGCAGCACGACCACGCTTAATCGGAATATCGCCGTGTGCAATCAACATAGGACCAATGTACGGCATACGGAATACCTCCTGCTTCGACACCCAACGAAAGTTGAGTGGAAGAAAGTAGAGCGAGATAATATCCGCCATACTCTGGTGATTGATAGCGATAACATACGACTTGTTCTTGTCGATATTCTCCAAGCCGATAACACGCTGCTTCCAAGTAAAAGGTGCCTTCCAAAACATCATACAAATCATCTTCGAGCACCAATGCACCGCCTTACGAGCCTTGTCGAATGGGTAGCATACTGCAAGTACAATCCACGATACGATAAACCAAAAGGTCAATTCCACGAGCGTGTAAATTGCAAAAAGTAGTGTTAACATAACTCTATTATTTTAGTTTTCTTCTCCGTCTTGGGTTAGCGGAAGCGACTTTTTTTCAATATCCAAGCGCACTTTTCCACCAATATCTGCAAAAATACACCTTTTATTTATTTTAGAAAATAAATCGCAAAAATAGTTATTAACAATTTGTAGGTGCAAAGAGAGGCAACTCAGGCATAAAGAGTGAAAATTCCGAAAACAATTTTAATTTTTAATTAAAAGTCGTATATTTGTCGCAAATTAGACTAATTATGAAGATTAAAGCGGAATATAAAGTGCGCTCTATGGCGGGCGAAAATGTGGTGATTATGCAGGGTACTGCGGGAAGCGATATGACACGCATAATATCATTGAACGACTCGTCGTTGGTACTATGGAACGCATTGCAGGGCAAGGAGTTCGAGGTGGCGGATGTAGCAGCCATTTTGGTCGATACATACGGCATCGATAACTACACCGCCGAGCGTGATGCCAAGGCGTGGGTTGAAAAGCTCGTAGCGTGCGGACTTGTTTAGACGATAGAATCAAAACAACTCACGAAGGATGAAGTGTTTGGTAAAAATAGCAACAATGCTGACTGTATATCTTATGTGGATATGCAGCACTGCCTTCATTGCCATTTCTTGCCATATAGATCGAGAGGCGCACACACATTGCTGCACCAGCTGCGAGTGCCACCACGATGGTTGCAACAAGAGCCATTTAGAGAGCCCCCACGCCTGCAACCACGACCACTCGAACACAATAACACTCTACGATACAACAAAACGAAACACAATCAACATTGAGCCAATCGCCCTAAACATAACGGCTCAAATTGATGATAATATAGCAATCGAGGAGATTGCTACACAAATCACTCCTCGCCACTACGAGCGAGGCGTTCCTATACCTCCTTCGCCCACCCTATCAAGGCGAGGGATGCGAGCCCCTCCTGTTATTGCATAACTCTGACAACAAACCAAGGTATTGATTACAAAAGAATTATGCAAAACAAAAAACAATGAAGAAAATAACACTTATATTACTCGCCCTCGTTGCAGGCACAGCCTTCGCCTCGGCGCAGAACATCACGGGAAAGGTGGTGGATACGCAAGGCAAGCCGTTGGCAGGAGCTTCGGTCTATTGGGCAAACACATCGGTGGGTGCAGCGACCGACTTGGAAGGTAAATTCTCGCTCTACCGAGTAAAAGATAATAACGCCCTTGTGGCATCATTCCTCGGCTACACAAACGACACAATCCGCATCGAGCAGAAGCAGCGTGAGGTGAGCTTCACCCTCTCGGAAGGTGTAGCGGTAGATGCCGTAGTTGTAGAGGGTGGTTTGGGCAACTACATTCGCCAGGATGGCTTGCTCAAAAGCGAAAATATCTCATTTGCAGGCCTCTGCAAAATGGCGTGTTGCTCGTTGGCAGAGAGTTTCGAAAACTCCGCTTCGGTAACCGTAGGATTCAGCGATGCTATATCGGGTGCACGACAGATTAAGATGCTCGGTTTGGCTGGAACATACACCCAGATTCTCGACGAAAACCGCACCATAATGCGTGGACTTTCAGCACCTTACGGTCTATCTTACACTCCGGGTATGTGGCTCTCATCAATTCAGGTTTCGAAGGGTATTTCATCGGTTACGGGAGGACACGAGGCTATTACAGGACAGATTAACCTCGAACATCGCAAGCCGACCGACGAGGAGCGAATGTTCTTAAACATCTATCTCGACACCCACCTCAAACCCGAAATTAACCTATCGTCGGCAATGCCCGTAACCAAAGATAAGCGTCTTTCGACCGTTATCTTGGCACACGCTTCGATGGATACGATGGAGCACGATGAGAACAAAGACGGTTTCCGTGATATGCCGATGATGCGTCAGTTCAACATCGCCAATCGCTGGCTCTATCAGGGCAACGGCGGTTTGCAGGTGCGTTGGGGAGCCAAGTATCTGAATGACTATCGTTTAGGCGGTCAAATGGGTTACAAACCAGAGATGCGCAAAGGCGATGATTGGCACGAGAAATGGCACAATGAGAACATCTACGGCTCGGAGGTAAAAAATCAGGAGGTAAATGCCTATTTCAAGTTGGGAAAACCGATTGGTGAGGCGGTATTCGACAAGGAGAACAACGAGGAGTTGCGCTCGAATGTGGCGTTTGTCGTGGACTATGACTTCTTCGACGAAAACGCCTACTTCGGAGCAGATAAATCGTACCTCGGTCGTCAGCATATGACCACCGCAAATGCGATGTATGCCCACTACTTCTCGCCTCGCTCGTCGCTCATCAGCGGTGTGAGTGCATCTTCTCGCTGGGTGAATGAGTATTTGGCAGATTGGACACAAGGTGGCGGTTACAATGGCGAAAACATCGCAACAGCACCTCTACGCAACGAAAGCGAGGTAGGCGCTTATACCGAATACACCTATAATATAAAGGAAAAACTCTCGGTGGTGGCAGGCTTGCGTTACGACTACGCCTTCTACTTCCGCAAGCACCTTGTAACACCTCGTGCTCACATCAAGTGGAACATCACACCGACCACTGTTTTGCGTGCTTCGGCAGGTTTAGGACACCGTCCGACCGACATCGTAACCGATAATATCGGAATTATGGCCACTGGCCGCATTCTCAATATCGACTCGTCGATTGACCGTATGGAGAGCGCCCTGACCGCAGGAGGTTCGCTATCGGAGTCTTTCTCGACCTTTGCGCCGAACGACCTCACCGTGAGTGTGGACTACTTCTATACGCAGATTTTCAACACTGTGGTAGTAGACCAGGAGGGCAACCCTTGGACCATTGATGTCTACAACAACTATGGTCGTTCACGCACCCACACCGCACAGATTGACCTCACTTGGACGCCAATCAAGCGATTTGACATCTTTGCGACATTTCGCTACACCGACTCTCGCTACACAATCAACAATCACGGCACACCTACAATGGTCGAGCGTCCGCTTGTAAGCCGTTATAAGGCGTTGATTAACTTGCAGTACGCCACCAATATGCGCAAGTGGACATTCGATTTCACAGCACAACTGAATGGCCCTGCACGCATACCGACACAGACGGGAGATTTGAAGGATGCGAGCTACTCACCAATATACCCTATGCTCTTTGCGCAGGTATCACGCCGCATTAGAAAGTGGGAGATTTATGTCGGTTGCGAGAATATACTCAACTTCAAGCAGCCAAACCCTATCATCTCGGCTGATGCACCATACTCGACCGACTTCAACTCATCGTTGATTTGGGGACCATTGATGGGAGCAAAGGCCTATGTTGGAGTACGATTTAACTTATATTAAACAGATAAAACTATGAAGAAGATTTTAGTACTTTTCGCTATGCTTGCGATGGTTGCAGGCGTGGCAGTAGCGGCTCCAAAGGCCGAGAAGAAGATTACGACCGTTGTCTTCACTACCGATATTGATTGTGCCCACTGCGCACAGAAGGTCTACAACTCAATTCCATACGAGAAGGGCATCAAGGATGTTGTAGTAGATGTAAAGACAAAGACCGTAACCGTAAAATTCGATGCCGAGAAAAATTCGGTTGAGAGCCTTGTAAAGGCCTTTTCGGGCATCAAAGTAAAGGTTGAGAAGAGCGAAGTGAAGGAGTAGCAATACCCTATCTCACAAACAAATAGCCGGGCAAATTGCCCGGCTATTTGTTTATTCTCGCCCTAATCAACTATGCATCTTTCCCCACGACAGACTCGACCGACGACAATAGCTTCGAACCCTATTCGAACAAACGAAAAAGGGAGCTTCCGTTAAAAAAACTCCCTTTGAGATGCACAGGATAGGACTCGAACCTACAAGCCTCACAGCACCAGATCCTAAGTCTGGCGTGGCTACCAATTACACCACCTGGGCCTTAGTGCGGTGCAAAGGTAACTATTTTTTTACAATTCGCAACCTCGTCCGGCTCTTTTTTCGGATAATTGTGCTAAATTTGCGCATTATTAGAGTATGCTATGCCAAAGATTATAAACCTCACACTCTCGCCCAAGCAAGCCTCCGATGCGAAGTTCTACGCACCATTGGTGGCTCGTGAGTTACGCATCAAGGAGAGCGATATTGCGCTCTTGCGCATCGTTAAGCGCTCGGTGGATGCAAGGCGAGGAGCCTTGAAGGTCAATCTCTCGCTCGAAGCCTACATCGACAAGGAGGAACAACCAAAACCACTCCACTTCGACTACCCGTCGGTAGCAGGCAAGCCCGAGGTTATCATTGTAGGTGCAGGCCCTGCGGGTTTATACTGCGCACTCCGACTCATCGAGTTGGGATTGCGACCAATACTCTTTGAGCGTGGCAAGGAGGTCGTAGAGCGAGGTAAGGACATCGCTAAAATCCAGCGCAATCAGGGAGTAAACCCCGACTCAAACTACGCCTTTGGTGAGGGTGGAGCAGGTACATTCTCGGATGGTAAGTTATTCACACGCAGCAAGAAACGAGGTGACTACAACCGTGCTTTGCAACGACTTGTTTTTCATGGTGCATCGCCCGAAATTCTCTACGAGGCACACCCTCATATCGGCTCGGACAAACTCCCACGCATTATTGCCAATATGCGTGATGCCATTCGTGCCGCAGGAGGCGAGGTATACTTCGAGCGAAGAGTCGAGGAACTTATTGCTCGTAACGGCAAGGTCGCAGGCGTAATTGCGGGAGGTGATAAAATCGAGGCACAGGCCGTAGTCATCGCTACGGGCCACTCGGCACGAGATGTCTATTATATGTTGCACCGCAGCGGCATCCGCCTCGAAGCAAAACCTTACGCTATGGGTGTGCGTATCGAGCACCCACAGCGACTTATCAACAATATCCAATATCACCGTTCGCCCGATATGGAGTATCTCCCTTCGGCGTCATACTCATTAGTAGCGCAGGTGGGTGGTCGTGGTGCCTACTCGTTCTGTATGTGTCCGGGTGGTTTTATCGTGCCGGCATTGACCGACGAGAGCGAGTCGGTAGTAAATGGTATGTCACCATCGCATCGTAACTCGCCATACGCCAATTCGGGATTTGTAACCGAAATCAGAGAGGAGGATTTCTCCCACCTCACCGAGCAATATGGCGCCTTGGCAGGCCTCGTATTCCAGCAACAATTGGAACAGAAGGCACGAGAGCAAGCCCCTGAGCATCAAACTGCTCCGGCACAGCGTGTGGCAGATTTCGTAGCGGGCAGAACCTCGGCTACACTGCCAAAATGTTCGTATGTCCCGGGCATTGTGCCGTCACGGCTTGACGAGTGGATGCCTCACTTTATGTCATCCCGTTTGAGAGAGGCCATCTCGGTCTTCGACAAGAGAATGAAGGGCTACTTAACCAATGAGGCGGTGGTTGTAGGAGTGGAATCACGCACCTCTACACCGGTGCGCATACCTCGTGACAAGGAGAGTTTGCAACACCCGGAAATTGCAGGGCTGTACCCTTCGGGTGAAGGTGCAGGATTTGCGGGCGGCATCATCTCGGCAGCCCTCGATGGCGAGCGAATTGCCGAAGCGATAGCACTCCAAGCAAAATAGTAAGCATTTTATTGTTGCAAATTGATTTTTTATTCGTATCTTTGAAAAATTAAAATTTCCTAAAACATAATTTAACTATGGACATTAATTTGATTAAGAAGGCATTTGCAGACCATTTCGAGGGCAAGTGCGGCGTTTATGCTTCGCCGGGTCGTATCAACCTTATCGGTGAGCACACAGATTACAATGGTGGTTTCGTATTTCCGGGTGCAGTAGATTGCGGTATTATGGCTGCAATTCTCCCTAACGGACTCGACAAGGTTCGTGCTTACTCTATCGATATGGATGAGTTGGCAGAGTTCGGCCTCAACGAGGAGGATCTCCCACAGCAGGGTTGGGCGAAGTATATCTTCGGTGTATGCCGTGAGATGGCAAAGTTGGGCGTAGAGGTTAAGGGCTTCGACTGCGCATTTGCAGGTGATGTACCTCTCGGCGCAGGTATGTCGTCGTCGGCTGCTTTGGAGAGCACCTTCGCTTATGCCGTAAACGATATGTTCGCAGACAATAAGATCGACAAGTTTGCTTTGGCAAAGGTTGGTCAGATGACCGAGCACCACTATGTAGGTGTAAACTGCGGTATTATGGACCAGTTCGCTTCGGTATTCGGCAAAAAGGGTAACCTTATGCGTTTGGACTGCCGCTCGATGGAGTTCGAGTACTTCCCATTCGACCCACAGGGCTACAAACTCTTGCTCGTAAACTCGGTTGTTAAGCACGAGTTGGTTGATTCTCCATATAACAAGCGTCGTGAGTCTTGCGAGCGTGTAGCAAAGGCTATCGGCGTAGAGACTTTGCGTGATGCAGAGTACGAGGATTTGGAGCGAGTAAAGGATGTTGTTTCGGAGGAGGATTACAAGCGTGCTAAGTATGTAATCGGTGAGAAGCAGCGTGTACTCGATGTTTGCGACGCTCTCGTTAAGGGCGACTACGAGACCGTAGGACAGCGTATGTACCAGACTCACTGGGGTATGTCGAAGGACTACGAGGTATCGTGCGAGGAGCTCGACTTCTTGGCTACTATTGCTGAGGAGTGTGGTGTAGCAGGATCTCGTATTATGGGTGGCGGCTTCGGTGGTTGTACCATCAACCTCGTTAAGGAGGAGTTGTACGACAACTTCGTTGCTACTGCCAAGGAGAAGTTCGCTGCCAAGTATGGCCACGAGCCAAAGATTTACGATGTAGTTATTTCGGATGGCGCACGCCGTTTGGAGTAGTCCTATATTCAACACAAAGAGAGAGGGAGGCCAAATCGGTCTCCCTCTCTCTTTGTGTTGTTGCGACTACTGCTTGTCGTCGCTCTTCTTCTTACCTCCCGTATAGAGGAAGCGACGAATCTTCTTTGTTGCAGTCTTTTCGAACTCCTGCTCCTCCTCTACTACTTCCGAAATCTTCGAGTAGCGATTTACACGCTCGTTCACATACTGCTTAATATCCTTCATCAACTCCTGCTTGAAGTTTTCGAGTCCCTGCTTGGTCTGGTGCCACTTGTCCACCATCTCGGCATATTTAGCCTCGATAGCCTCGGTATCGAAGTGTACCAACGCTACCAACTTACCCTCCGACTCGGTAACAAGCGACTCCGAAATATACACGTGCTGGTTGAGTACATTCTCAATATCCTCTGGATATATATTCTCTCCACTTGGGCCGAGAATCATATTCTTAGAGCGACCCTTGATGTAGAGCCAACCGTCCTCATCGAAGCAGCAGAGGTCGCCCGTGCGGAAGAAGCCATCTTCGGTAAATGCCGCAGCGGTAGCCTCCGGATTCTTGTAGTAGCCCACCATTTGCGAAGGACTCTTAACCACTAACTCTCCAATACCTGTCTCCTCGTTTATATTCTCCAAGCGATACTCGATATCCTTCAAAATTGGGCCTGTCGAACCATGGCGCAACATTCCATCAACCATACCTGCAATAAGCGGTGCAGTTTCGGTCAAGCCGTAGCCTACATCGTAGATAAAATTGGCATCAAGCAGGAACTGCTCCACCTCGCCATCGAGCTTCGAGCCACCAATACCGAAGAATCGAATACGACCACCGAAAGTCTTTGCAAGTTTCTTACCCGCAATACGGTGCAAGTAACGGCGAATAAAGCCAACTCCATAGAGTGCATTCATAAAGCCGTTCGATGTAAACATCTTCTTAACCTTGCCCTTAAATATCTTCTCAATAATAAGCGGCACGGTGAGCATAATTGTAGGTCGAACATCTTTTAATGCAGGTAACAATACCGAAACGGTAGGAGCCTTATCGAGATATACTACATGTGCACCATGATGGAAGGCGAGGATAAGTCCGAGCGTACACTCATAGGTGTGAGCCATAGGCAACACTGAGAGGAATATATCGTCCTCGCGAACAAGGAACAACGGGTCAATCATCCACATCTGTGATGAGAGGTTGTAGTGCGTGAGCATTACTCCCTTCGGTTGAGAGGTTGTTCCCGAAGTGTAGATGATTGCCGCCAAATCCTCAGGCTGTGGTACGCTTAATTCGCCCTCTGCCTTGACATTCTGCGAGAGTACCGAGAGGTTCTTGGTGCGGATAATGATGTTCAACTTTGCCGAAACCTCCTTTGAGATTTTGGTAAAGAG
>JAZONG010000018.1:0-8487 GCA_045654385.1 Alistipes sp.
AACTCCGAAATGCAATCCTTTGGAGAAATACGGAACGAGAGAGATCCCCACGATGTGGAACCCATACGCTCAATCAAAACTTTACCATCGGTATATTCGGGAATATACGACACAGACTGAATACGAGCCAAGAGTTTTGCAATATCAGCTGTATTCTTATCAACTTGCGCCTGCAATGTTGCGAGTTTTGCATTGATAGTTGCTACCTCACTATTGATGCGGTTATTTACGGTTGCAATCTCATTAGCAATTTTGCTGTTAATTACTCCGTTATTGGTATTGATAGCATCATTGATAGCCTTTTTGTAAGCCGTTGTAATCTCGTTTGCGGTGGTTGTGAGTTGATTTTTCAATGTATTCAACTCCTGCCGCAAAGCGTCATCGCCGTTTGTAATTGCGCTATTCAATGCTGCAATCTTTGCATCAATCTGAGCAATGGTATAGTAGCCAGACAACTGCTGTCCTACCCACGCTTTGAGCGATGCATCGAGCGAAGATATTGCTGTTTGAATTGCAACGGTATAAGCAGCCGTAATTCCTTCTCTTGTAGATGTTACCATTGCGGTGTAAGCAGTAGTTATCTCGCTGACCTTCTGCTGAATATCTGCATTGAGAGTTGCGACAGCCGATGCAATATCATTGTTAATTTTGGTAGTTAGTTTTGTTTCAAGGTCAGAAACGCTCTTGTTTAATGCTTCAATTTGAACCTTGATAGTTGCAATCTCCTGCACAAGTCCGTTATACTGCTCCAAAGTTGCAAAGGTTGCATTCACCCAATCGGTGGTATTGTCAAGTTCAGTATCAACATAGGTTTTGAGGTCGGCAATCTTGCCGTCAAGTTCCTCGTCTTTTGCTTGGAGTGTTGCGATAGTGGCGTTGATTTGCGCCAACTCAGTTTTGAGTTCAGTCTCCAACGCCTCCAACTCTGCCAAAACTTCTGCTTTGGCAGTTGAAATTTCGTTTTTCAATTCTGCCTTCACCTCGTCAATTTTGGTGTTGGTGTTATTGATTTGCTCTTGAAGGTTTGATGCAGTAGCGGTCAAGCCATCGATATAGCCTTTCAACTCCTTGTCCATTGCATCAAGCGATGTAAGCGACAAATTTATCGCCGCAATCTGCTCATCAATGGTGGGAATTGTCTCCTGTTCCAACTTGTCGAGGCGATCATCTAATTCATCGAGCGCATCATTAATCTTTTGACAGCCTGGCAACACCATTGCCACAACTGCAACCGAAAGTAAAAATCTTTTCATAACAGTAAATTATTAAAGTGTTAAACAATATGTATTTGCTCTGTTATGACAAAAAGAAAGTGTGAGGTTGTTATTTGTCTATTTGATAAGAGGCTCTGGAATGCCCGAAGCTAATAGACTATACAATACCCCACACCTATACGATGCAAAGTATTGCCATAGAGATAGCAATATACATCGAATAAGGGATGAGTGTAAATCGTAGCCCTTTGCTTCGTGAAATTTTCCAGATTTCTTATCAAGGACAGTGCGAAAAACACTTTCTAATATGTCCGCAATCCGAGGATTGCATCACAAATTTAGGCATTTATTTTTGAATGAGCAAAAAATAGCTCTAATTATTAATTAGAAATTGCCAATTCTCAATTTTATTCGTATCTTTGCCGAGTTAATTGGACATATTGTGAATATGGGACTATTCAAGAGCATAGGTGCGTGGTTTGGCGGTATGTTCCGCAAGCGCAAAATATCGGTACTCGACAACAATGAAGAGCATTGGCACGCAGAGCTTTCGCCTGTGATGATGACCACCATTGGTGTGGCTGTGGTAACGCTCATTTTTGGCGTTCTGCTGCTTCTGGTGGCATACACCCCACTGCTCGACCTGATGCCGGGCTACCGCACAAATGCAGGTCGCTCACGAGAGATGCTTATACGCAGCATCGTGCGTATAGACTCGTTGGAGCGCAAAATGAACGATATGCTCACCTACAACGAAAACCGCATCCTTGTAGTGAGTGGTAAAACCCCTGCTATGCAGTCGGTAAAGAACGACTCCATACAGCGCAACAAGGCATTTGTTGCTCCATCGAAGGCCGACTCGTTGTTGCGTCAGAAAATCGAGAACGACGAGCGCTATCGCCTCAACAACGCAAAGCCAAGTGCCGCAGCGCAGAGCGAATTGAATGCAGTAGCACCAATGTATGGTCTTATTTCAGAGCGATTTAACGCAAAAGGCCTGCTTGGCGTACGCATCAACGGCACAAAGGATGCGCAAGTGAGCGCCATTGCAGACGGCGTAGTAGTTTTGAGCGAGTGGTCGCCCGAATCGGGCCACAGCGTAATAATTCAGCACAAGAATAACTTCGTGTCGGTATATCGCCACCTTGCAGGTGCGCTCCTCTCGAAAGGACAGCAGGTGCAGGGCGCACAAGCAATCGGCTATGCAGGAAACAGCAACGATGCCGAATTGTCGATGCTCGAATTCGAGCTTTGGCGTGAAGGCAAGGCGGTAAATCCCGAACTTTACATTATCTTCTAAATGATGAAACAGCGACTCTCAATACTTGGCTCAACGGGTTCGATAGGCGTTCAAACCCTCGATATCGTGCGTGAAAACCCCGATTTATTCGAGGTATTGTCGCTCACAGCTCACAAGAATTGGAAGCAGTTGGCCGAGCAGGCCATCGCCTTCGATGTCGATACTGTGGTTATTGGCGACGAGCAGTACTACAAACCTTTGTGTGAGGCGTTGGCAGACCACCCTATCAAGGTCTTTGCAGGCGACGACTCTATCGCTGCGGTAGCCTCGGCGGGCAACTGCGACACGGTGGTAAATGCTTTGGTCGGCTATGCGGGATTAGTGCCTACGGCACGAGCTATCGAGGCTCACAAGCGCATCGCCCTCGCCAACAAGGAGACTTTGGTGGTCGGTGGTGCTACAATTATGCCTATGGCAATAAAAAATCAGGCACCCATTTTGCCGATAGATTCGGAACACTCGGCAATTTTCCAGTGTTTGATGGGCGAGAACTCGCCTTTGCGTCGTCTGATTATCACTTGCAGCGGCGGAGCACTGCGAAATGTACCAAAGGAGGAGTTGAAAAATATAACAGCCAAGCAGGCATTGCAGCACCCTCGCTGGGATATGGGCGCAAAGATTACTATCGACTCGGCTACACTCGTAAATAAAGGTTTCGAGGTTATCGAGGCGCATTGGTTATTCGGAACACCTGCCGAAAAGATTGATGTAGTGATACATCCCGAGTCTATTATCCACTCGATGGTGGAGTTCGAGGATGGCTCTATAAAGGCGCAGATGGGCGAGCCCGATATGCGCACACCGATAAGTATTGCGTTGATGTACCCAGAGCGTGCCGTGCGAGATACAGCACCATTCGACTTCGTGAAGAACTCGTCGTTATCGTTCCACGAGGTCGATCACGAGCGTTTTCCTGCTCTCGGCATCGCCTACGACTGCTTGCGCAGAGGTGGCTCGGCGGCAGCAACGATGAACGGAGCAAACGAGGTGGCTGTGGCGGCGTTCCTTGCAGATAAGTGCCGCTATACCGACATTGTGGGTACAATCGAGCACGCACTCGAAAAGGCACAGTTTGTGGCACACCCTTCGTTGAGCGACTATGCCGAGATTGATGCCGAGTCAAGACGCTTGGCAAAGGAGTTCTTGAAATTATAAGAGTAGAAAAATATGGAGATTTTAATAAAAGTTTTACAATTCTTTATGAGCCTCACCTTGTTGGTGGCGGTGCACGAGTTCGGGCACTTCATTATGGCTCGAATCTTTGGTATTCGTGTCGATAAGTTCTACATCTTCTTCGACTGGGGTTTCTCGCTCTGGAAAAAGAAGGTTGGCGATACCGAATATGGCTTGGGTTGGTTGCCACTCGGCGGCTACTGCAAAATTGCGGGTATGGTCGATGAGAGTATGGACAAGGAGCAACTCGCCAGCGAGCCACAATCGTGGGAGTATCGAGCAAAACCGGCTTGGCAACGCTTCTTAGTGCTTATTGCAGGTGTTACGATGAATGTCATCCTGGCATTCTTCATCTACTGCGGCATATCGTTTTCGTACGGCTCACAGTACATCTCTAACGAGGATATGATTTACGGTTACGAGTTCAGCCAGAGTGCCGAGCAGTTGGGTTTCCGTGATGGCGACCGCATCGTAACTATCGGTGGCGAGAAGGTTGAGAATATCAACTCTATACTCGGCAAAATTCTCCTTGCAAAGGAGGAGTGCGAGGTCGAGGTTATTCGTGGCGGTGCAGAACATAAGTTCTTGCTCGACAACGAGATACTCAACATTATGCGTAAGGAAAATATCTTCGAGAAGGAGCAGCTCTACGCACCTCTGATGCCGTTTGTGGTCGATAGCGTAGCTTCACCTGCGGCATTACAAGCAGGTTTGCAGAGGGGCGACCGCATTATCGGCATTGGCGAGGAGTCGTTGCCATATTTCAATCACTATGCCGACCGCCTTGCGAAGTTGGCAGGAACAACTGCTGATATTAAGGTTTTGCGTGGCGCAGATACTTTGTCGTTGGCTCTGCCTGTGAATGCCGAGGGTAAGTTGGGCGTTATTACCGAGAATTTCTTTAAGGTGCGTACCGAGGAGTATGGCTTCTTCGAGTCGTTTGGTGCGGGCGCACGACTGACCGCCAAGACGATTAAGAACTATTGGGATCAGTTGGTGCTTATCGTGAAGCCTGATACTGGTTTGTATAAACATGTGGGCGGTTTTATCGCTATCGGCAACATCTTCCCTTCGGAGTGGGATTGGCATCAGTTTTGGTCGATGACCGCATTCCTCTCGATTATCTTGGCAGTGATGAATATCATTCCTATCCCTGGACTCGACGGTGGACATATGATCTTCACCTTCTGGGAGATGATTACCGGCCGCAAAGTCAGCGAAAAGGTACTCGAAGTAGCGCAGTATATCGGTATGGCGTTGATTCTTGCCTTGGTACTTTTTGCTAACGGAAACGATATCTATAGATTCTTTATAAAGTAGACTTATGTTTTTTTAAGGTATCGCCTCGCAGAATGAACTGCGAGGCGATAATTATTATTTGATGTTATTACTTTCGATTATCTGGCTAAATAGATGCTCTAATTCGGCTGCAAGTCGCCAATCATTTCCGAGGTGCATCTCTATGCCCTCACGATTTATACCTTTGAGGTTTACGAGTAAAGTATAATCGTGGATAAGTCTGTCATCATCTCGATGTATATCAACCGATGTCTTTTTGGAGGCTGTAACACCACCTATTATTGCGCCGGTATCCCCACCCCAAAGTGCACCTTCAAGCGCTCGACTGATTAAACTACCTTCATTAGTACGGGTTTTAATATCTCCGCATATTTCTCCATTCTTTATGAAGTAATTATCTATCAACTTATACGATGCTATATCAGCAAATGGAAATTCTACATCGCTTATACACAAGATTTTGTGTGCAACAAACAACGCAATGTAACCATTAAGAGTACAGTTCTCTGGGCGTATAACTCTATCTGGTGCTCCGTATTTTGCAGTCAGAGAATTCAACACATTGTCTATATCGGTTTTCATAATTTCATTGCTATTTGCATCACCATCTTCTACTATATTATCAGTCATTGAGTTTTTTAAGGCAATGACACCGAACGCAACGATTAATACAATAATTCCAACAAACAATATTGCACCTATATTCTCTATGATAACTGCGATTATTAGAAGTACTATCATTAAAGGTGCAATAGTACCAATAACATTTATTCTCATAAATTATTTCACTTTCTTAATGGTAATACCTTCTATATTTAGATTTACATATTGCATAAATCTCTGAAAGTTAGTAGGAGTCCATTGGTTGCTTACATAAATTCTTTTGTTGCCCCAAATTAAAGTATTAAACCTATGAAGTTCCTTTTCTCTTATCTCTAATTCATCACGGACAACACCGTGGGAGCCTTGAAGGTGGTTAGGAAAAATATCTTTCAGCTCATCAATCGTTACAACACCTCTATTCTGCAAATATGTTTGTACTACTATTGCTGGTGTTTTACATTTGCCATAATTACCTTCGCCATTCACAGAGTATCTAGAATAATCCTTTTCGGAATAGTTTTTCAGAGTACTCGTATAAACATTTGTGCTCTGAGATTGACTAATACTTGTAACTATTTTTGGTGTATTAAGAATCTCTCCAATGGTATTCTTTACCAATTGGGACAATATATCAAAACACTCTTGTGTGATATTCCCATTATTCACTTTTCCTATAAAATACCTTATCAAATCATCAGAAGGATAGGTTAGTTCACTTTTTACAACATTCTCAATTTCCGATGAAATAGCACGCAATTCCTTCTGCTGTTTTGCGTAATTCCATATGGTATCAATATCAAAATATGACTTATGGAACATTCTTAATATCTCTATTTGAGATTCTTTCACATTCGATAAATCTATCTCTAAAAATGGAAATTCATCCATCTTATTTGTTTTATCAATGTCTGTGTAAAATTTATAGGTGATACCATTTGTTAAAATAGCAAATTTTGGATCCAATGCATGAAAATAGTAATCCAATTGTTCAAAATGTGCAGAAAGGTTAGTTTCGCTTAAATGTTTGCACTCTACAATCATAGACAATTTCCCATCCTGATAGATACCATAATCGACTTTCTTTCCTCGATTAAACCATTTACCACAACTTAATTCTGGCTTTATTTCTGAAGGATTAGAAGTATCATAACCAAGTATTCTAAAGAACGGCAGTATAAGTGCAGTTTTTGTTGCCTCTTCCGAATTCAAATCGGTTCTATGCTCATCTACAGGCTTTAACAACTGCTTAATAGACTCTTTAAATTCCATTATTTCTTCATTTGACACATCAACCACAAATGTGCAGTTATTAAAAAGAAAGTGTGAGGTTGATTTTCGTTTATTTGATAGAAGGTTCTGACAAAACCTTTGAGAAGATAAACGATATAAAGCCCCACACTTGAATAGTATGGGGTACGCAAAAATGCGTATAGCCACATAACTATACAAGAAATGAGTGCTATTCGTCGTTCCTTCTCATTGAAAACTGTCAGATTCTCTACCAAGAACAATACGAAAAACACTTTCTATATGTCTGCAGTCCGAGAACTGCACCACAAATTTAGAAATTATTTTCGAGAGTTGCGGAATTATGCGCAAAAATTTTTAATTTTGCAGAAAGATAAATAAACCGTCATTGCGAGGCTTGGTACAAGCCGTGGCAATCTCCATTGTTGTAATTAAAATAAAAAGAGGGAGATTCCCACAGTCGCTCCGCTCCTTCGGAATGACGACTGATTTTCTCTCCGCAAAAGTAAAAATTTTTACCCACAATACCGCAACTATCGAAAATTATTTCTAAATTTGTAGTGCAGTCCGTGAGATTGCAGACATATTATTAGTGAAAGTGTTTCGCTAACCTTGTTCCGAAATCTGGTAAATTTCAAAGCACCAAGGGTAGACGCAGCACTCTTCATCGTTTTGGTATATCACTTGTCTTATATACCATTCGGTGTGGGGTATCGTTTATTGGTGCAATGGCTTACCAGAGCCTCGGAATAGATGAACGAACAGCCTCACACTTTCTTTTTTACTATAACCGCACATTCGTGGCTGGTGGGCAAAAAACTTAAATAGCATGAAACAAATTTATTTATGTTTGTCTATTTTTGCATCATTTGCACTTTACAGTTGTAGCCACACAATGACTCTTGGATACAAAGGGCACGACTATGCGAGTTTTAATCTCAATAAAAGAGTTAATTCGGAAGAGTATAAAGTAATCAAGTCTGTTTCCGGTGAAGCCAAAGCAGTGTATGTATTAGGACTTGGAGGATTATCTGATAGCGCAATAACATTAAATGACTCTTCCTACAAAGATATGGTATATAATGCACAACTGAAAGCAAATCAAGCAATTATCAATGTTACTTCTGAATCACGAGTTGCCGTATTTCCATTTGTGGGGGTCAGAACAGTGCACACGACAGGTACAGTAATAGAGTTTACTACAAGTGCGGAATCTGCCACCCTTATAAACAACGATGTCGCACTTATTTCACAAACCCAAAAAGATGATAAATCTCAGAATCTTCTCCAATTATGTATAGAGTCAAACATTTCAAAATTATGCTCGGTGCAAATTGAAAAGGTAAACACTACATACACCGCTCTTGGCGATTCTTACATAAACGCAAAAGGAGATGATAATGTAAAGCGTGCATTTTTGTGCTATTATCTTGGCGCTAAACAAAATGAGCCAGATGCATTTTATCTTTTGGCTACTTATTATGAAACTGGTTTACGCCAAGGCAATTTCTCCATACAGCAAAATTTGAAGTTGGCGATAGCCTTTTATGAAAAGGCTGCTGAAATGTCAGTAATAGGTGCAAAAGAGAAAGCCGAGAGTTTGAAAAAATAAAAAGTTTAACCAACTCGCTCACGCAAGCATAGGTATCG
>JAZONG010000019.1:0-23713 GCA_045654385.1 Alistipes sp.
AGAGCCTCGCTTACATTCGTAAATCGTAAGTTGGAGGTACCGGAGTTTAAGGTGCGTCAAAGCCGTTCGAAACTTACAATCACCACCTCGAATGTAACTTTGACCTATGTGAAGGGTGCAAAGTTCTCGGCAGAGAACCTCAAAGCCGAGATTTTGGTGGCAGGTAAAAAGACCGTATGGCACTATGGCGATAAGGATACTCTTAACTTGATGGGTACAACTCGTACACTCGACGGTTACTATGGTGATAGCAATCACCCTAAAAATAGTAAAAAGTGCAGCCCTATGGAGCAGGGCTTATTATCTCGTGCAGGTTGGACCGTAGTAGATGATTCGCAGCGCCACCTCTTTGTTCCGGTTGAGAACCACTGGAAGAATTGGGTTGAGTGTCGCCCGGAGGGTGATCGCCTCGACTTGTATCTCTTCGCTTATGGTCACGAGTACACCAAGGCGTTGAAGGATTATACCCGAGTGGCAGGCGATATACCACTCCCTCCGAAGTACACATTCGGTTATTGGTGGAGCCGCTATTGGCAGTATTCGGACAACGAGTTGCGTGACTTGGTCGAGACTATGCGCTCGTTTGATATTCCACTTGATGTGCTTATTATCGATATGGATTGGCACGAGACCTGGACTTTGAGAAGAGGTAAGGATGCGCCTCGTGATGAGTTTGGACAGAGGATTGGCTGGACAGGATATACCTGGAAGAAGCAGTTGTTCCCTTCGCCTGAAAACTTTTTGAAGTGGTGTCATAAGCAGAACTTGAAGACCTCGCTCAACCTCCACCCTGCATCGGGTATTCAGCCGTACGAAGAGCCTTACAAGCGCTTTGTTGAGGCTTATGGCTGGAAAGAGGATGGTAAAGCAGTACCTTTCAGAATGTCGGAGATGAAGTGGGCTGATGCCTATTTCGATACCGTGCTTGGCCCTATCGAGAAGCAGGGCATCGATTTCTGGTGGCTCGATTGGCAGCAGTGGGTAACAAGCAAGTATGTAAAGGATTTGAACAATACCTTCTGGCTCAACCACACATTTGACCATCATATGGCCGAGAAGGGTAACGATCGCCCTCTGATTTATCACCGTTGGGGAGGTCTTGGCTCACATCGTTATCAGACAGGCTTCTCGGGCGATACATATATCGCTTGGGATGCATTGCAGTTCTTGCCTTGGTTTACGGCTACTGCATCGAATGTGGGTTATGGCTATTGGGGACACGATATTGGCGGACATATGTTCCACAAGCTGGATGAGAAGACGATTGATCCGGAGTTGTACTTGCGTTGGTTGCAGTATGGCGTATTTACTCCGGTATTTAAGACTCACTGCGGTAAGAACAGCCTTATCGAGCGTCGTATATGGCAGTTCCCTAACCATATATTCGATATGCGTGCCGCTATGCACTTGCGCTATGCACTTGCACCATATATCTATGCAGCAGCTCGTCAGACATTCGATACCGGTGTGTCGATGACTCGCCCAATGTACTACTCATACCCTGAGCACGATATGGCATACTCGATGACCGATCAGTATATGTTTGGTGACGATATGTTGGTAGCACCTATCATTACTCCTGCCGACAAGGTTACAGGCCTTGCAACTCGTAAGGTTTGGTTGCCAAAGGGCAAAAAGTGGTTCAATATGGTCAGCGGTAAGATGTATGAGGGCAGTGATGAGGCGGTTGAGATACACTGTACACAGGCCGAGAATCCATACTTTGTTGAGGCTGGCTCGATTATTCCTATGTATCCGAAGTCGGTGCGCAACTTGCAGGTTACAAACAATAGCTATGTCTTGACATTTGTTCCTGGTGGCGATGGCGAGACCTCAATCTATGAGGATGACGGCCTTTCAAAGGATTATGCTACTGCATACGCTATAACCAAGGTTACAAAGCGTTGCGAGGGCAATAAGGTGGTTATCACTATTGCACCTCGTGAGGGCTCGTACAAGGGAATGACTGCAACTAACAACTACGAGTTGCGTTTGCCTGCAAACTACCCTCCAAAGATGGTTCGTCTTAATGGCAAGGAGTTGTCGTACAGCCGCTATCCGGAGGCCGGCGAGTGGGGCTATGATGGTTATACTCTTGCTCCATACATTCTACTTGGCGAGGTTGATAATGCAAAGGGTTGCACCGTTGAGGTGGAGTTTGCCGAGGGAGATTTGGCCGAGCAGTCTAAGTTGTATGGTATGCAGGGCATTGTAAATCGTTGTGTGGTACTTACAGCCGAGTTCAAGGAGGTATTTGGCGCATATTACGACTCTATGCAGATGTTGCCAGACTTCTATATGAATGTTTCGCAGGCTCCAAACTTTATCACTGAGTTCTTGCCTGAGATTCACAAGTATGTTGCTGCTTACTACGATTCGTTGGCAGTGTGCCTTGTGGAGATTGAGAAGATGGATAAGTTTCCAGAGGAGTTCCGTACTCGTGTAAAGGCGGTACTTACAAAACAATAGTAGGTGAAGGATGCTTAAAAATATAGTTTTTGACCTTGCAGGTGTCGTTGTGGCTCGTAATCCGCAACGATTTCCAAAACATCTTGACGACTTCTTCTCGTTTGTGTTCAGCACACCCGAGGGTGGTGTACCGAAGTTTTGGGAGGATTACGATCGTGGCGTACGCTCGGTAGATGAGGTTGCCAAGGCGGTGGCGGAGTATCGTGGTTGCGATATTGATACCGCAAAGGCCAATATGCTGTTGGCTATCGAGTATCAGGAGCCAGTTGAACCTACGGTGGCGCTTATCGAGGAGTTGAAGGCGAGGGGTTATCGCCTGATTGTTCTCTCGAATATGTCACCTGAGTATATCGACTTCCTGCGTGCAATGCCCGTATTTGCCCACTTCGATGAGCAGATTGTGTCGTGCGAGGTGCAACGAGTAAAACCCGAGAAGGAGATTTATGAGTTGTTATTCGAGCGATGTGGAGTCAAAGCAGACGAAACTATATTTATTGATGACCGCAAAGAGAATGTAGATGCGGCAGCGGAGTTGGGTATTGTGCCATTTCATTTTAATCGCAGCAATCCCGAGCAGGCGTGCCGAGATTTAAGAGATATAATTTATAACGAATAGAATATGCAGAGAAGAATTTATTTGTTAGCAGTCGTTTTGACTCTTCCGTTTATGGTTTTGGCGCAGAGCCTACGCCAAGAGGTGCAGTTGGCGGATAATTGGCGCTTTTCGCTCGAAAACGAGGCTATGCAGCAGGCTGGTACAGCCGTTGCAGCCGAGAACTACGACGATGCGTTGTGGGAGGTTGTTGCAGTACCACACGATTGGGCAATAAGTGGCCCGTTCAATGAGGAGAACGACAAACAGGTGATAATGGTAGTTGAGGATGGCGAAACAAAGGCGAAGGTTCGCTCTGGCCGTACAGGTGCTTTGCCATTTATCGGCGCAGGCTGGTATCGCTTGAAGTTCAGAGTACCCGACTCTTGCGAGCGTGCTATTTTGACCTTTGGCGGCGTTTTTGGCGAGCCAGAGGTCTATGTTAATGGCCATAAGGCGGGTGAGTGGAAACACCCTTACAATGCTTTCAATGTGGATATTACTCCATTTGTATATCGTGATGGCAGGGAGAATGTTTTGGCCGTGCGTGCGCAGAACAGAGTGGAGACCAGCCGTTGGTATCCGGGTGGAGGTATCTATCGCCCTGTATTCCTCACTACAACAGCGGTAACAGCGATTGATTGCTGGGGCTTGAATATGACTACCCTTTCGCTCAATGATAAGGGCGACGCCACAGCCTCGTTCGAGGTGCAGACAACCGGCTTTGCAGGTAAAAACCTTGTAGCTCGTTGGAGCGTAGCCGGTAAGGAGTTCGAGCAGAGCGTTGATAACAATGGTAAGGCGTTTACGGCTCATACCTTTTCGGGTATAACCCCTTGGTCGCCGGAAGAACCAAATCTCTACGATATGAAGGTTGATTTGTTGGTTGTTGCAGCCGACGGTACACGCCGATTAATCGACAGTAAGACGGAGCGTATCGGTTTCCGTACTATTCGAGTATCGCCTGAAAGAGGCTTCGAGTTGAATGGTAAAACTCGCAAAATAAAGGGTGTATGTATGCACCACGACCTCGGAATGTTGGGTGCAGCCGAGAATAAGGCGGCAATTCGCCGACAACTCGAATTGTTGAAGTCGATGGGTTGTGATGCAATTCGAACCTCGCACAATATGCCTTCGAAGTGGCAGATGGACCTCTGCGATGAACTCGGATTTATGGTTATGGCGGAGAGTTTCGATGAGTGGCGTGATGGCAAGTCGAAGAATGGCTATAACCTCTACTTCGACGAGTGGTACAAGCGTGACTTGGCAAACCTCGTGAATAATCATAAGTTGCACCCTGCGATTGTGATGTGGAGCGCAGGAAACGAGGTGCGAGAGTTGTGGTATAGGTCGAAGGATAGTAGCAATCCGGGTGCAACCATTGCACAGATGTTGGTGGGTGAGTTCCATCGTTTGGACCCTTCTCGCCCCGTAACAGCGGGAAAGAATAAGTTGCATATGAATATAGAGATAGGCGCAGCACAAGTGTTTGATATACCTGGATTTAACTATCATCCTCATCGTTACGATCAGGTATATGCAAGTTCGGGACACGGCTTTTTGCTCGGTTCGGAGACCGCTTCGACCATATCGTCACGAGGTGTTTATCACTTCCCAGTCATAGATACCTATTCAGCAGATAAGAGTCGAGAGGTTCGCAAAGAGATGGAGAATAAGATACGCCACTCGGATCTTCAATGTTCGAGCTACGATACCGAGGTTGTAACTTGGGGAAATCTTCCTGATCACGATTGGGTACAGCAGGAGAAACCGTGGGTAATTGGCGAGTTCGTATGGACAGGATTTGACTATCTTGGCGAGCCTACACCATACAACGAGGAGTGGCCGTCACGAAGCAGTTACTTCGGAATTATCGACTTGGCAGGATTGCCAAAGGATAGATACTACCTCTATCGTTCACATTGGAATACCGTACAGCCTACAATTCACCTCCTTCCGCACTGGAATTGGGAGGGCCGAGAGGGCGAGATTACACCGGTATATTGCTATACAAACTACCCTACTGCGGAGTTGTTCGTCAATGGCAAGAGTCAGGGCAAGCGCACAAAGAGCAAGGAGGGCGATGTTCTCGATCGCTACCGCTTGCGTTGGAACGAGGTTAAGTATGAGCCAGGCGAGATTAAGGTTGTAGTCTATGATAAGCACGGCTTGAAGGTTGGCGAGAAGGTTGTTAAAACTGCCGGAAAGCCTCACCATCTCGAACTCTATGCCGATAGAGGTACTGGTGCAAAGGAGCGCAAGTATAGCGAGATGTTCAACACTTCGAACCCTTCGCACTTCTCGTTGGGCGGTTATCTCAATGCCGACGGCGAGGATATGGCCTTTGTAGCGGTGCGAGTGGTAGATAAGGATGGTAACTTCTGCCCTACGGCTCAACATCAACTTACGATGAAGGTATCGGGCGAGGGTAAATTTAAGGGCGTATGTAATGGCGACCCGACATCGCTCGAAGTCTTTGTAAATCCGACAATGAAACTCTTTAATGGCGAGTTGGTTGTTGGCGTACAGACTACCAAGCAGGCCGGCGATATGGTACTTAAAGTATCGGGCAAGGGACTTGGCTCGGCTTCGGTAACACTTAAATCGAAATAGAAGAAACAATTATAGATATAATGGAGAATTTGGAATTAGAGTTGTCGCACCCACACTACGATGTGGTGGTTATTGGTGGCGGTGCGGCAGGATTGATGGCAGCAGGCACAGCCGCTCGTACGGGCAAGAAGGTGTTGCTTCTCGAAAAGATGGAGAAGCCCGCTCGAAAGGTGCGTATTACGGGTAAAGGTCGTTGTAACCTTACCAATGCACGCCCTGTCGAGGAGTTTGCCGAGAATGTGCGCTCAAATGGCGAGTGGTTGCATGTGGCGATGTCGGAGTTTACGAATCGTGCCACAATGCGCTTCTTTGAGCGTATGGGCGTAAAACTCGTTACCGAGCGAGGTGAGCGTGTCTTCCCTGCAAGCGGTAAGGCAGCAGATATTGCCAACGCCTTGGAGTTCTATTGCCGTGATTACGAGGTCGATATTCAGTGCCATAGCCGTGTAACCGAGATTTTGATTGCCGATGGAAAGGTCTATGGCTTGAAGTATATGAACAAACGAGGCTATCAGCGTAAAATCGAGGTCGAGAATGTAATTATCGCTACGGGAGGTGTGTCGTATCCGGGTACAGGCTCTACGGGAGATGGCTACACCTTTGCTGACCGTTCGGGCCATAAGATTGAGGATGTGCGCCCTTCGCTTACGCCATTGAAGTCGAACCATCCGCAGATAGAGTACATCAAGGATGTATGGCTCAAAAATATCAATGCCCGATTGTTCGTAGCGGGCGAGTTCGTGCGTGAGGAGTTTGGAGAGATGTCCTTCTCGGATCGTGGTTTGGAGGGTGCTGTAATCCTTCGTTTGAGCCGTGATGCAGTGGATGCTCTGCTCGACGAGAAGAGCGTAAAAATCGAGCTCGATTTGAAGCCTGCCCTGACCGAGGAGATATTGCGTGAGCGAATTAAGCGTGAGGTTGCCGAGATGCAACCCGAAGATTTCTTTGCAGAGTTGGTGCGTCGTTTAGTTCCAAAACCGCTTGTGGTACCTATCTGTAAGGAGTTGGATGTTCACTCTCGCCTCTACATCTCGAAGGTGTCGGACAAGGAGTTCGAGCGCCTTATCAAGGTGTTGAAGGGTTGGTCGTTCCCGATTTCGGACTACGCTCCGTTTGAGTATGCGGTGGTTACTGCGGGTGGCGTAAGTTGCTCGGAGGTGAACGAATACACTATGGAGTCGTTGAAGGTTAAGGGTATGTACTTTGCCGGCGAGGTGCTCGATGTGGATGCAAATACCGGTGGTTACAACCTCCAAATAGCATTCTCGACAGGACACTTGGCAGGATTGCTCAAAAAATAGTATAATAAGATGAAAATCAGTGGTCGCAACCTTCGTCGTCGCCTGCAACTGCTCGGCAACAGATTCTCTCGCATCAAGCATCGTAAAGGGCATGGTGTGCACTCGCCATTTGTCTATGCACTTGTGCGTAAGGTATTTATGAGTAAGGATTTATTCGAGGGCACAGGTTCGGAACTCTACGATTTGTTGCGTAAGGAGGGTATGTCAAGCAAGAGTGCTCGACAACTCCACAATCTGATTTCTCATATCGAGGCAAAGGGTTACTCGATAAACAAGGTAGGTGGCGAGGTGTCGATACTTCTGTCCGACTACCCTGCCGAGGGCTTGCGTGAGGCGTTTGAGGAGGCAAAACGAGAGAAGGTAACTCTCGTAGTGTGCCAACCTTATGCCAATCGAGAGCGTCAAAATGAGGTGCAGGCGTTACTCGACGAGCATTGCTCGACTTCGGTAGATAATCGTGCCTATATCCTCTTTTTTAATAACTATTTACCGAAACAACACTATCGTCTATGAAATTATATACAAAAGGTGGAGATAAGGGGCGTACCTCGCTAATCGGAGGCGAGCGTGTGCGCAAAACAGATGTCAGAGTCGAGGCGTATGGTACGGCTGACGAGTTACAGGCAAATATCGCCTACTTGGCAGACAGAATGGCGCACGAGGAGATGTTATTGCCCTATGTCGAGGATTGTCGCAAGATTTGCTCGTTGCTGATGACCACTTGCTCGTTATTGGCTGTGGGTTGCAAGTGCGAGTACAAGATACCGCAACTCTCGGATGAGGATATTGCTTGGTTGGAGGGGCGTATTGATGCTTTGCAGGCGGAGTTGAAGCCCGTGGAGTGCTTCACCATACCGGGCGGTTGCGAACTTTCTTCGCTTTGCCACATCTGTCGCACAGTGTGTCGCCGAGCCGAGCGCCGAGCCATCGAGGCTTCCGAGAATTACGAGATATGTTCACGCCTGCTGGTGTTGTTAAATCGCCTCTCGGACTATCTTTACGCACTATGTCGCACGATTACCGAAAAGTTTGAGGCAGAGGAGGTTTTGTGGCGTCCGTAAATTTTTTGAGCGAACTACTTGTATATCAGAAATTTTTTATACTTTTGCACTCGCTTTTAGCAGAATAAGTACTAACAATTAAAATAATAAAACTATGTATTGGACACTTGAACTTGCATCGAAGTTGGAAGATGCACCATGGCCAGCAACCAAAGAGGAGTTGATCGATTACGCATCTCGTTCTGGCGCACCACTCGAAGTTATCGAGAATCTTCAAGAGATTGAGGATGATGGCGAGGCTTACGAGAGCATCGAGGAGATTTGGCCTGACTACCCTTCAAAGGAGGATTTTCTCTTTAACGAGGATGAGTATCAGCTCTAATTCTGACCATCAGTCGTAGATTTATAAATCGAATTTATGATTTTGAAAAGGCAGATGTTTGAGAACGAACATCTGCTTTTTAATTGAAAAAGCATTGAAAATGAGTTATACTCCATCACTAAAACCCAATACTCGAATAGATGTAGCCGATGTTTTGCGAGGTATTGCCATCGGTGGTATCATATTGATACACTTCATCGAGCATCTCAACTTCTTTATGTTCCCTGAGCCTTCGAGCAGTTTTATGGAGGCTCTCAATCAGGGAGTTTGGGATACGGTATTCTTCCTGCTTGCAGGTAAGATGTATGCCATATTCTCGTTGCTCTTTGGTTTGAGTTTCTTTATTCAGCACGACAATCAGGCGCAGCGTGGTGTCGATTTTCGACCTCGTTTCTTGTGGCGTATGGTGCTGTTGATGTTGTTCGGCTTGTTCGATTTGTTGTTCTATAATGGCGATATCTTAACCGTATATGCCGTTTGCGGAGTGCTTGTAGTGCCATTTATTCGAGCAAGCGACAAGGTGTTGGCTGCTGCGACAATTATATTTGCACTGCAACCAATCGAGATTACCTATATTATTATGGGCTTGATTAACCCTGCTACAATACCGCTCGACCTCGGTACGAGTGCGCTCTTTAAGGGTATCTTGCCTGCGCAGTCGCAAGGCTCGTGGCTCGATGTGGCGATTATGGGCATCAAAAATGGTTTCCCTGTAAACTTCACTTGGGCAATCGAGTATGGTAGAATGACACAGACCATATTCCTCTTCTTGCTCGGTATCGTAATCGGCCGCAAGCGATTGTTCTACGATGAGGGCAATAATGTACAGATTTGGAAGCGCATCCTCATTGTTGCATCGTGCGCCTTTGCGGTGATTTTGCCACTTCATATCTTTGTGCCAAAGATGGCCGATATGGAGTGTATCAGCCGAAGCCTTGGTGTTATGTTTAAGATGTGGCGCAACTTGGCTATGATGTTTATAATTGTGTCGAGCGTGGTGTTGCTGTTCTATCGCACATCGGCACGCAACTTCTTGATGAAGATTGCTCCGTATGGCAAAATGAGTCTTACAAACTACCTCTCACAGTCGATAATCGGAGGTTTTGTCTTCTATCATTGGGGACTTGGTCTGTATCAGTACTGCGGACATACCGTGAGCCTTTTGATGGGTGTGGCGTGTATTGCATTGCAATATATCTTCTGTCGTTGGTGGTTGAAGAGCCATTCGCACGGTCCATTCGAGTCGTTGTGGCGAAAACTTACCTGGATTAACAAGTAAAATAAAGCCCCGAGCAATCGCTTGGGGCTTTTCTTATGTGGTAATAATAATTCACTACTCTTTCTCTACCGGATCGCAGGTGAGGCCAATGCCTAACTTCTTGAAAATATTGCGGTCCACCTCACTCAACATTACGGTGCTGTGTACCTGACAACCGTTGAGTTTAGGGAGTTCGTCGAGAGCCTTGCGGCAGTTATCATCGGTGATGCTCAACATAGAGAGTGCTACCAAAACTTCGTCTGTGTGAAGGCGAGGGTTATTGCCGTGCAAAAGTCCTACCTTGGTCTTTTGGATAGGCTCAATCATATTTTCCGGTATCAACTTTACATCGTGCGGAATATCAGCCAAATACTTTGCTGCATTGAGTAAAAGCGCTGCACTTGGACCTAAGAGTGCGCTTGTGCGAGCCGTGATGATAGTGCCGTCCTGCAACTCGATTGCCGAGCAAGGTACACCCTCTCTATCTTTTCGCTCATTAGCTGCAACCGTAGTCCTGCGGTAGTCGGTGGTAAGTTTCGCCTGCTTCATAATGAGCGAGAGTTTGTTCACCTCCTGCTCGTTATCGCCCTTCTGTGCAAGGTTGCAAAGTGCGTAGTAGTAACGACGGATAACCTCGTTCATCGCCGCATTTGCGCATACCTCCTCATCGCTAATGCAGAAGCCTAACATATTTACACCCATATCGGTAGGTGATTTGTAAGGGCTCTCGCCATAGATACTCTCAAAGATGGTGTTCAGGACTGGGAAAATCTCGATGTCACGATTGTAGTTCGAAGCAACTATTCCGTAGGCTTCGAGGTGGAACGGGTCAATCATATTGACATCGTTCAAATCGGCCGTAGCCGCCTCGTATGCTACATTTACGGGGTGTTTGAGTGGCAAGTTCCATACAGGGAAGGTCTCGAACTTGGCGTATCCTGCCTTGATATTGCGCTTGTTCTCGTGGTATAGCTGGCTCAGACATACCGCCATCTTGCCACTACCAGGTCCGGGTGCGGTAACAAAGACAAGTGGGCGAGAGGTCTCTACATAGTCGTTCTTTCCAAATCCCTCCTCCGAGTCGATGAGTGCCACATTGTGAGGGTAACCCTCAATGGTATAGTGGTAGTAGACCTTAATGCCCTGTCGTTCAAGGCGCTTGCGATAGGCATCGGCGCTCGATTGACCATTGTAGTGGGTGATGACTACTCCACTCACGCAGAGTCCCAAACTCTCGAATATGCCACGCAGACGCAACACATCCTCGTTGTAGGTGATACCCAGATCGCTGCGCATCTTATTCTTCTCGATGTCCAAAGCGCTGATTACGAGAATCATCTCGGCCTCATCCTTCAACTGCAAGAGCATCTGCAACTTGCTGTCGGGCTGAAAGCCCGGCAGAACTCGACTTGCGTGGTGGTCGTCGAATAACTTGCCTCCAAACTCCAAGTAGAGTTTATCGCCGAACTGCTCGATGCGCTTCTTGATGTGCTCCGACTGTATTTTTAGATACTTCTCGTTGTCAAATCCTATTCTCATAATACTCTATTTTTCGGTTTGACTCTTCTCTTCCTGCTCTTCGAGAGCCTGTTTGAGAAGTGTGTTTAACTTTTGAGGATCAACCTTCGACTTTACCTTGCCACCCTTGACAATCGAAATCGCTCCGGTCTCCTCCGATATCACCAAAACTACGGCGTCGGTCATTTCGCTCAAACCAATGGCTGCACGATGACGAGTGCCGTAACTCTTTGGCACATTGCTCTGTGTAACAGGCAATATGCACTTGGCTGCCACGATGCGGTTGTTGTCAATAACGACTGCGCCATCGTGAAGAGGGGCATTCTTGAAGAAGATGTTTTTGATGAGCGACATTGTGATGTTTGCATCGAGTGCAATACCGCCCTCAATCACAAATTGCAAGTCGTCTTTGCGACGAAATACAATGAGTGCACCCACCTTGCTCTCGCTCATATCAAGGCAAGCCGATACGATAGGCGAGGTATTGGTGCTGTTCTGCTTGCGGTTAGGCGAGAAGAAACGAGTCAGAAAGTCTAACTCCTTCTGTCGCATACCGAGTGTGAAGAGAAAACGGCGCAACTCGGGTTGGAAAATCACCAGCAGGGCGATGACTCCAACGCTGATAATCTGTCCTAGAATGGTCGAAAGCAACTCCATGTTGAGCGCTTTGACCACAACCCAAGCGAGATAGACCATCACGATACCCACCAGAATATATGGTGCGTTTGTGCCCTTCATCGCCTTATAGACGATAAAGAGTAATCCTGCAACGAGCAGAATGTCGAGAAAATCTATGAATGTAAAAGGTATGAAACCCATAGCCGCCTACCCTCTTTTCTTACTCTTATTTCTTCTTGCTATCAGCCTTCTCTGCTGCATACAGCTCGTTCACCTTTGCGAGGATTTTCTCGGTGAGGTCGAGCGACTCGTCAGCGTCGAGAAGCGATGAAGCTGCCACAATCATCTTGTACTGCTTATTGGCATTAACCTCCTGAACGGCACGCATCAAAAGGTCGTTCATACGGTTCTGGAATACTGCTGCTTCCTCCTCCAACTCACGGCCCTCCTTCTGTGCGGCAGTCTGGTACGAAGCGGCACGCTTCTGCAACTCCTGCTCCTGCTCCTGGGCGTTACGAGTGGTAATCAAACCCTTCTGATACTTCTCGGCGAGTTGCTGCATCTCGTTTTGGAGATTCTGCTCCTTCTTTGCCCACTTCTGCTGTGTCTTCTCGGTCTTGTCTCGAAGAGCTACACCCTCAGTCTTGAAGATGTTGCTCTCGGCCAATACATAGTCTACATTCACAAATGCCAAATCTCCCTCGGCGACAACCTCTGTTGCGTTCTGCTCTGTTGCCTCAGTGTTCTTCTTGCTCTCCTTGCAGCCTGCAAATGCCAAAAATGCCAATGCTGCGATAAAAATCTTTCTCATTCGTTTATCTTTAATTTACGATTTTACACTATATTTTACAAAGGTAATGATTTTTTACAAAAATCACACTTTTTGCCTGCTATTCCTTCACGCAGCGCACCTGCAAGCCGTTTGCCTTGCACGCCGAGTGAGCGATGTCGAACTTGTTGTTTACGGCACGGGTTGGTGTTGTAAGGTCGAAGTATAGACATACGGCTTTGCCGTCAGCAGTTGTTGTAGAGGTCCAATAGTAACCCTCCCAAGGCTCCGGCTGGGCAGGATATACACCCTCTTTGTAACTCATATTCTCCACCTTGCCATCGGTATAACGACGACGACCACAAGCCGGATAGAAGTACTCGTCATTACCATCGGAGAGGTGCCAGCCAAAACGCTTGCGGGCTACCGAGTGGTCCATACTGTCCTCGCTGTCGGATAGAGTCAATACTGCGAACTCCTCTGCCGTAGGTACTCGCCAGCCGTGTGGGCAAGGGTCATAGAGGCTCTTTGCGCCGTTGTTGCTCCACAATGTAGGGTCAGCTGTTACGAGCCAATCGCCAATGCGGTCGCCACCCTCCTCGATGCAAGATGCATTAGTGATAAACTGCATCGGGTATTGTGTAACATAGTTGAGAGTTCCGACATTTGAGTATATCTCGATCAACTCCTCCGCAATATAGATACCTGATGCATCAAATTTATCCTCAATCTCGGCTCCCGCTGCATCATGGAAGTATGGGCGTGAGAATGGGTCTTTGCGTCCCCACTGATAGTACATACCGTGAGAGTCGAGAATCTTCTGCTCATCACTATCCCCATTACTATTCGTAAACGCTCCAAGGTTATTACGCATAAATGTCTTGCCGTTGGAGTATCGGTCGGTGGCTGTGAGTGGGTTCTCGTTTGTAATCCACAAGTGCCAACTCCAAATAACCTCGCCTGAATTGTTGTAGGCAGCAATTACAGCGTTGGTATTCTCTACTCGCTCGGCATCCTCCTCCGAAGCGGCAACATAGAACATTGCGTTGCCGTTTACGAACTCCACGTGCTTTACGATGTCGGGGTTGCTCTGCCACAAAAGTTCTACATCGGCTGTTGCCAACGGTTCACCGTCGGGGCGTACCGAGGCGTCGAACATATAGTTTACGGATGGCTTGCAGACAACATAGCAGTTTGCCTTGCCTGCTGTGTCTATCTCCTCGCTATCGGCAATGTATAGATTTACATAATAACTCTTTGTGCTGCCCTCTTTGTTGAGTGCATTTACAACCATCGAGCCCTCCTTATACAAATCTTCGTTGATTACTCCGTCCTTGTTTGTTACGACAACGGGCCATACAGTTATGGTGCGAGAAGATTCATCTACTACGGCTGTCCAACCCTCGCTGATAGAGCCGATGCTCACCGACTTGGCATTAGAGGCTACATAGGAGATTGTCTGTGCGCTGCCACTCTCCCACGAAGAGAAGTAAAGCGATGTTCGATTCAATGTGAGCGAAGCGCTGTCGTCTTTATTGCAAGAGAGTAGCACAGTCGTAATCAATGCTACAAAAAGGAATTTCACTTTGTTCATACCTTATGAGTATCTTTATAATCGGCAAATATACAAAAAAGTTATCAATTACAAGCCTATAACGCCTACTTTCGGGCAATTATTACCATTCATTCAAAAAAATAGGGCGAAATAGCGAGGTGGCACAAGGTTTGCACCCGAGGAGGGTGTAACTTAAAACCAAAAATGCTATGAAAAAAGTTTTTCTATTTTTTGCTGCCACAGCAGTTACAGTATCTGCCTCGGCACAACAACATCGCTTGGAGCGATATGATCACGGTGGCGCAGAGCCTACCGTCTATATCATCTCGGTAAGCGAAAAAGAGACGCTCTCCTGCCCACCGCAGAACTGCCAGCAGCAGGATATTATTATGAAAAATGCTGCCGTAAAATCGGCTATCGAAGACCACAAAAAGGCTACTCGTGATGGCTTCCAGCAAGCATCAACTCCTTCGGCTATTTTTGCCGATAAGCGCAACACCTTTTCGTTTGCTATCGGTGGCGATGTCGCCTTGCGAGCAGCCTACTCGTTCGATCGTATCGTAAATAATATCGATATGGTGCCTTACGATGTGCCTATGACTCTTACCCCTGCCGATAAGCAGGAGTTGCGACTCGATGCTACCACTTCACGCCTCTTTATTCGAGGTATCGCAAATACTCAAAAACTTGGTCAGGTGCATGTTTATATGGATTTTGACTTCCGTGGCGGCTTGACAGGCAGTTATACTCCTCGAATCCGTTCGGGTTATGTGCAGATGCTCGGCTTGACTATTGGTCGTGATGTTACAACCTTCTGCGACTTGACAGCTTCACCTACAACGATCGATTTTCAGGGTCCTAATGCCTATAACTTCCGATTTGCTACGATGATCAGATACGAGCGCTCATTCCTCGATAATCACCTCAAAGCGGGTGTTGCAGCCGAGATGCCGGGCGTATCGGGCACATACGGCGAAACTTTGTCGGCAATTCCGCAGCGAGTACCCGATTTCCCAATCTACTTGCAGTATGCTTGGGGCGAAAATCGTGATAGCCACATCCGTGCATCGGCCGTATTCCGTGATATGTATCTCTACAATAAGGCTCGAAATACCGAGGATGACCTATTCGGCTGGGGTGTACAATTTAGCGGTAACATTCATATAACCAAGTATTTGGAGTTGTTTATGAATGGTATATATGGTGAGGGTATCACTCGCTATATCAACGACTTGATGGGCTCGGGGCTCGACTTTACACCACGCCCTGATGATGCAACCCGTGTTCAGGCTACTCCGATGTTTGGTTGGCAGGTAGCAGCACAGGTGAACATTATGCCAAACCTCTTCGTTTCTGGTGGTTACTCGGCTGTGAATGTGCGCAAGAAGAATGGTGTATATGCCGAGGATATGTATAAGCAGGGACAATATATCTTTGGTAATGTGTTCTGGAACTTGACACCTCGATTTGTGCTTGGAGCAGAGTATCTCTACGCTCACCGCAAGAATATGGATGGCTTGAAGGCCCACGCCAACCGTATCAATCTCTTGGCGAAGTATAGCTTTTAGTGATGCAGGTTATATGGCTAAAATAGAGAGAGTTGCAAATGTGTAATTTGCAACTCTCTGCTTTTGTATATGTGGACTTGACGGCCTACTTGTTCTTCTCGATAAGCGAGGTCAGTGAGCCAAGTGCGCCCATCAGGTTGCTTGCCTCGAATGGGAGGAATACGGTCTTGGTCTTGTCGCCTGCTGCAATCTCTTTCAACGACTCGATATACTTTGTCAAAAGCATATAGGTTGCAGGATCGGTCTTCGACTTCTCGATTGCGGCAGCAACCTTCTCGATTGCGGCAGCCTCGGCTGAAGCCTGCAATATCTTTGCATCGGCCTCACCTTGTGCTTTGAGAATTTGAGTCTGCTTCTCGGCCTCTGCCTGATTGATTTGCGACTCCTTCTCTCCCTCGGATTGGAGAATCATAGCCTCCTTGTGTCCACGAGCCTCCAAAACCTTGGCACGGCGCTCACGCTCGGCCTGCATCTGCTGCTCCATTGCTCGGCGTACCGATTCAGGGGGTGTAATATCCTGCAACTCAACACGATTGACCTTTACGCCCCACTTGTTTGTAGCGTCGTCGAGTACGGCACGCAACTTAGAGTTGATGGTATCACGAGAGGTGAGAGTCTCATCGAGTTCCAGCTCGCCAATCACATTACGAAGAGTTGTCTGCGTAAGTTTCTCGATGGCGTTTGGAAGGTTGTCAATCTCGTAAACCGCCTTCATAGGATCTACAATCTGGAAGTAGAGCAAGGCGTTGATAGTGGTTGTTACATTATCCTTCGTAATAACGCTCTGCTTTGGGAAGTCGTAAACCTGCTCACGAAGGTCAATCTTGCCGGTAGTGCGAGATATGGCAATCTTCTCACCGTCGATAGTGCTGCGCTCGATGCGGGTGTAAATCTCACGAGGACGGTCAATAATCGGCAAAATAAGGTTGATGCCCGAAGGGAGTGTGCGGTCGTACTTACCGAGTCGCTCGATGACACGAGTTTCGGACTGCTGAACAATCTGTATGCCCATAAGTACATAGATTATTGCGATTGCCGCAATAATTCCGAAGATAATAAGTGTTCCCATAATTTATAATTTTTTAACGGTTAATACAATGCTGTTACGAGATAAAACCTCGACCTGCGCACCCTTTTCGATAGGGGTATTATCCTCCGATACGGCCTTCCAATCGTCGCCGTCAATGGCTACCCTACCTTGCTGCGTTGCAGGGTCTATGGCCTCCGAAACAATTGCGTGGCGACCGATTAGTGCGTCGGCATTCGTTGCTACCTCTTTGCTGTGGCGAGTTACTAACTTTTTGAGTGCCGGGCGGATAAGTGCAAATGCCAAGAGTGTTACGACGGCGAAGATGAGAAGTTGAATCTTGAACTCTACATCGCACGCAGCACCAATAGCCGCACCGAAACAACCAAACGAAAGGCAGATAATCGAGAAGTCGGATGTGAACATTTCGATTACGAAAAATACGAGGGCTACAATCACCCAAATGTGCCAAATTTCCATAATATATACTGTTTTTGTTGTTTGCTTTTGCTCTAATAACGAAATATACCTCTACAAAGATATAAAATAAAACGGAAAACGGAAAAGTTTTTTGTTAGAGAGTCGAGAGATTAGGGAGTCTAGGGAAATTCCCTAACGGTCCTAGCCGACTGAACGAAGCAAGTAATCGGGGCAAAAAAAAGACGACAGAAAACTGTCGTCTGAATTTTGCGGAGAGTACTGGATTCGAACCAGTGGATACCTTACGATATCGGCAGTTTAGCAAACTGCTGGTTTCAGCCACTCACCCAACTCTCCGTAGTGCTGTCCCCATAAAAAGGTGTGCAAAGGTAACTCTTTTTCCTAATAATGCAAAAATAATTCGATAAAATTTCTCTTTTACTTGAAAATTACCCTTTGAATGTGAAATATCTTCCGACCAAAAAACTATATACTGCACATACTGCGGTGGTCAAAATCTTCGATGGCGTAGCCCAGATACCACACACTTCGACAAATAGTTTCATACAGGCATAGTTGAGTAGAATTGAGCCTGTAACGGTCAGTGCATACTTGGCGAGTTGTGGCAAAGAGGATAGGTTTGTAACCCTGAATGCGACATTGCGGTTGAGCCAAAATCCTGTAAGGAAGGTTATTGGAAATACCACGCACAGGGCTGCAATATGGGGTGATACCACCAATGAGCCAATCTCGATAAACTTCTCAGCTACAATGTAATGGTAGGTTATGTAGTACCATACTGCATCGAGTAGCGCCGTGATAGCGCCACACGCCAAATAGCGAAAAACCTGCTGCGGCACAAAGGCTCGCAGAGGTTTTATATAGACGAGGTCTATTGCATTGGTTATGACTGATGCTACCGACATTAGAAATTTATTATACTATCTGGTATAAACCCACACGCTCTTGCAACTAACATGCTCTGCCTTCCAAGCCGAAACCTTGCGACCACACTCCGAGCGTGATGCAACTTCGCACAAAGCAACCATATAGCGACCATTGTAGTCGTAGATATTTACGCCTACAATCTCAGGAATGCGTGTCGAGAGCCACTTTACCGCCTTCTCAGCATTCCGCAACTCGTTATACACTCCCCAGACAGCATAACTCTTACCCTTCTGCATAGGCAGGATTGTCGGCTTGGAAGGTGCTACAACCTCTGCAACCTCTGTAACCTCTGCAACAACAGGCTCCTCTACTACTGCAACAGCGGGCTCGTCAGGCTGTATAACCTCCGTAACTGCGCTCTGTGAAGCCTCGAATGCCTCCGATGCCGGTGCGATACGCTGCTTTGCGAGGAGTTTGTCGAGTGTTCCGTTAGTGTAGAGAACATATCCCGCAATACCAAGCGCAAAACCCATACATAGGCCTGCTACTATATATATAAGGTAGTTTGTGCGTGGATTTACCTTTACCGTACCACGACCATTAGGATTTGCCATATCTTCAAATGTTTGGTGGGTTGTGATAGTGCCCTTTTCGATGCAACATACCCCATCGATTGTCAAAATATCGTTGCGTAGCGACTGTTCTAACCACTCGGTGTATATGTCGGATGCTCGCTCTGCCGATACATTTGCGACCTGCGCAATGTAGGTGGCAAGGCTCTCACCTCGCTGCTCTTTGGTGAGTCGCAATTCACGATAAGGCGACTGCAACTGCTTTTTAGAGAGTAACTTCGCTGCGTGGCGACGCAAAATAAGCGTACCTACATTCGGCAAATATACCTCCCCTTCGTCGAGGAGTGCGTTGGCTAAAACTCTATCTACTTGCTGTTTCATTACTTCTTGTAGTGTCTTTTATTCTTTGGCTGCTTCTCCTTTGGTGCTGATGGTGAGGGAGTAATCTCAGGTTCACTCTTATAACGATACCATGCCCAAAGCATAATTGCTACGCCCGTCAATATGAACGGCACCGAAAGCCACTGTCCCATATTGAATGTCATACCCTGCTCGAATGCCACTTGGTCGATTTTTATAAACTCGATAAGGAAACGAGGGGTGAAGATGCCGACCATCGCCGCACCGAAGATAAATCCCTCACGCTTAGCCACTTTGGTGTAGCGATATAGAAGGAATAAGGTAGTGAACACTGCGATGTAGCACAACGCCTCGTAGAGTTGGGTAGCGTGGCGAACAGGCACAAGCTCCTCGGGCCAATTCTTGTATAGGCGCATAAACTTGAAGCCCCATGGCACGGTTGTTTCGTTACCTATAATCTCCGAGTTGAAGAGGTTGCCAAATCTAATCATTGCACCACTCAACGGAGCGATAATGCCCAAGCGGTCGGCTGTCCACCAAACCGAAACCTTGCTCTTGCGTGATGAGAGCCAAATGCCGAGAATGATACCTATGGCTGCGCCGTGGCTGGCTAATCCTCCATCACGAATACCTGTGATAATTTTCCACGGCTCACGCAGATACTCCATCGGCTCGTAAAATAGGCAGTGGCCGACTCGTGCGCCTATGATGGTGCCGAGGGCTATATACATAAATGCCGTATCCGATACGCTTTCGGGCTTACCCTCGTGCTTGCAGAAGTACGAGAATAGCCAACCTCCGAAGAGGAGTGCAGCAACCCAAGTGAGTGAGTACCAGCGGATTTCGAAGCCGAAAATCTCTATGAGCGTGGGATTCCAGTCCCAAACGATAGCCAATAAGTTCATATCTTACAACTCAACCTTTTTGAGGGTGAAGGTGAATGTCGAGCCTACGCCCAACTCGCTGCGAACAGATACACGCTCGCCGTGTCCCTCTACGATGTGCTTAACGATAGCCAAGCCGAGGCCTGTACCACCCTGCTCACGAGAACGACCTGTGTCGGTGCGGTAGAAGCGCTCGAATACTCGTGGCGCATCGCCTTTGGCGATACCGATACCGTTGTCCTCCACCTCGATGAGAATTTTATCCAACATATCACGGAAGTCGAGCTTCACCTGACCACCATCTTTGCCGTAGCGGATGGCGTTGATAATGAGGTTTTCGAGCACCTGACCGATGTAGAACTTGTCGGCCGATACCCAGAAGCGTGATGGTAAATTCTGTGAGAACTTCACTACGATTGAGATATTCTTCTTTGCCGCCTCCATTTCGCACTGATCGGCAATATCCTTGGCGAGGGCTACGATGTCGAAAGTCTCAGGTTTCATCATCTCCATATCGTTTTCGAGCGATGAGATAGTGTCGAGATCACGAATGATATTGAGCATACGGTTTACGCTCTTCTCGGCACGCTGCAAGTACTTGCGGTTGATGATTTCGTCATCAATGCCACCATCGAGAAGGGTTGAAATGTAGCCCTGAATGTTGAAGATAGGGGTTTTTAACTCGTGTGCAACATTGCCGAGGTACTGCTTGCGGAACTTCTCCACATCTTTCAGGCGAGCAATCTCCTTGTCATTATCCTCCGCCCACGATGAGAGCTCCTGCGAGATGTTCTCCACATGTTTGTCCTTCAACTCGTCGAGCATCTCGGCGGTGTGAACCTCACGAGAGAATACCATCGAATATACCGGTTTGAGTTTGTATGCGACATATTTGGTGATTACCCAGAGTGCAAATAACGATACGCCTACGAATGTTCCGATTGTGGCAACTAAAACTACCCACCACAACGATTTCAAATCGAGAGTTGTCAGTGTAACGACCATTGCGCACACGCCTGCCACGGCGCCAATGAGCCACGAACCGGCCTCTTTTGTTTTGATTCTCAACATATTTAGTGTTTGTTTAAGGTTTATACTCGTTTATATTTATGCAAATATAAGAAAAAAAGTTAAAAGTGCAAAGCAAAGGGCTAAAAGTTATGCGAAAAAAATAGTTTGCAGAGGGTTGCCGGGTGATATTTTGGTGTGTTTGTAACTATTATGGCTTGTTAGTTGTGCTTTTTGGTATTTTATTGCTGACTTTTAATTTATTTTTACTAATTTTGCGAAGTTATATTGGCTCCGTAGTTCAATGGATAGAATTTGAGATTCCGGTTCTTACGATAGCGGTTCGAATCCGCTCGGAGTCACAAGAGCCAAAGGTTAAATGCAAAATTAAGAGATTAGCCAACGGCTAATGGCAAAAGAGATATGGCAGAAAATAGACGAATTGTAGAGAGCGACAGCGAGTTTGAGGGCAGAATACGCCCGCAAGAACTTGACAACTTTGCCGGTCAGGAGAAGATTGTCGAGAACCTGCGTATCTTTATCAAGGCGGCGTTGATGCGTGGCGACTCGCTCGACCACACACTCCTGCACGGCCCTCCGGGACTCGGTAAGACTACATTGGCGAACATTATCGCCAACGAGATGGGTGCGCAGTTGAAGGTTACTTCGGGCCCTGTGCTCGACAAACCGGGCGATTTGGCAGGACTTTTGACAAACCTCTCTGCCGGTGATGTGCTCTTTATTGATGAGATTCATCGCCTCTCACCTATTGTCGAGGAGTATCTCTACTCGGCAATGGAGGATTTCAAGATTGATATAATGCTCGATAAGGGTCCTTCGGCTCGTTCTATTCAGATTGAACTCGCTCCGTTTACCCTCGTAGGAGCAACTACACGCAGCGGTCTTTTGACTTCGCCTTTGCGTGCCCGATTTGGTATTCAGTGCCACTTGGAGTACTACGATTCGAAGGTGTTGAGTCAGATTGTAAAGCGTTCAGCCTCGATACTTGGCGTGTCGATTGACGATGATGCCGCACTCGAAATTGCTTTGCGCTCACGAGGTACTCCCCGTATCGTAAATGCTCTGTTGCGTCGTGTGCGTGATTTTGCGATGGTTAAGGGCGAGGGTTGCATCGACTTGGCGATTACACGGATGGCTTTGGAGGCTCTCAATATCGACTCACGAGGTTTGGATATGATGGACAACAAGATTCTCTCGACCATCATTGCAAAGTTCAACGGTGGCCCTGTGGGTTTGAATACCATCGCTACTGCCGTGAGCGAGGATGCCGGCACTATCGAGGAGGTTTACGAGCCATTCCTCATCAAGGAGGGCTTCTTGAAGCGCACTCCACGAGGCCGTGAGGTTACCGAGTTGGCATACAAGCACTTGGGCTTGACACAGCCTGAAAAGGAGGGTGAATTATTTTAAGGATATACGCATATTTTTACACATATAAACAATTTAACATTAAAAACAAACAAAATTATGGCAAAAGTTATTACTATCATTGGTTCGGGTATGATGGGTTCTGCTTTGGCATTCCCTGCTGCTGAGAATGGTCACGAGGTTCGTTTGGTGGGTTCTCCACTCGACAACGAGATTATTGACGCTTGCATCGCTACAAATCGTCATCCTAAGTTCGATCGTGATTTTCCTGCTGGTGTAAAGTATTACAAGGTTACAGAGTGGAAAGAGGCTGTTAAGGGTGCAGACTTCGTAATTGGTGGCGTATCGTCGTTCGGTGTGGATTGGTTTGGCGAGGAAATCTTGGCAAACTTGGATCCTGCAATGCCTGTTCTCTCGGTTACCAAGGGTCTGATTAACCTCGAAGATGGTACTCTTATCTCTTACCCTGACTACTGGCGCAAGAACTTGCTCGCAAAGGGCATTGACCGTCATGTATGTGCTGTGGGTGGCCCTTGTACTTCGTACGAGTTGGTATTCCACGATCAGACTGAGGTTGCTTTCTGCGGTGTGAATACTGCTGAGTTGAAGATGATGAAGGAGGCGATGACTACTTCGTACTACCACATCTCACTCACTAACGATGTTATCGGCTTGGAGAGCGCAGTAGCATTGAAGAACGCTTACGCTTTGGCTGTTGCTATGACTATCGGTTTGGTTAATCGCCACCACGGTGAGGATGCAGGTTTGCACTACAACTCGCAGGCAGGTGCATTCTTCCAGGCTGTACGAGAGATGACTCGCTTGATGGCTATGCAGAATGGCGATCAGGATTCGCTCAACATCGGTATCGGCGACCTCTATGTAACTGTTTACGGTGGTCGTACCCGTAAGATTGGTATTTTGCTCGGCGAGGGTAAGACTTACGAGGAGGCAATGGATATCCTGGCTGGTGTAACCCTCGAGTCGTTGGTTGTGGCTCGTCGTGTTGCTAAGGCGGTATACCGCAAGGCTGAGCTCGGCCAGGTGTCGTTGGCAGACTTCCCAATGATGTGCCACTCGTACGATGTTCTCGAGAATGGCAAGGATGCTGAGTTGCCTTGGGAGTCGTTCACTTATGACCACACAAAGTAAGAGAAATATGGCAGAGTTAAAAGGCCTGCTTTTCGATGTAGATGGTACGCTGGTGGATAATCTGGCGTACCATTTCGCAGCCTTCGACGAGTATGCTAAGCGTGAGGGCTTTACCTTGCTCGAACCTATGTCGTTGAAGATGAATGGCATGCATAGTAACCAAATCTTCCCTATGATGTTGGGCGATGAGGTGGTTGCACAGTACGGAATCGATAGATTGAACCGCGAGAAGGAGGAGGTTTATCGCGAGATGTATCACGATAAAGTGGAGCCAATTGCCGGACTTATTGAGTTCTTGCAGGCTGCAAAGGCTGCCGGTGTAAAGTGCGCTCTTGGTTCGTCGGGTTGTCGCGAGAATGTCGAGATGAT
>JAZONG010000020.1:0-8775 GCA_045654385.1 Alistipes sp.
CTTGTTCTTCTTCGAAGAACGAAGTATTATCGGTGGCAAGTAGGCTTAACACTCTGGAACAGAGAACGATTGTGCAAGCCGAGCGCAGAGTGCATATCTGGTATGTACTCTGCCGAGGTGCAGCCAATCGAAACGGCACAACAGAGCCGTAGGCTCGTGCCGTAAGTTAAGCTCACTAACTCCAATATCTTTTTGTCGGTACCGGTGAACGGATTACACGATGGAGCAAATCTGTGGTTCCTTTATAGGGAATATAAGGAATATAAGGAATATAGGGAGTTTAGTGATTGTTTCCTTAAACTCATTTTTGTTAGGGGCGTTAGCATTGTTTGGTATGAAAAACACAGCACGAAGTAAAACCTCGTGCTGTGTTTAATTTCTCTTTATCACTCCAAAATCGACGACGGAGATCTCTACAACCAGCCGTTGTTGCTCGATGGGTTAGAGCGGGAGATTATAACAATGCGTTTTGTTACTTCGGTTGGGAATGGTTGGCTTGGCATACTGAGCGAGCCTCCGCCTACAAGCAGAGTTACCGAAATAGTCGTTACGCCGCTCTTTGTCGATTTGAGGGTGAGTTCTCCCTTGGTGTAGCCGCCAATTTCGAGTCCGATAGGGCTCTCGATACCCTCGTCCAAAACCTCTTCGGCCTTAGAGAAGTATGCCGACTTGATGCCATCGCCGAAGTGTGTTGCAAGGTTAATGGTCTGCTCCTCGCCACTCTTGATTACGATATATGGTGTTCCGTCGATCTGCAACAGCAATTTATATGCGTCGATATATCCTGCGCCCAACAATCGTTTGCCCTTAAAGTTCGCATAGTTCATAGTCTTAGTGGTGTTATTGTACCACGGGATATTGGCAACAGTGCCCTCCAAGTATGGCTCGATATCGTTTGTAGCAGAGATTAACATTGTACGGAACTCATCGGCGGTGTATCGTTTGCCGAGTTGTTTGGCGTATGAGAGGCCGAGTGCTGCGACACCTGACACATGTGGACACGCCTGCGATGTACCCTGCATCATTCCGTAGTTAGGGCACGCTGCGTCGCTCAATACAGTCGGCATAGTAGAGAGTATCGAGCCGTTAGGGTAGAGTGCCTCGCCACCCGGAGCAATGATGTCGGTACCTGCGCCATAGTTCGAGTAGTAGGCAGGTCGCAATGCCGGATTGAATGCGGCAACCGCTACGCAAGGTTCATAGCCCGCAGGGTAGCCAATCAGGTTTTCGCCGTCGTTGCAAGTTGCAAATATGGCAAGACCACCGGCGAGAGGGCCATCTTCGCTACCTCCATTTGCGATGAAGTAGTCGATAGCCTCTGCCAATGCTGACTCGTTGTTGCGGAAGGCCTTGTCGTTGCTTGGGGCGCTATCCCCTACCGAATTTGCCGAGCCGAAACCCCAACTACACTGCAAGATGTGAGCGCCACAATCGGCTGCATATCTGATAGCATCAGCTTTTTCGGCAGATTTTGTAACGCTGTTGGCGCTGTAAGTCTGCACCGACATAATTTTTACGCCGTCGTTCTTTCCGCTACCGCCGGCAATACCGCAAATGCCCTTGCCGTTGTTGTTCATTGCCGAGATGATACCTGCGACATGGGTGCCGTGCCCACTATCGCCACTCTTTTCCCAGCTGATTGCGCCCTTCTCCCACTTACCTGTATTTTTGTTGCGTACGGCAGATACGAAGTTGAAGCCGTGGATATCATCCACATATCCGTTCTCGTCATCATCAACGCCGGCAACTCCATTTTGTTCTGCGAGGTTTACCCACATATTATCCACCAAATCCTCGTGCGAATGCATAACGCCCTCATCGACTACTGCTACGATAATCGAAGGATCGCCCTTGCAGAGTTTCCACGCAGGAACAACATTTATATCGGCCTCGGCGATAGGGGCAAATACCTCCCAATTGCTGCCTTGCCAATCGATGTAAGGGTTGTTGTCGCTATTGCACAATCCCCACTGATACTTGGCATAGATATCGTTGAACGGAATTTCTCCATTTAATCGTGTGCGTGTGGCGTTACTTACCGAGGTGGTAAGTTGGGTGCTTTGCGGATTGCTGATGCGCTGAATTTCGTGCTCAAACTCCACACGGCTTACCTCGCCAACCTTTGCGAGTTTGGTGGCTACGACATCGATATCGCACGAACTATCAAAAGTGAGGGTGTACCATAAGTGCAAGCCTCTGGCGTGAATCTTCTCACGGTTTTTTGAGGTGATGGTAAAGACGGGTCTAACCTCCGAGGCGTTGACCTCATCGAGCACTGCATCTACGCCACAGATGCCTGTACGGGTAGCGCCTGAGCGAGTTACAGCCTCGGCCAAGCGGCTCTCCGCTGTGGCGTCGAAGCGAACTAAGATAGAACCCTTTACTGCCCCTTGCGAGGAGTTTATGATTTTATCGGCGTAGTCGCCACTATTGGTAGTTACGCTGTTTTGATCCTCTAAATCTGCGGTGCAACTAATGGTTAAAGCCGCAGCCAAAATGGTATATAGTATGTGTTTCATCTCTCTTACCTATTTATTATAAAGCTCTCTTTACTCCTCGTGATGCAAGGCTCTTTGCACCCTTCTGTGTCGCTGTTGCAGGCATTTCTGCCACCTCGTAGCTACTCTTCTCGTTGCTTGTTGTGCCTACCATAGTGAGAACGCCATTCTCAATCTGGAAGGTGTAACTCTCAGACCAGGCAACCCCATCGCTATATACACCAGAAATGGTTGATGTGGTATAGTCGATGGTGTATGTGCCGTCGAAGCGGATGTATTCGAGCGAGTTGTTGCGCTGATAGATTACAAAGGTGTTGTCGGTGTTGAACTGGATGTAGATGTCTACATTCGCATCCGACTCCTCGAAGCTTGTGATGTGCCAACAATCCACAATATCCGGAAGAATGGTGCTTGTTGCGGTTGCGGTGGTAATTTCTCCACACTTAACCTCGCAATTCTCGACCGTATAGAGCACCTTCTCGAAGGTGTGGCTGTTGCGCACAAACAACTCGACACGGCTATACTCACCCTCAGGCATCGCTACGCAGATATTGCGGTTACTCGAAATGTCGATAGGGGTTGCAGATGTGCGAGTGAGTGAGTATGAGGTATCCTCCTTACCGCAAATGTTGCCTTGCTGTAAGTTGTAGGTGAAAGTACCGTGCAGGCCATATCCCTCGCTCGGAACGGTAACCTTTACATAGGTTAAGGCATCGAAATCGCTTAGCTCCACCTGCAATGCTCCGAAAATGCTTGTGAAGGTGAGTTGATTTGCGCCACTCTCTACACCGACTTGAGGTATTGCAGCGGCTGTATTCTCGCCTGTAAAGAGGATGTTATTAGGTGCTACGGTAATCGAAATTTCGCCATTTGAGCGAACTGCACCTGCTGCCAAAGCGGGGCTTACGGCGTAGTATCCGTTTTTGGTACTCTTGGCTTTGCCGCTGAATGTTGCCGAATTGCTACCTGCAACCGATACAATTCTAAGGAGGGCGGCGTGCCAATCTTCGCTGCGATAGAGGTAGAAACTATCGCCCTCCTCCCAAGCGGCAAAGGTCTGGCTCTCGCCATCGGTAAAGCCGTTTGTCTGACACAAGAGTTCGATATGCTTGGCTGCATCCGAATCGCTCTTGGTGTTGTTGCACGATACTGCCGTTAAGAGTAGTAACGAGCAGATAAGTGATATTTGAATTTTTCTCATAATTACATAACTATTTATAACGATTACAAATATACTTATTTTATAAATAAGTCCAATTCTATTGCTGCAAAAACATTGCGTTTTAAGCGATATTTTATTAACTTCGCATAGGTAATTTTACAAACAGACTCTATGAGAAGGTTTTTTGTGATACTCTTGGCGATGTTACTGATGGGAGTATTCGAGTTGTTGGCTTGCACTTCGGCTATTGTTGCGCCAAGTTGTTCAAGCGAGGGTGTTCCGCTTTTGTGGAAGCATCGAGACTCCTCATTCAGCAATACACGAGTGGAGTATATTACGGGCGGCAGATACGCCTATACAGCCATTGTGCCCAATACCAAGCGCTATCGCACGGGCGTGTATGCGGGTATAAATGAGGTAGGTTTGGGTGTTATAACCACCTCTACAAAATATCTTCCGAAGGCTACGCCCGAGGAGTGGGAGGCTTGTGGTCGTGAGCGAGTAAAGGGGTCGCTATCGTGGAGGGCTCTGCGTAACTGCGCTACGGTGGAGGAGTTTGAGGAGATGCTCAAAAACGAGAAACGAGCACGAGGTTTTACCTCTAATTTGGGAATAGCCGACGCTTCGGGAGCGGTTGCATACTTCGAGATTTGGGACTTGGGATATTGTCGTTACGATGTGGGTGAGTCGGGCTTCGATGTCAGAGCCAACTTTTCGCACGCAGGAAATCCCGATAAAAAGGGCGCAAGCGAGCGCCGTTACGACCTTATAATGAGGGAGATGCGCTCGCACGACGGACTATTCGAACCTCGCCATTTTATAGAGTATTCTCGCTCGTACAAGAGTATCAAACACGGCAATGTCCTCGACTCGGAAGAACTCTATGTTTGCAGAAACTATACAGTGCCTCGTGTTACGACGGTGGGTGCGTTTGTCTTGGTTTGCGACGGCAAAAATCCCCGTATGTTGGTGATGAACGGCCACTCGGTGTCGAGCCTTGCAGTGCCGGTGTATGTGAATGCCGGGAAGCAAATTCCGAAGTGTGTACGAGGTGATGCGATGCGATTTTTGTCGGAGGATTTTCGACAAAAAGCCTATTGCAAAGTGGCTGATAATTTGAGCATACTGAATAAACCATTAGTGCGTAAAGTGCTGAAAGTCAAGCAGCCAAAAGTGGAGATGCCAAAGGCGATGCCGAGCGATATTCGCACCTTTAATGCCCGTATCGACAAGCGGTTCGCAGGGTACGAAAAGCGGGTGCGTAAGGTGCTGGCAAGGTTCTAAAATTCGGCCGTAACACCAATTGTCGGAATAAGTGTTCCGTTGCGTTGTGCAATTTTTTTCAACTCATACCTCTGCTCCGCAAGTGGGGCAGAGGGATTTTTTATTACGCCTGTGCTAAGCAGTGCGTCGGGCAGGGTGATCTCGCTGAAAGTGATGTTTTCGAGGTCTATATATACTCCCAAATTCCACTTGCGAAACTCCCAAACCTTATCAACTCGGAGGTCGAGTTGTACGAATGGTTTTAGTCTTCCCTCATTATATCGAGAGTAGTCGAGTGCAGCACGGCCGGTAGCATCCCAATAGGTTTTGAGAGAGGTCTGCTCCTCGTCGTAAGGGGTGTAGGGCGCTCCGCCTATGGCACTCAACTTTGCGCCAATGCTCCAACGATGCGGAAAGTCGTATGTGCCGCTGATATTCACTATCCAGCGATTATCCCACGCCGAGGGAATATACGGGGCGTGTCGGGAACTTCGGTACTCGCTCCAATAGAGGGTGAAAGCACCTACGATATTCACTTTATTCGGTATCTGCCATCGGGCCGAGAGTTCTGCACCATAGGCACGACCTTGTGCAGTCGAAATCAGCATCTCGTTGCCCGTTACGCCATAGTCATTACCTTTGCAGGTGAGTGGTACATCGTCTGCCACCGATAGCGGGACTTGCGAGTATAACTTATAGAAGCCCTCCAACGACACAGCCAAACTCTCACGCAGGCGATACTCTGCACCCACAGCCGAGGAGAATACACGCATATAATCCAATGTACGATTTACAAGACGATCATCTTCCCGAAAACCGAGCGAAGTGAGGGGTGGTAACTCGTAGAAAATCCCCGTATTACCACTCAAATAAAAGCCCTTGCCGAGCGAGTACGAAACGGAGGCTCGGGGCGAGAGTTGTCGCCACGGTTGCGCCATTTTTGAGGAGTATGATGCACCATCCATTCGCACGCCGAGCGAAGCCGTAAATCGCTCATTTATCGAGCGATAGTCTGCCGAGAAGAAGAGCGCATAACCTACAAATGCAAGGTGTGTATCGTAGTCGAAGTAGGTGTGTTCGTCGCTCGGTAAAAGTTGCTTCGAGGAGGTAAAAAAGTGACGCAACGACACCTCTGCACCCTCACGCAATCGCCACCTTCCGAGCAGGGTGCGATTTTCGAAACGGGCAGTCGCTTTGCCCTCCCTTGAACGGAGTCGAAGTCGTAAATTCTCCTCGCTCGACTCGTCGTTGTCGATATATTTTTTGTTGCGATTGGCAAGAAAACTATATCCTAACGAGAAGGTCTGAATATGCTCTCCGCCAAAGTTTTTTAGAGTTGCACCGAGGGTGAAAGTCTCCTGCTCGATTTTGGGTATGTAACTCAAAATGTACTCGTTTGCATCGCCCTTTTCGTTGAGATTTAGACGCATATTATCCACGCCTACAAGTCCTAAAACAGTGATTTCGTAGTTGTCTGACGGGCGAATACGCACCTTGGCTTGGGCATCTATGTAGTTTGGTAGAAAAGGCAGTCCGAGCAGTTTGAAAAGTAACTGCAAATAGGATTGTCGCACCGAAAAGAGATAGGTTGCCTTCGAGTCGAAGTGGCCGCTGCCGCTGAATGCCACCTCCGAGGCTCCGAGCGTTGCCTTGAAGCGTTGTTTGTCGGGGTTGCCATCACGGAGCGATATATCCATCACCGAACTGAGTGCATTGCCCTTATCTACGGGGAATGCTCCGGTGTAGAATTTTACTTGGCGGATAAGGTCGGCGTTGAGTATGCTTACAGGGCCGCCCGATGCACCCTGCGTGGCAAAGTGGTTGATATTCGGTATCTCGATGCCGTCAATATAGAAGGTGTTCTCCGAAGGACCGCCACCTCGCACGATAAGGTCGTTGCGATAGCCTATGGGCGAGAATGCCACTCCCGGCAGAGTGCGGACAATGCGTGCTACATCCCTGTTTGCACCTGCCGAGCGTTCCAAGTCGCCAATGCCGATGGCTCGCAGGCTGACGGGGCTCTCAATATCTCGGGCGTAGGGCGAGGGGGCAACCGACACGGCCTCGATTGTAGAGAGTGATTCTTCCAACTCGATCTCAATAAGTGGAGTGAAGGCCGAGATAAGGTATTCGGGTGTTACGGCTGTGGTGTAGCCGATGCACGAAGCCTCGAAACGGGCCACTCCGCCCTGCATATTTTCGATGGTGAAGTAGCCGAGTGAGTCGGTGGCCGCACCTTTGGTGTAGTTGCCCTCGACAACAACCGAGGCGTAGGGGATTCCCTGCCTCGAAGTGGCCGAGATTACCCGACCTCGAATATCGAACGCCATTGCCGTGAATGGAGTCGCCAATATCGCTATTGCAGCCACTTTGAACACCAATTTTGCCATAATGAAGCCTTTTTTCGACGAAACAACTCAATAATCGTGCAGAGTTTTGGGTGAAAACTTTTAGTTTTCCCTTTTTATTTGTAATTTTGCGCAATTATAACCTGATTTATTAGTTGAATTTATTTGTCGTATGAAATTCAAAGAGTATAAAAATCTCGATTTATCGGCACTCGCCAATGATGTCTTGGCAGAGTGGGACAAGAAGGATACTTTTGCAAAGAGTATCGAAACACGAGAGGGAGCACCTGCGTTTATCTTCTTCGAAGGCCCTCCTTCGGCAAACGGTATGCCGGGCATTCACCACGTTATGGCCCGTACAATCAAAGATGTGTTCTGCCGTTACAAGACACAGCAGGGCTATCGTGTAAACCGCAAGGCGGGTTGGGATACTCACGGTCTGCCTGTGGAGTTGGGTGTTGAAAAGACTCTCGGCATTACCAAGGAGGATATTGGCAAGAAGATTACCGTCGAGGAGTACAACCGTCGCTGTCGTGAGGATGTGATGAAGTACACCGATGTGTGGAGCGACCTCACTCGTCAGATGGGCTACTGGGTAAATCTAGACGATCCATATATTACATACGACAACAAATATATTGAGACTTTGTGGTACCACTTGAAGCGCCTCTACGATAAGGGTTTGCTCTACAAGGGTTACACTATTCAGCCATATTCGCCGGCAGCAGGTACAGGCCTTTCGACTCACGAGTTGAATCAACCTGGTTGCTACCGTGATGTTAAGGATACAACCTGCACCGCACAGTTCCGTGTTGTACGCAACGAGCAGAGCGAGCACCTCTTCGAGGGTGCCGAGGGTGAGTTGTTCTTCCTTGCTTGGACCACTACACCGTGGACCTTGCCGTCGAACACTGCTCTCTGCGTTGGTCCGCAGATTGAGTATGTGCGTGTAAAGTGCCAGAACCCATACACTGATGCTCGCCAGACCATCATTATGGCGAAGGAGCTCGTGGGCTCATACTTCGGCAAGAAGCAGGAGGGTACTTTCGAGGTTGAGGAGCAGGCCTTCAAGGGTAAGGAGTTGGAGGGTATCCGCTACGAGCAACTTATCCCTTGGGTACAGCCTATGGGCGATGCGTTCCGCGTGATCGTAGGCGACTATGTAACAACCTCTGACGGTACAGGTATCGTTCATATCGCACCTACCTTCGGTGCTGATGACGACCGCGTAGCTCGCGCTGCGGGTATTGCACCGCTCTTTAAGGTTGATACAGCAGGCAAGAACTGCCCAATGGTGGATCGCTCAGGTCGTTTCTTCCGTTTGGAGGACCTCGATGCAGAGTTTACCGCAAAGTATGTGAATGTTGAGCTCTACAAGGAGTGGGCAGGTCGCTATGTAAAGAATGCTTACGATGCTGCGTTGGCTGATAGCGACACCACACTCGATATCGATATCTGCGTAATGCTCAAAGGCGAGAGCAAGGCGTTCAAGATTGAGAAGCAC
>JAZONG010000021.1:0-5668 GCA_045654385.1 Alistipes sp.
TCTTTTTGTCCTTTTTGCCGCCTTTGCCGTTACCGCCCTTATTATCACCCTTGTTTCCACCAGCTCCAGCGGTCTGTGTACCGCCAGTCCCGGTCTTGCTGGCAGGGTTGTAAGGGCCGTTCTGAGGAGTGTAATTTGGGCTTCTGCCATAGCCCTGGTTTGCAGCACCCTGCCAACCGTTACCATACTGATGAGTATATACATGTTCCTTGACGAGTTTCTTAGCCTCTTCAAGGAATTTGGACAGCCCGATGGTATCATCGAGAACAGCCCATTCGATATCTGCAGTTTCGAACAGGATATTCTTCTCCATATCAAAGATTCGCATATACACTTCGTGACGCTTATTCCAAATCATAAAGATGTAGAAGTCGTTATCACGGAGCTGTTCCAGAATCTCCTCCTGGTGCTGCGTGTCGGTGCCAGAGGCAAACACACCCATATTCACATGAGAGTGCATCTGGCAGCGGATTTGGTCAAACCGCTCGTCCTCATCCATAACACCCTGCATCAGCCACTGGGAATATTTCTCTTCGTCCATATCAACGGTGGAGGCAGTGACGGTCTGAGGATACACCAAGATATCCTTGATGTAATAGTCGTCGCTGTCGGGGATGCGGAATGCCGTTGCGTGCCAAGCTACCTCCTTGCTGAACTCTCTCAGCAAAGTGGTAATCTTTATCCACGCAATTTCGGAAATGTAAATCTTAGCCTTGCGGTTCACCGTACCGAAAGACTTAGTGAAGCTCAGCTTGCCATCTGCGAACTTGGTTGCGGCAAGAGCCTTTTCGAACTCAGCCTGAAACGCAATACGACATTCGTCTCTGAGCTCGGAAGTCATCTTGATTATCTTTGCCATTGTCTGTACCTCCTATTAGAACGGGATGGGTTCTGCTTCTGTCTGTGCCGTTTCAGTTGCGGCAGTCACACGCTCCGTGTCTTCCGCAGATGCTACAGGCGCCACAACGGTTTCTTCAACAGTCTCAGCCTCTGCCTTTGCGGCAGCTTCCTGCTCTTCGAGCCACTTAATTGCGTCCTTGGGATTGACAATTCTGCCGTCTGGCAGCTCGATTGCCTTGTATGCAGTGCCGCCATTTCTTGTGAACTGGTTCACGAAATTACTCATAACAGCGCCGTCGTGGAAGTTCAGGCTCTTAGCAGAAGCAATGCACTGCTCAAGAGCGGTAATGTAGTCTCTGCGTGCCAGAGCTTCGTTGATAGGCTTGATATAGTTACCCATACAGGAGTATTCCTGAATGTGAGGATTGGGCTTGTATCCATCGAACTCGGGACCGAAAGTATGTCCGCTCTCTGCGCGAACAGAGCCGGTCAGGTCGAAAGAATATGCGGCACAGAACCGAATACGGAGTGTCTGGTCGATGAAAATTGCAGTCAGCAACTTTCTCATACCCTCCTTCGTGAAAGTACTGCCGCAGTTCTGATAAAAATAGCCGCTGTCTCTGTCAATGTAATTCTGAGCGGCGTCCTCATCGAAGTAGCTCAGGTAGTCACGAACAGCAAAGTACATATTGTTTCTATCGACATGCTCCAAGTACAGCCTGCGGTTGCACAGGAAGTACTCCATAATCTCAGACTCAACACCTTCTTCAATCCGGCGCTCAAGACCCAGAAGCTTGATACACGCATCATTTCGGCGTCTCAAATAATCGGTAATCTGATTCTGGAGGTTTGTCAGGTTGTTATCAATACCTCTGATATCTCTGCGAACCCTATCGCACTCACGACGCTCGTAAGCAGTCTCGAAGTCTGCCAGCATATGTCTGATACGACCAGACTCGAAGTCATACTGCTTCGAAATCTCAGCGATGCAGTTCAGGTAATTCTCGGAGTTTCTTTCTCTAAAAGACTGCACCAACGCCAGCTCGATTTCGGACACACCCTTTTGAGGGTCGAAATACCATGGGAACAAAGCGAGTGTTGCCGCCTGCAGGTAGTGCAATTTCTGAAGGTTCAGATTGTCAACGAACAGCGCTACGCTCTTGACATTGGGATTGATAAAGCATATAACCCGGAAAGACTTCTGATAGAACAGAGAAATCTTGTCAAGGAACTGCCAGTCGCCATATACCTCGCAGAACTGAGACTTCAACAGTTCGATGCAGGCGACATTGCTATCCTCGTCCCGGTTTCTTAGGCTGTGGATATATACTTGACCATTGCCGAAGTACATATTGCCGCAAATCGCATCCACCATACGCTTTGCGGGGGTTTCGGAAATTACTGCTGCGTTAAAGTCGCTGCTTCCGAAAGACAGATGGATAGACTCGCCCTCCGGCAAACGAGGTGCAACCAATGCACGAATCGTAGCAAGGAAGGTGCAGTCACTGCCGTAACTTTCACCAGTGATGTTCGGGAAGAAAGTATTAGCAGCTTCAGATGTCAGCATAGTAGAGCTGACGCTGTTCTTAAACATTCAACCACCTCGTATTTGTAATGATGTATTATGGTGCGGGAAATGGGACTCGAACCCACAGTTGTACGGTACTTAAGGCCGTTGCGTCTTCCAGTTCCGCCACCCCCGCATATATGGTAGGGAGTATCGGACTCGAACCGATAATTGATTTCTCAGCGGTACTTGAGGCCGCCGTGTCTACCAATTCCACCAACTCCCTATATGAAAAGAGACGCCCTTGTGGGCGGCTCTTATGTATGGGACAGATTAGGCGTTATCGGCCTTAACAATCTGCATCAGGAAGCACTTTTCCTTGATGCCGAAATCGGCGAAGGTCTTATCCAGAGCGCCGGCCTGCAGGGTGGAGCCGTCCAGGGTCAGGCTGCCACGGGTGTAGTCGATGCCCTGCTGCTCCAGGACGGAACGCAGAGTGGTCTGGTCGTTGACGGTAACATTCTCACGGCTGACATTGTTGCCGACGGTAACACGAATCATGTTCATAGTAGAATCTCCTTTAATTCAGTTCAGATTTGTTATTGTTGGAAGATGTGGGAGGGGCGGAAATCCCGCCCCATTGATGTCGCTTTAGCTTAGATTAGCCGGCGACAGTGATGTTCGCCATAATGTCGGTCTTCTGCTCGGCGATGGCGGACAGAACCTCGGGCAGCTTAGCTTCCAGAGCGTTCAGGTGAATCAGAGCCTCGCCGTACTGGTCGGCGACATACTCCTTGACATCACCCTGCACATTGGGCAGGTCGATGGTGATGCAAGCCTTCTTGGCATCATCGTGAGTGGCGGAGCAGAAAACAGCACCGACACCGTTCAGACCGCCGTTGCCGTTGGAACCGACATCGACGACGAACAGCTCTTCCTTGTTGTTCTCACCGCCCATCTGACGCAGCGCCTTGGGGCGATACTTCTTGATGGTTGCCAGTTCGGCCAGCTTCATGCTGGAGGTGATGACGACTGCATTGCCTGCGATAGTAACTTTTGCCATGTTGATTTCTCCTTTTATTCTTAGGATTTTTATGTATGCCATTCAGTTCTCTCCCGAACCCGTTCGGGAGTCCACCCACACCAACGAGGAGGCGGCACCATTGTGGGCATAACAGCTCCCTAAAACGATGTCTTAGGGAGCTGAAAAAGATATTAAGTATCATTTGCAGGGGCAGGTAAGCTACCAAATGATACCTTATTGTTTGAAAAGATACTTTCGCATCCTTCAACCATCGTTTTTACGGCTACGAGATAATGAAGCAGGGGCAAACGCCACTCGAGCCGTTGGCGTTGCTGCGTGTAATCTGGACAAAGTCGGTCAATTCAACTCACCCTCTCCAAATTCGTAATATTCATAGGGGTAGTCGGTACGAACCAGCAGGCCGGACTCTTCGTCCATAACCTCCATAGGTCTGCGGACACGGAAGCCACATTTAATGGCGAAATACTCAACAACCTTATCAACGACCGTTTCAAAACTGTCGTCGTCTTCGGAAGTGAGTTCCAGTGCGCTGGTTTCATCCTCTGTCAGAATTTCAATCAGCGCAGTAACACCTGCCCGAATGACACCCTCACGCTCGTCGCAATATTCCGTCCACTCATCGTCGGTCATTGCGGCAAGGTCGCCATCAAAAGGCGGAATATCCACATCATCGTCATCGTCGTCCGGAATTTCTGTTGCTTCCTCTTCGTCCTTGGTGGTTGCAGTACCGCCAACAACCTTCAGAGGAGCAAGATACGATGCGTAAATCTCACGCAGGTTGCGCTCCGCAACATACTGAGACCAGCACTTGGACTCGAAGATTTTCTTGTCATCACGGTACACATACAGATACGGATAGTTATCCTCATCCGTTACATACACCGATGTTTTCGTGTCTTCGTTACTGGCGATTTCAACCAGCTCGTCACAAAGCCGCAGACGATTTTTATCGTAGTATGTCCACAGCTCTACGGGCTGGATGTGAATTACAGGCTGTTTCACGGCTGTCCCTCCTTAATTTGCAAAACAAAAACCGGAATCACTCAGACAGAGCAACTCCGGTTTTACTTTCTACATATTTCTCGATGTATTCAATCATCGAATCATCTTCTGGATAGAACGGGTCTTTACCATCGGCCTGCATTTCCCGGAAGATGTTATAGATTAGCTGACCGAACCGCAAGTCGGGGAGTAATTCCCACGCCGTTGCAAGTCGGTTACAAAATTTTCGAATGCGCTTTATATCTCTCATATAACGCACCCAAGCAACACATTGATAGGCTCTTCGCTTTCAGAAATCTCCGCATCCTCAATGATGCACTCAATTTCCTCCATCAAGAAACACGCCTTTTCGTCGTCCTCGACATACACCATCCAACGAGAGCCACCAACGACCCTTGACACAACTGCCTCTTTACCGCATAAATGCTTGAACTCTGCAGGGTCGTCGATGCCGTATAATTCTTTACCTCTTAACTTGGGGCCGATTTTGACCCTCATGCCAGGCTCGATTAACCCACGGTCTTCCTGTCTGATTTCGGGCACCCCCTTAAAATTCGTTGCGGAATAATATTTGATAATGCTATATCAAATTAAACTTTTATACCTTCTGAATGCTAATGCTGTACAATTCTTCGCCGACAGTTACAGCGATGCCATCGTCAGTATATGTCATAGATATGCCTTCGACTGTATTTTCATCGATAGCGCCATGAATAATGTCCCGCAGTTCGGAACAGAGTTCGTCGAACATGTTATCACCTCACGAAAATTCGATTTCTTCTTCGTAATCTTCATTCTTTGGATTGTTCCAGATAAGCGCTCTTAGGCGGCCATCTGTGGGTTTTTCAAATAACACTCTTGGACGGCTCATAACATCATCAGATTCACCATCTGCGATAAACTCAACATCAATGCCGGGGTAGGCGGGGTCCTGAGACGGGTCTGCCCTGAGATATCCACCCTCGACCTTTACTATTAAAGCACCACACATAGTCAACCCTCCTTATAAAAGTACTGTTTTATAAGTGGCTACATACCCAGTAGATAATAGCCGCTACTGCTGCAATAGGAACCATAATAATTGTGAGTGCGGCGGCAATCGTAGCCCCAAATTCAGCCCGTCTCGTTTCGGGGCAAATTTCAGCGCTGGGGCACATACTGGTGTTCGTATAACACACACCATCGCAACCATATTTCTTACTGCGTTCTTGTTGAGCAGACCCCTTGAGGGCTTCATATGGGTTTAGAACCTCAACAGATTTCGACCACATCGA
>JAZONG010000022.1:0-1136 GCA_045654385.1 Alistipes sp.
ACAATACATTTGCTCGGCGTATAAGTCCTCGTCGATATATTGCTTGTGTAGTGTTGCAACCGTCTTGTCGTCGAGGTTGCATATAACCTTCCCGGTAAAATAGTCCTTGCCGGTTCCAGCCGTATCTCCTCCGAGGGAGTAAGGCGCTTTGTGAGTGATTTCTCCGTCCTTGACCTTAACTCTCGGCTCTTCGTGGAGGAAGATATATCCGTCTCGACTCTCTACGAACTCGATGTCTTTTATCTTCCATTCAACATCTACCATAACGCCTTCGGAGTTCGGAATCGGTATTGCTTCCTTCTTGTAGGTAAAATAGCCTCTACGAGGCGCTTGCAAGGACACACAACGAGCGATTTGGTTATTGATAGCCTCTTTATCGAATACGCAATCGCCACTCGATACGAAGGCTTCTGTCGGTGTTATCGGATATTCTTGCTTGATAGTGTTCTTATCGAGATAAGAGTCGTACTTCTTACAATACCAAGTGATTTGTTCCTTGTCGCAACCTTTCGCTTCAAGAACCTTCTTTCTCTCGATGAGCCAAGGGTCTTGTGTTTCGAGGTATTCGTACTCGGTAGACCTATATTCCGGAGAACGCCACCACTCATAGAAGAGGTTATGACAACTCTCGGAATCCCAAAGGTCTTTCGCTTGGTTGAATCCGTTCGCCGTAGTCTCGTAGACTTGAATTGCTCCGGCGGTTATTGCTTCGCCGATACCGGCTTGAAGGTCGGAGAGGTTACACTCATAGAAGGCAACCTCGGAGAAGTGAACGAAGTTAAGAGTTCTCGAACGACCTACCTGGTCGGTAGCCGTAGCAATACGCCAAGACGAATTGAGTTTGTCGAAGAACATCTCGTTTCGAGAGTTGAACTTCTCGGAAGGTTTGAGTTCTTCCGGGAGTCTATCGTAGACGACTCTCGCCTTGTCGTTGAATATCGCCATTGTGTTGTCCGTTCTATCCGCCATAGTAAAGCCGGAGAAGTTCTTACGAACTATCGCATAGGACAACTGAATCGCCGTGATAACGCTCGTAAAGCCTTGTTGTCGCCCTTTAAGGACGAAGAACGGCTTATTCGTTCCGAGAGTCTCCAACTTCTCGATGAAGTCCTCTTGAACCTCGTTGAAGAAGAACG
>JAZONG010000023.1:0-22921 GCA_045654385.1 Alistipes sp.
TCCTTGCTTCCCTCGATGATACGATAAGTTACGGTGATTGTGTCACCTGCGCTGAACTGAGGGATGTCGGCATCAGTCTTTGTCCACATCTGCTCGTTCACGAGTCTAATTAATGAATCCTTGTTCATTGTTGCAACAAAAAATTAAATAGTTTTACGCTCAACATTATCGCTGCAATTTGGCTACCATAGTCGGACACTGCCGTCTAATCCTCGCCGAAGCAATTTACCCAACTGCCCTATATAAGAGGTTGATGCGTGGGTGCAAAGGTACAACTAAAAATGCAAATTGCAAAACCGAAAGCAAATTTTTGCGCAAATAATTGACAAATAGCAACTTTGCAAACTAATGAAAGTCCTCGATTGGAGGGCTTTCATTAGTTTACAAATACCGTTTTGAAGTATTGTTCGAAGAGTTTTCGAGCCTCATCAAGTTGCTCCGGTGTATTCTCCTTTACGCCCTTCAACTTATACTCCTGCCCCATTGCCTCATACTTGTGAACGCCGAGGGTGTGGTATGGCAAAATCTCCACTCGCTCCACCATCTTGAATGCTTCGAAGTGCTCGCCCAAGGCACGAATATCAGCCTCTCTATCGCTATATCCCGGCACAAGTACATAGCGCAGCCAGAATGGCTTTTCGTGCGCTTCCAGCCACTCCGCAGTACGCAAAGTCTGCTCGTTGCTACGCTCGGTCAGAAGGAGGTGCTGTGCTGCGTTATGCTCCTTTACATCAAGCAACACCAAATCCACCAACGAGAACAACTCCACAACATACTCGTTCCATACCGAGCCGTTTGTATCGATGCAGATGTGAATACCCTGCTCCTTCAATCGCTTAACAAGAGGTATCAGTGCTTCGGCCTGAATGGTCGGCTCGCCACCGCTGAAAGTTACGCCACCTCGCTTGCCAAAGAATGGTTTTTCGCTTACTGCCTGCTCTACGATATGCTCCAAATCGGTCTCCTTTGCCTCTCCTTTGAGGTCAATGGTATCGGGATTAGCGCAGTATAGGCAACGGAAGTTGCATCCCTGCAAGAATACCACTAATCGCAAACCCGGACCATCGAATGTTCCGAGCGACTCGTATGAGTGAACTCTTAATTTCATGGTTTATCTTATTAAAAACTGCCCCGAAGGGTTCTCCGAGGCAGTTTTCGTTAGTCGTTATCTGTAAATTACATACGCTCGTGGAATGAACGAGAAATAACCTCCAACTGGTGCTCACGGCTCAACTTAGTAAAGTTTACTGCGTAGCCCGATACACGGATTGTGAGCTGTGGATACTTCTCAGGATGCTCCATTGCGTCCATCAACATCTCACGGTTGAGTACATTCACATTGAGGTGGTGTGCACCCTTTGTAAAGTAACCATCCATCATTGTTACGAGGTTCTCGACACGAGTTGCCTCATCAACACCGAGCGACTTCGGAACAATCGAGAAGGTATTCGAGATACCATCCTGCGAGTCACGGTAGCGCAACTTTGCAACCGACGAGAGCGATGCAACGGCACCACACTTATCACGACCGTGCATTGGGTTAGCACCCGGAGCGAATGCGATACCCTTCTCACGACCATCAGGAGTAGCACCTGTCTTCTTACCATACATCACATTCGAAGTAATGGTCAAGAGCGACAATGTAGGCTGTGCGCCCTTGTAGATTGGATGCTTCTTCAACTCCTCATTGAAGAAGTATACGAGGTCAACGCCGAGGTGATCAACACGGTCGTCGTTATTACCGAACATTGGGAACTCCTTCTCAATCTCGAACGACTCGGTCAAGCCCATCTCGTTGCGCTTAACTGTAACCTTACCATACTTGATAGCCGACAACGAGTCGAGAACGATTGACAAACCAGCAACACCATACGCAAGGTTGATGCGTGGATTGGTGTCGATGAATGCCATCTGAGCCTTCTCGTAGTAGTACTTATCGTGCATAAAGTGGATGATATTCATCGCATCGTTATAGATACGGGCAATCTCCGACAACACCTTCTTGTAGTTCGAGAGCACCTCCTCATAGTTGAGCATATCACCCATCAATGTAGGGATACCCTTAACCATCTGAGTACCTGTAATCTCGCAACGACCGCCGTTGATAGCGAGCAACAACGCCTTAGCAAGGTTACAACGAGCGCCGAAGAACTGAATCTGCTTACCGATAGCCTGATATGATACGCAGCAAGCGATACCGTAGTCATCGCAGAAGCGAACCTCACGCATCAAGTCGTCGTTCTCATACTGAACCGACGAAGTATCGATCGAAACCTTTGCACAGAACTCCTTGAAGCCCTCAGGCAACTCAGGGCTCCAAAGCACAGTCATATTTGGCTCCGGTGATGGGCCGAGGTTGTAGAGAGTCTGCAAGAAGCGGAACGAAGTCTTGGTAACCTTGGTGCGACCGTCATTGAAGCGACCACCGATAGCCTCGGTAATCCAGGTTGGGTCACCTGCGAAGATGTCATTGTACGACTGCATACGAAGGTGGCGAACCATACGCAACTTGATTACGAACTGGTCGATCAACTCCTGTGCGAACTCCTCGGTGATATTACCCTTGTCGAGATCGTACTGGATATAGATATCGAGGAACGACGAAACATTACCGAGCGACATCGCAGCACCATCCTGCTCCTTAACGGCAGCAAGGTATGCCATATAAACCCACTGAACAGCCTCCTGAGCGGTTGTTGCAGGACGGCTCAAATCGAGGCCGTACATCTCACCCATAGTCTGAATATCCTTCAACGCCTTAATCTGGTCTGCAACCTCCTCACGAAGACGGATTGTAGCGTCGGTCATAGGCGAGAGAAGAGCCTTCATATCGGCCTGCTTTGCCTCAATCAAACGGTTGATACCGTAGAGAGCCAAACGACGGTAGTCGCCAATGATACGACCACGAGCATAGTTATCAGGCAAACCTGTGAGGAAGCCCAACGAACGGAATGTACGAATCTCCTCGGTGTAGACATCAAATACACCATCATTGTGAGTCTTGCGGTAGTGTGTGAAGATATCCTTAACCTTCTCATCAACATCCACACCCTGCTCCTTGCAAGCACGAGCCACAACATTGATACCACCGAAAGGCTTGATTGCACGCTTCAACAACTCATCGGTCTGCAAACCAACGATAAGTTCATTCTCACGGTCGATATAACCTGCGCTGTGAGAGGTGATTGTCGAAACTGTCTTATTATCGAGTGAGCGAACGCCACCGTTGGCACGCTCCTCTTCGAGTGCTTCGAGGCACTTATTCCAAACTTTCTTTGTACGCTCCGATGGACCTACCAAGAACGAAGCATCTCCGTAGTACGGAGTGATATTGGTCTGGACAAAGTCAGAAACATCAATCTTGCTCTGCCAAAGACCACCCTTAAACTGCTGATTCATCTCCATAATTAACCTATTTTTATTTTCTCTTCTATTTTGGGCGCAAAGATACGAAAAAAGTGGGAAATATCCCACCTTTTTCCAACTTTAATACAGTTTTTTAATATAAAATTTACCTATTATTTTATAAGATAAAACTATCTCTGTATTAGAACGACTTTAACGATTCGAGCCACTCTATTGTTTCATACGAAAGAGTATCCGTTCTATCACGCCACTCTCGACGACGGATATAGTCCGACTTGCGCTGTTGGAGAATAGAGTTTATCGGGAACAAAGGCCTCATCAATGCTCGTCTTAGGATGCGCTGCGAAGGCTCTATCACACGATTAAACACACTATCCTGAGTTGGTCGGCGTGAAGCCTCCCACTTGAAGCCCGGCAACTTTTTAGGTTGTGTCTCCGGAATTTTATCCATCGGATAGAATGTATAGGTAGGATTACCACGATAGGTAATACCTACAACCTGCTGGTTTTCGATATACGAGGTCATATCACCCGCCTCGATATAGGCCATAAGTGTAATCTCAGGCGAATCATCCTCCTGCATATAGTAGATGGTCTGCACATTACCATTTACATCATTGCGGTAGATTTGATTATCACGGAAGAGTGCGGTCATCGCCTTACCTGCAACCTGATTATAGTGCGCTGTATCGAGTTCCGATACGGTAAGCGGTTTGCCCTCGAAATCGGCCTGCACAATCGCTCCGCCACGAGTTATTATATGCATCACTTCCGATGTGATTTGGCTGTTTGCATTCCACAATACCGGCAACTTATGGAGGTGAATAACTGAGTCTATGGTGGTCATTGTCATTGAGTCGCAAACCGATTGAGCATCCTTACGGAACATCTTTACACGGCGATATGCTCGAATTTCACGATAGAGCGAATCGATATTCTCGGCCTCGGCCTTGGCAACTGCCGCAGGCGATGCAACCGGCTTCGGGAAGAGAACCTCAATCAACGAATCGAGGCGATGGTTCACAACCGTATCGAGTGGACCAAACTCCGCCTGCAATATCGAATCGACCTTAGCAAGTGTTGCCGAATCGGCCATCTGAATATAGATACCTCTCTTCTCCTGACGCATCAACTTACGGCGCAACTGCTCGTATGCTCTCTCCTCAGCCTTAGCGTTGTAGATAGAATCACGAACTGCCCATTTGCGGTACTGCTCGGCACGCTTTGCCTGACGAGCCAGACCGATACGGTCGAGTTTGGCATCGAGCGAATCCTGCTTAATGCGATCCTCTGCCGCCTTCTCGGCATCGTAAATCGCCTTAAAGTGCGCCTTAACCTGTTTTACGGTCATTGTATCAAACTTGGCAAGCGAATCTACCGCTACACTATCCTTTGCCAAACTATCCACCTTGACACTATCGAGTTTGATGCTATCTCTCTTTATCGTATCGACTTTAACGCTGTCAAGTTTTATGCTGTCAACCTTGACGCTATCCTTTTTAAGGGTGTCGAGTTTCAAGCTATCATTTTTGAGCGAATCTACAGCCATCTTCTTTGCCACTTTCAGGCTATCCTTAATGCGCTTGGCTACCTCCTGCTCGATGCGCTTACGCTCCGCATCACGCACCTTTGCCTCACCCAACAACTTAGCATATAGAACACTGCGCTCGGCAAGAACAACTGCTCGCTCGGCCTCACGCTTGCGCTGAGCCTCCTTTGCCGCCGCCTTAACCGCCTTATTAACCTCGGCTGTCTCCTCTTTGAGGAGCTTTGCACGAAGTCGCATACCATACTTGGTTGTATCGCTTGCCAACGAATCAATCATCGCTCGGCGCAACTCCGATTTCGACAACGGCTTAACCGCAGTGGTATCCTGCACCACCTTTGTGCTATCTGTAACCTGCGCAACAGCCACACTATCGGTCTTAACCTTATTTATCTGCGGTAGTGTCGGGAGCGTCTTCTTCACCTCCGACGGCATCTGCGGCTTACCATGCGCAGCCTTTGCCCTACCCTCTTTGAGAGTGCTCAAATCTCGCTGGTCTTTGCGACCTTTCATCCCCTTTGAAGGGAGTTGTTCGGCACCATTTACCGATTGCTCCGACTTCTTCTCCTGCTTTACCGTGTCGGCTGCCGCCAACTTGGCCGCCTGCTCCAACGAATCACGACGAGCCGCCTCTATCTTCTCACGAATAGGATAGTGAGTATAAACCCACATCGAGTCCGAGCAGATAAATACAGAGTCGCTCTGGGTAGTATCGTAGCTTATGAGCGACGGATTGCGAGTAATAAAGACATTACCCGGCTCTTTCCAATACTCGCCCCAATCGCCAAAAATCAACATCTTCTGTGAGCGGTCGTCAATCTGTATATTGCGTTTGAGAACAATGTAGTTGCTATCACGATAGTAGTCAAGGCTGTCGCAGAAGAGTTCCTGATCGGCGGTAAGGATATAGCCGTGCTTGGTGAGTTTATAGAGTTGCGTCGCCTTGTCAAATGAACCTCGGTCGGTGTAGATATAGTCATCCTCACCCTCCTTGTTCTTGTTCCAGATATTGGTATGGGTGAAGAATTGCGCAAAGTTGGTGTCGGTATTATAGACCACCGAGTCACCCTTCATCTCATACTCGTTATTGCGCATCTGCACCCTCTCCACGCAGATAATCTCGTGGCGGTCGGAGTAGAGATAACCCCTATCCGATTCGAGCATATTGTCACCACTAATTAACACTCCGCCACCCGAGTAGTAGCCGATATTGGTTTTGGTATTGAACGAGAAGTTGTAGGTAAAGAGTGTTGCATCACCATCCACCACCTTCACAATCTTCGAATAGACCTTCGCCTCGTTGGTGTCGCCATTGTAGTCGGCACGATCGCCATAGACATAGGTCGAACCACGATTTATCAAGACATTTCCAAAACACTCGATATGGCGTTCCGAGTAGCGCACAGCACTATCAGCCGTAATTACCGTGCCGTTGTGGTGTGCCGCAAAGTTGCCTACCACAACCATAATTTTGCGCCCCTGATGCTCCATCTGCCAGCCCTCATCGGACTTCATATCGACATAATCACGCTTAGGAGTATTTCCCGATATGGAAGGTTTTTCATCTCGCTGTTGCGGCTGCACAGTAGATAGAACGGGCAGGCCATTGCTTCCTGCAAAGACCAAACTCGCCAAAGCCACGAGCGCTACAAATATGGCAACAACTCTCCTCTTCACCGTTACTTGCTATATTTTACCCAATTCTTGTTACTGAAATCGCCGTCACGGAACTCCGGCACGATGTAAATATACATCGAGGCAATCTTCTTGTTGAGCCACGCCACAAACTCCTGCTCCTGCTTGCGAGATAGTGCAATCTGCTCCAAACGGAGGTAGTCCTCATCAAGCGAGGCGTGGTGTGCAGGTATAACCTTCAATAACTTCACCACCTTAACCAACTCGTTACCCATCATATCGGTCGAACGGTACGGAGCCGATATCTCGCCCTCCTTCAAACGGCGGATGGCGTTGTAGTCGTCGATACTCTTACCGCCCATCGCACCAAAATCCTCCTTCAAGAACTTTGTGGCAGTGAGTTTAGCATCGTAAGCCGAATAGCGCTCCAAAAGGTCGTGATTTGTTACCACGCCGCCATTCTGCTTCGAGTGTTTATCATCAGAGTGCTTGCGAGCCGCCTCCTCAAACGACAAAGAGTCGCACTTTATCAACCTTGTAAGGCTGTCCAACTCTCGCATCGGAGCAACAATCTCGTCGATGGTATAGGTCGGACGGAGCAAGATATGACGACAGTGATAGAGTTGTCCCTTCTTATCGATAAGTTGAATAAGGTGGAAGCCGAACTCCGACTCCACAACCTCCGACACCTGACCGGGTTTCAACTCTGCCAAAGCATCAGCAAACGACTTCACAAAACCCGCCAATGGCGCAGGCTCCAACTCACCACCCTGAATGGCCGAACCATCAACCGAATACATACGAGCCAAAGTTGCAAAACGAGTCTTACCGGTTACTATACGCTCACGCATCTCGATAAGGCGCTCACGAGTACGCAACTTCGCCTCCTTCATATTCTTCGGAAACATCGTGATATGTGCATACTGATACTGCTCGGCGATTATCGGGAGGCTGTCTTTATCCATCGAGTTGTAGAATCTCTCCACCTCGCCCGGAACAATCTTGGTCTTACCGATAATGGTCTGCTGCATAGCCTGAGCATAGGTTTGCTCCTCGATTTGACGGCGCACCTGATCACGAATGTGGAAGATTGCCATATGCGACTTCTTCTCCAAAGCAGTAATCGAACCCTCTCTATCGACCATCGACTGTACCTGCTGCTCCACACGCTGCGCCACATCGGCCTGATTTATCTCCACCGAGTCGAGCAGAGCCTGATTGTAGAGCAACTTCTGTAACATCAAATCTTCGAGCGCCTCACTCTGCGCCGAACGATCCGAAGTATAACCCTCGGCACGACGCTGCTCCAAAATCATCTTCGCAGTCTGCTGTACATCCGAGTAGCTGACCGAGGAGTTACCAACTACGGCAACCACCTTGTCGAGCATTACAAATCTCTTCTGCGCCACAACCATTGCACATACAAAGCAGAGGCAAAGCGCTATTGATGCGATTTTTTTCATATTCACTATTTATTCTCGCCGTAAACTCGTGCGTGGCCTGAGGAGATTGCGTTATTCATAAGGCGCTCCTCCTGGCGGTGTATCACATCGGCACGATGACGATTTATCAAAATCTGTCGTATATTCTCCTTTGCCATTTCGAGCGGCATAGTATCGCCCACCTTCAAGGCACTCTTTATGCGGAAGTAGTAGTAAGTTTTGTTATGTTGAATCCTCTGCAACTTACGATTGTCGAGCAAGCCATCATGTTTTGAGGTGCGCAACAACGGAAGGTTGCTCAGATAGTCCGAAAATGATACCCATTCGTCAAATTGGAGGTGAAGGAGGTTGTTCTTGCGACATAACTCCACAAAGTCCTCACGATGCTCCTTCTTCGGAGAGTTAAACCACTTCAACAACTGCTCACGATGGCGAAACCTCTCGTCCATTGCAAAAATCTCACCCTTAACCATCGGTTGAGAGATGCGAAAATCCGACTTATGAGCGTTGTAGTAGGTTACAATATCCTTGTCGGTAATCTCCAAGCAAGGCTCTGTTTCGAGGTAATGACGGTCGATGCGATGCACCAGCAACGAACGACGATACTCCTCTACGAGTCGGTCAATATCACTCTCCGAGTGCGAGAATAGTTTTTCGGCCTCCTGTTGCTTCAACTGCTCCACAATCCACTTCTCGATAAAGGCCTTCGAGTAACTCACACTATCTTGCGCAGCAATGCCGCTTGGCATCAAAACAGCCAACTCCGAGCGGTAGAGATAGGTGGCACCTACTCGTGCAACCATCTCATCGTCAGCCTTAAAACCCGACCACGAGTTGCAGCTCCACACAATCAAGAGAGCCGCTACACCTACTGCTATTTCGAAAATTCTACGCATACAAGCGACAAAGGTAGTAATTTTTCACAAAACAAACGACTTTTATGCAATTTTATTGCATTAAAGAAGGAGTTATGCAACCACATAACCCCTTAACATCTCTAAAACTACCCTATCTCTACTTGTAGTCCTCAGGTGTCGCTGTTCCGTAAACCTGACCACCATCGCCCTCTGGTCGCATCTTGTTCCAAGCTTGTGCAAGGAACGGATTGCACTTCGCCTCCTCGCCAAATCGCCAAGGCGCAGGCATACACTCCTCGCACCAATGACCTCCGAGCAAAACCAATGCAGGGGATGCAAAGAAGCGATGTCCGAAGGCGCACTCCCACTCCAACTTTGTTGCAAGGTCGCCCTTTGTCATCGTTTCGGAGAGGCACTTTCCACCTCGGAACTCTGCCGCCTGGCGTATATCATCGATATCCAACTCCGACAAAGGCTTACTCTCGTCGTAGCCGTGATTGAGTCGCTCCGCATCCGCTTCGCCGGCGAGATTTATATCTCTCATTTCAGCCCACGAAGGTATTGCATTGCGCTCCTCACGAGAGCCAAAATAGGCCTTTATACGCTCCTCATTATCGGTTTTCAACCAACCAAGAGTGCCGAAAACCTTATCCTTTGCAATCAATCGCATAAATGGCTTTATCACAGATGCAGGGGCTATTTTTGCCAACTTATAGAACTTCGGCAAGGTGCTTGCCATCTGCTCGAAATACTCCTCGACAGGGATATTTGCACGGAAGTGCAGATGCTCCTCCAACTTATCGGAATCGAAGTAGAACTGACCGTGAAAATTGTGGGTTGCAAACCACTTTACATCGAAAATTTTCTCTGGTGCAGGGCAGTTAATCGATTTGAGCAGATAACGCTCAAAATCGTAGTTCGTCAAGCGGTACTCTGCACCACTGCCGATATTGTAAAACTTACACCAAAAATCCTCCGACACATCCTCTCCGCAGACATTTGCAAGCAGACGCCCTGAGTCCTCAACCGTTGCCCACTCCAACACGCCACGAATAGGAACATGAAACATAATAGGATCCATATTTTTGAGGATTGCCGGATAGAGAATACCCGACTGGCGAAGGCTTACCCAATACTTCAAACCCGACTCGGCAAAAATGCGCTCTGCACGACATTTAGAAATTGCATAATAGTCGAACATAGACGGGAAAATCGGGTCGCCCGTTCTACCCCAATGAAGAGGTTCTCGGCGGTCGCCCGTCTGCGCTACACTGCCAATATAAACCACCTTTATAGCGTCGCTATTTGGCTGTGCCTTAACCGCTTTGACAACATTTTCGGCAGCCGTCACATTAACCTTCAACACACTCTTCGGCTTATAGTCGGCACTTGGCGAAACCATACCTCCGACATGCAGAACATAATCTGCACCCGATGTCGCATTTAGAACATCATCATAGCACATCAAATCGCCCCAAACGATACGAATTTCATCGCCATATTTGGCCATTTTTTTACGATTGCGCTTGGTATCACGCACCAATACCGTAATATCGAATTTATTGCGCTTGGCGAACAACTCGGCAAGACCTGCCGAGCCCATAACACCTGTTGCGCCTGTCAGAAATACTCGTTTTTTCATCTATTGTTCGAGTTTTTTATTCTTTCTTAATACCGTAACCCACGCCTCGACCGACGCTCCAACAAAGAGGATAGCCGACAGAGCATAGATTACATAATAGACTACGCCATTACCCAACATCTCGGCAAACGACATGTCATCCATTCCAAAACTTATCAAAGCGAAGGCAAGGGCATTGTTTATGGCGTGGATAATGATAGTAACATAGAGCGACGAAGTGCGCACATACAACGCACCGAAGATAAATCCTGCAACAATCGCCACAATGGCGTTTGCGGGGCTGAAATGGAGCAATCCGAAGAAGAGGGCCGAAACTAAAATCGACACCTTCACACCCCATCTTCTATTGAGCACCTCAAAGAGCACTCCACGGCACAACAACTCCTCCAAAATCGGAGCCGACACAATAGCCGTAAATGCCGCCCACATACCACGACCAATGCCGTGACCGTCATCGGCAGGCAAGAGCTCCAACAGCGGTTCGAGCACTATCTGCGAGGCCATAAGCCACATCACACCGACCAAAATAACGCTTGGGTTAAAGCCTGAGGCTTTATGGCGGATGCGGATAACGCCCTTACCACCTCGGATACGGGCATAGATCCACAATACAACTATCGAAAAGAGGAACGAAAAGAGGTGTACAAGCGCTGTATATCGACCGAGCGCTCCCTGCTCGCTCATATATGTCTCGACATCCACCGCATCAATCTCCGAAGTTGTGGGCGCTACAACTCCCGCCAACTGCAAAAGCATACCAAATAGCGCCTGCGAAGTGGCGAAGAGTAGCAACATCACCAATATGTCCCACCACTTTGGAAATACCCTGCTCAGAACACTTTTATTCTCTGTATTCTCCATTTTATTCATAGTTTGTGAGGGCGAAGTTAAGCATTTTTAACACAAAAGGGAAACTTTATTTGGGGAAATCAAATTAAAATCACTAAATTTGCCCGATTATTATTTAATAATAACCGTAACAAAGAGTTTTTACGATATGGGTAAAGTAGTCGCATTGGCAAACCAAAAGGGTGGCGTAGGCAAGACCACCACAGCCATAAACCTCTCGGCATCAATCGCCTTGTTGGGTAAGAAGGTACTTCTTATCGACGCCGATCCGCAGGCAAATGCAACCTCAGGTTTAGGCTTCGACATCAACGCAGAGGGTATCTATGAGTGTATCACCGGTGAGCGTACCGCCAAGGAGGTGATGTTGCACAGCGAGGATGTCAAAAATCTTTGGGTGTTGCCGTCGAGCATCAACCTCGTAGCTGCCGACACCGAGCTCCCGAATATGGAGAACAGCCACCGTGTCGTAAAGAGCATTATTGACAGCGTGCGTGATGAGTTCGACTATATCTTTATCGACTGCTCGCCATCGCTCGGCTTCACTACGGTAAATATCCTCACCGCAGCCGACTCGGTACTTATCCCCGTACAGTGCGAGTACCTCGCATTGGAGGGATTGAGCAAGTTGCTCAACACAATCAAAATCGTTAAGGGCAATCTCAACCCATCGCTCGAAATCGAGGGTTTCTTGCTCACAATGTATATGCGCAACCGCTTGAACAATCAGGTTGCAAACGAGGTGCGTGAGCACTTTGGTTCACTCGCTTACGACACCGTAATCCAGCGTAACATCCGCTTGGGAGAGGCTCCGTCGCACGGCAAACCCGTTATGCTCTACGACGCATCGGCAAGCGGAGCTACAAACTATCTGCTCCTTGCAAAGGAGTTCTTGAAGAAAAATCGTAAAAAGAGTAAATAAATGAAGCAGAAAGGATTAGGACGAGGATTGGATGCAATCTTCGGTGGCACAATCGAGGTTAAGGCAAAGCCTATGACCGAGATGACCGAGATCAACCTCTCGGAGATTATTCCAAACCCTACACAACCTCGTACTGAGTTTGACGAGGAGGCGCTCGAAGAGTTGGCTGAGTCTATCCGTCAGTTGGGACTTATTCAGCCTATCACCGTAAAGCGAAGCGGCGACAAGTATATCATAATCAGTGGTGAGCGCCGTTGGCGTGCATCGCAGAAGGCGGGCTTGGAGGTCGTTCCTGCATATATTCGTGAAGTGGATGACACAACACTCCACGCAATGGCTCTCGTAGAGAACATTCAGCGTGAGGACTTGAATGCTATCGAGATTTCGCTCGGTATGCAGCGCTTGGTCGATGAGTGCGGTTTGACACAGGAGGCTTTGGCTGAGCGACTCGGCAAGAAGCGCTCGACCGTTGCAAACTACCTCCGTTTGTTGAACCTTCCGGAGGAGGTGCAGTTCGCCATCAAGGGCGGCATCATCTCGATGGGCCACGCCAAGGCTATTGCTGCGGTAGAGAGCAAGACAAAGCAGTTGTCGTTGCTTAAAAAGTGCATCAAGAACAACCTTTCGGTGCGCCAGCTCGAAGAGTTGGTACGCAATACCTCGGAGAAGAAGGCAAAGGTGGCAACACCTGCAACAGATGAGGAGTATCCGGAGTCGTACACTCGCTTGGTGGAGCAACTCGAAAAGTTCTTCTCGCAGGACATCGCAATCAAGCGAGGCAAGAATGGTGGTGGCAAAATCATCATCGACTTCTCGTCGGATGCCGACATCGAGAAGTTTGTAAAGAGATTTAGCAAACTCTAATATAGGTTGAAAACGAGGGTGCTACATATAGGACAAATCATCTCGGGCAAGGGTTTAAAACTTCTGCTTGCGGTGCTTTTCGTATGCCTTTCGCTCTCAGTTTCGGCTCAGATAAACCCATTTGCTCGTGGCACACGAAGCGAGCGTACAATCATTCGTAGCGGTCAAGTCTATACGCCCGACTCGTTGGAGCGAGCACGAATGGATTCAACCCGTGTTGCCAAATTAGTAAATGAACTCAAACAACTCTCACCCGACTCACTCGCAAAGGTTACAGAGAGTGTGCGCAGACACCTCCCCGACTCGGTTCGCCGAGTAATCTTCAACGAGCCTCTGCGTGATAGCCTTGCGCTCGACTCATTGGCAAAGGATTCAACTCTCACCGAGCGCCAGCGTCAGCGACTCGAAAGACGAGAAAATCGCAAGCCTTTCATCAGCGATTCGATGTCGCTACGCAATGTCTGTCTTACATCGGCCGTATTGCCTGGCTTCGGACAGATTTACAACAAGCAGTATTGGAAATTACCAATTCTCTACGGTACGGTGGGAACATCACTCGGATTGTGTCTGTGGGGTAATAGTCAATACAAACCTCTGAAAAGCAAGTTCGATACGATGACCGACAATAGTCTATATCGAACACCTGAGTTGAACGCCGTACAGAGCGAGATGATGAAGTACAACACTATAAAGAATGTTTTTATGGTAACAACCATCGCCTCGTATCTCTACTTCATCGGCGACACTGTGTTGAAATACTCATCAAGCGAAGTTTCGAGCGTAAGTAAAGCCACAACCCTTGCAATGATTTGCCCGGGTGCCGGTCAGATTTACAACAAGAGTTATTGGCGAGTACCTATTGTGGTGGGAGGTTTTGCCACTACAATCTACTGTATTGATTGGAACAACCGAGGCTACCAACGATTTAAGAAGGCCTATCGTTTGAAGGCTGACTACGACGCTAATCCCGACCTCTACCCGAGTGGTTCGCCGGATGAGTTTGGCGGTCGTTATTCTGCCACATTCCTCAAAAACTTGCGCAACAGTTACCGTCGTAACCGAGATCTCTGTATAATTCTCACGGCAGGACTCTACTTGTTGCAAATTGTCGATGCGCACGTTGATGCGCACCTGCGAGACTACGACATATCCAAAGATTTGAGTGTCAGTCTGTCGCCGGTAATCGGATACTCCTACAACCGAATGTCGCCATATAGCGGAGGAGGCGCTACGGTGGGTATGAATCTTGGATTTACATTCTAACACTATGCTGAAACGAACAATTCTTTTGCTCGCTCTCTTCGCCTTGTGCGCACCGCAGGTTGCTGTTGCCGCCAAGCGAAAAAGAGAGGAGATAAAAACCGTAATTATACCCGTTTACGATACTGTGCGTGTGGTCGTAACCGACACCGTATGGGTTAAGCCGCAACCTACGCCAAAGTTTGGTACTCTGAACCTTGCACACACCCCTGCCGAGATTGACTCGTTGGTGGAGGCGTGGGTGCAACTCCACCAGAAGCAGAGCGAAAAACACTTCTTCGGCCTCTATGACGAGGAAGATACCGCTGCAACGCAACCTATCGACACGCTCTACAAGCAGCGACTTTTGGAGATGGTATCGCCCGTGCAGTTACCCTACAACTACATCGTGTGTAACTTTATAAATCAGTACCTCAACGGTCGTTGGAGTCCTCTGCGCAATGTCTTGGCACTCTCGCAGTACTACTTTCCTATCATCGAGGAGGAGTTGGCTGCCGCAGGTCTGCCATTAGAGTTGCGCTATCTGCCGATTATCGAGTCTAACCTCTCTATCCGTGCAACATCCCGTATGGGTGCAGTTGGCTTGTGGCAGTTTATGCCTGCTACGGGCAAAAACCTCGGTTTGGAGATAAACTCGTTGGTTGACGAGCGATGCGATGTACTGAAATCGACCCGTGCAGCGTGCAAGTTTCTTGCCTACCTATATAAGATTTACGGCGACTGGACTCTCGCCATTGCAGCCTATAACTGCGGCCCCGGAAATGTAAATCGAGCGCTAGCTCGTGCCGGCGAGAATTGTAAAACCTTCTGGGACATCTACGACTTCCTGCCACGAGAGACACGAGGTTATGTACCGAAGTATATCGCTGCGGCATACGCCTACACCTACCATAAGGCGCACGATATTAAGCCATCGACACTACCCGACCATATCTCGACCGATACGGTTATGATAAACCGAGTGATGCACCTCGGTCAGGTAGCTTCAACCCTGAATATACCTATTGAGACCTTGCGTGATCTCAATCCGCAATACAAGTTAGACATTGTTCCCGCAACAAAGAAGGCCTACTCGTTGCGACTTCCGACTCGCTACACCAGCGAATTTGTGGAGAACGAGAAGGAGATATACAGCAAGGACTCTCTATACTTGAAGGAGTATATCAACCCTGCCAACTTGGAGAAGAAGAGAGCCGAGGGCGTGGGATACTTCTACACAGTGCGCAGTGGCGACAACCTCGGCCTTATCGCCAAGCGTAACCGCTGTACTGTGAAGGAGATTATGAAGTGGAATAAACTCACCTCTACCATTATTCGCCCGGGGCAGAAACTCCGCATCGAGAAGCCGAAGCCAAGGGGATAATACGGAACTCTAAAAAACACAATAATATGTTCAACGAGAAACAGATTCAAGAGATTGAGGCTCACGGTTTGACCGTAGCGCAAGTTGAGGCACAGATCGAGGCCTTCAAGCGAGGTTTTCCATCACTCGAAGTTGTAAAGGCGGCTTCGCCGGAGGATGGTATCACCTGCCTTTCGGAGGCGGAGTGCGAGGCGGCAGTCGAGTGCTACAACAAGGCAGCCGAGAGCATCGAAGTTGTAAAATTTGTGCCTGCGTCAGGTGCGGCAACCCGTATGTTCAAGGAGTTGTTCGAGTTCGTGAATGACGACAAGCGAGGCAAGGGTATCGACACCCTATTGCAGAACATCGAGAAGTTTGCATTCTACGAGGAGTTGAAGGCTACGGGAGTAGATTTTGCAAACGACAAGGCTGTGGTTGCGGCAATCATCAAGGAGGGATTGAACTACGGCACAAAGCCAAAGGGTTTGGTAACCTTCCACAACTATGAGGATGGCGCACGCAAAGCTATCGAAGAGCACTTGATGGAGGGTGCGCAGTATGGTGCATCGAAGGGTATCTCTCGTCTTCACTTCACCGTATCGCCTGAGCATAAGGAGGCTTTCAAGGCGTTGCTCGATGAGCGTGTAGCCAAGTATGAAGAGAAGTTTGGCATCCGCTACGACATCTCCTTCTCGGAGCAGAAGTCCTCGACCGATACTATCGCCGTAAATCCCGACAACACCCCATTCCTCACCGAGGAGGGCAAGTTATTGTTCCGCCCTGCGGGACACGGAGCATTGCTATCGAATTTGAACGACATCGAGGCCGACATCATCTTCGTAAAGAATATCGACAATGTAACGACCGACGCTCTGCGTGGCGACACCATTCGCTATAAGAAGGCATTGGCGGGTGTATTACTCAACCTCCAATCGCAGACATTCACCCACTTGAAGGCGTTGAATGATGGTACAGCCAACTTGACCGAAGTAGCCGAGTTTGTGGAGAAGAACCTCTGCACAAAACTCCCTGCCGAATACGATACAGAGTTATTAAAGGCATTGCTCGACCGTCCTATCCGTGTATGCGGAATGGTACGCAACGAGGGCGAGCCGGGTGGTGGTCCTTTCTGGGTGAAGAACGATGATGGCTCACAGTCATTGCAGATTGCCGAGTCGAGTCAGATTTCAGCCGAGGATATGCCTTTGATGAAGGAGGCTACCCACTTCAATCCGGTTGATTTGGTTTGCGGAGTACGCAAGGCCAATGGCGAGAAGTTCAACCTGATGGGCTATACCGACCCGAAGACGGGCTTTATATCGTCTAAGTCGGCGGGTGGTCGTGAGTTGCGAGCACAGGAGTTACCGGGTTTGTGGAATGGCGCAATGGCGAAGTGGAACACCATCTTCGTGGATGTGCCAATCTCGACCTTCTCACCTGTAAAGGTTGTGCAGGATTTGTTGCGACCACAACACCAATAATATATATAGGTAAAAGAGAAAGGGAGTTGCGTTGTGCAACTCCCTTTCTCTTTTCGTCTATCTCGTTAGAGCAACTTCGACAACGATGCCAAGTTCTGCTCATTGAGCAACTGCTTACCCTCGGCTGTATATGCGTAGTCGATACGAGCCTTAAAGTGCGACTCGACCTTGTTGCGCACAACCTTCATTGTGCTATTTACCAAACCGTTCTTCTCCGAGAAGGCCTCGTCAACGATAATCAATGCCGCAGGCAACCAACGATCAGGGAACTCCTCGCCAAACTCGCCACCTGTACGATACTTGCGGATTTCGCTATCGATAAGTTCGGCAGCCTTTGCCGCATCGCTACCCACAGCCTTGTGCAGAGCATCTTTGTTAGGTACTACAACGGCAACGGTATATGGATTTTGGTTGTTGTGCAAGATAATCTGGTCGATATATGGCGACTTATCAACCATAGCCTCTTCCATACCCTCCGGACTATACTTCTCGCCATCGCTCGAAATCAAGAGGCTCTTAAAGCGGCCCAACACATAGAGGAAACCATCCTTACCCATATATCCCATATCGCCGGTATGAAGCCAGCCGTCAATAACGGTCTCGGCAGTTGCAGACGGGTTCTTCCAATAACCCGCCATAACATTCTCGCCCTTAATAACAATCTCGCCCTTCTCGCCAACAGGCATCTCGCAACCCTCATCATCGAGGATACGCAAATCGAGTGGCTGAATAAGTTGTCCTGACGAACCAAAGCGGTGTTGCTTCTTGCCGTAGGTATTTGTCGAGATAATTGGTGTTGCCTCCGAAAGACCATAGCCCTGATACATCGGCACGCCAATAGCGTAGAAGAATCTCTGCAACTCTGCATCGAGCAATGCTCCACCGCCCACAAAGAACTTCAACTCACCACCAAATGCCTCACGCACCTTGCTGAACAAAATCTTGTCGAACAATGCCACAAGCGGCTTCAATACAAAACGCCAGCCCTTGCCCTTGGTATAACCATCCTGATTATACTCGTATGCAGTCTTCAACGCAAAGCGGAACAACTTCTCGGTTGTTGCGCCTTTCGAGCGAATCGAGTTCTCGATATTCTTACGGGAGTTCTTTGCAAGTGCAGGAACAGAGAGGAGGTAGTAAGGTTTTACCTCACGGATATTCACCGGTACATTGCGCAATGTTTCGAGCGGAGTCTTACCCACCTGAACAGTTGCCACCGAAGCACCACAAGCGATGATGATGTAAAAGCCACAAACGTGTGCAAAGCAGTGGTCGAGCGGAAGGATAATCAAGGTACGCTTGTCTGACGGAACAGAGATGCGTGATTGCGCCTGCTCGACATTTGCCGTATAGTTGCGGTGTGTCAATACCACACCCTTTGGATCTGCCGTAGTACCAGAAGTGTAGGTGATAGTTGCATAGTCATCGTTCTCGACAGCCTTTCCGATAGCCAAGAACTCCTCCTTGCGCTCGGCAAGCAACGCATCTCCCATCTTCTTCAACTCATTCAACGACATCTCGCCATCTTCGAGTTGAATATCATCATAGACAATAATATGCTTCAACAATGGCAATTGCTCCTTGATGCGTCGAATTTTAGGCAACTGATACTGCGACACAAAAATTGCCACAACATCGGCGTGGCGAAGGCGGAACAACAAATCGTTTGCCTCCTCCAACTTTATAGACAACGGAACACTGATAGCACCGGCATACAACAAACCCAACTCCGAGAGAATCCAATTATTGCAACCCTCTGCCAAAATCGAGATTGTCTGCTTTGGCTCGATACCGAGAGCCACCAAACCTGCACCAATACGCAAAACCTCATCTTTTGCCTCGTTGTATGTTGTAGAATCCCACACCTTACCGTGCTTCTCTACCACAAACTCCTTGTCGCCAAACTTTGCGACTGTACCCTCAAAGAGGTCTATAATTGTTCTTTTTGTCATAATCTTCTTTATCTCAACTAGTCTATAACAGGCGCTAATTACTCCATTTTGAGTACTGCAAGGAACGCAGTCTGCGGAACCTGCACCTGACCAATCTGACGCATACGCTTCTTACCTGCCTTTTGCTTTTCGAGCAACTTACGCTTACGGGAAATATCGCCACCGTAGCACTTTGCAGTTACATCCTTACGCACCGCCTTAACGGTCTCACGAGCGATAATCTTTGCGCCGATAGCCGCCTGGATAGCGATGTCAAACTGCTGGCGTGGTATCAACTCCTTTAACTTCTCGCACATCTTGCGACCAAAGTCGTAGGCGTGATCGGCATATATCAATGACGAGAGTGCATCCACCGGATCGCCATTCAAAAGAATATCCAACTTCGCCAACTTACTTATCTCGTAGCCCGTGCGGTGATAGTCGAATGATGCGTAGCCCTTCGAGATACTCTTCAACTTATCGTAGAAGTCGAACACAATCTCCGACAACGGCATCTCGAAATTAACCTCAACACGGTCTTGTGTGATATATGTCTGATTTTTGAGTACTCCTCGCTTGTCGATACACAACTTCATCACAGGGCCCAAGAAGTCGGCCTTGGTAATAATCTGCGCCAAGATGTAAGGCTCCTCAATCTTGTCAATCTTGGTAACCTCCGGCAAGCCCGACGGATTATGCACCTCTACAACATCGCCCATAGTGGTCGTAATCTTGTACGACACATTCGGCACGGTTGTGATAACATCCATATCGAACTCTCGATAGAGTCGCTCCTGAATAATCTCCATATGGAGCAAGCCCAAGAAACCGCAACGGAAACCGAAGCCGAGTGCCAACGAACTCTCAGGCTCAAATGTGAGCGAAGCGTCATTAAGTTGCAACTTTTCGAGCGAAGCACGCAAATCTTCGTACTGGTCAGCCTCCACAGGATAAACTCCTGCAAAGACCATCGGCTTCACATCCTCGAAACCTGCGATAGCCTCGGTACAAGGGTTTGCAACCGAAGTGATGGTATCACCCACCTTCACATCCTTCGAATTCTTGATACCCGAACAAATATATCCTACATCGCCCGCCTTAATCTCCTTGCAAGGCTGCATCTTCAACTTCAAAACGCCAATCTCGTCGGCATCATACTCCTCGCCCGTATTGAAGAACTTAACATGCTCTCCCTTGCGGATTGTGCCATTGAAAACACGATAGTATGCGATAATTCCTCGGAACGGATTAAATACCGAGTCGAAAATCAACGCTTGCAATGGTGCATTGTCGTCGCCCTTTGGTGCAGGGATGCGTTTAACGATAGCCTCCAAAATCTCGGGCACACCCTCACCGGTCTTACCCGACGCACAGAGGATATCGTCGTGGTCGCAACCGAGCAAATCGACAACCTGATCCTTCACCTCGTCGATCATTGCCGAAGGCATATCGATTTTGTTTAGCACGGGGATAATCTCCAAGTCATTGCCGAATGCGAGGTAGAGGTTCGAGATGGTCTGTGCCTGGATACCCTGCGAAGCATCTACAATCAGCAATGCACCCTCACACGAAGCGATAGCTCGTGAAACCTCATACGAGAAATCGACGTGTCCCGGGGTGTCAATAAGGTTGAGTGTATAGTGCTCGCCATCGCTCGCCACATAGTTCATCTGAATGGCGTGCGACTTGATGGTGATACCCTTCTCACGCTCGAGATCCATATCATCGAGCACCTGCGATTGCATCTCTCGCTGATTCAAAGTATTTGTAGCCTCCAACAAACGATCGGCCAAGGTCGATTTGCCGTGGTCGATATGGGCTATAATGCAAAAGTTTCTGATCTTCTTCATAATTGTGCGCAAAGATAGTAAATCTATTCGAGATTTGAAAAATAAATTTTTCATCATCGCTATTTGTCGCCATTTCGCCATAAATTTGACGATTATGAAACACCGAACTCAAAAATCATCCGTTATCAATTGTCAATTACCAATTATATCACTATCTTTGCGGTATGACAGCACAAGAACACGACAAAATCATCGACCTTATCAAGCACGAAGTGGTGCTCTCGATAGGTTGTACCGAGCCTATGGCGGTGTCGCTATGCGTCGCTAAGGCCTGCGAGACATTGGGTAAAAAACCCGAAAAAACCGAAGTGGCATTGAGCGCCAACATCTTCAAAAATGCAATGGGCGTAGGTATTCCGAATAGCGGAATGACGGGTTTGCCAATCGCCATCGCACTTGGTATCGTAGCCGGCAAATCAGAGTACGGCTTGGAGGTATTGCGAGATGTTGATCAAGAGGCTGTCAAGAGTGCAAAATCCCTTTTGGAGTGTGCTGCACCCGCTATCTCAATCGCAGATGAAAGTTGTGGAATTCTATATATCAAGACAACTGTAACATCGGGCGAGGAGAGTGCCGAAGTTGTTATTTCGGGTACTCACACCAACTTCTCTTCGGTAAAGAAAAACGGCGTTGAACTCGCAAGCAACGAGATTGTCGGAGGTGCTGTTACCGAGGGCGAGGAGGTAGAACTTTCACTCCGCAAAGTCTATGATTTTGCCGAGGAGGTAGAGCTCGAAAAGATTGAATTCATAGGCGAAACGGCACAGCGCAATGTTGCCGCCGCAGAACTATCATTTACCGGAAATTATGGTCACGGCTTGGGCGCAATGCTCCACAGCAGAGTGGCAAAAAATATCTTTGGCGACACCCTTTTTACCAACATTTTAGCCCACACAAGTGGTGCTTGCGATGCTCGAATGAGTGGTGCTATGGTACCCGTAATGAGCAACTCGGGCAGCGGCAATCAAGGCATCTCGGCTACTGTTCCGGTGGCTATTTTCGCCCTCGCAAACGATGTTCCGAGAGAGAAGATGTTGCGTGCGTTGGTATTGAGCCACCTCACCGTTATCTACATCAAGCAGAGCCTTGGTCGTTTGTCGGCATTATGTGGTTGCGTAGTGGCTGCAACGGGTTCGGCGTGCGGTATCACCCGTCTTATGGGCGGTGGCTACGAAGAGGTGTCGGGTGCAGTAAAAAATATGGTTGCAAACCTTACGGGTATGATTTGCGACGGTGCAAAGCCTTCCTGCTCGCTCAAAGTTACGAGCGGTGTGGCGACAGCCGTACTCTCGGCTACGCTGGCAATGAATAGTCGAGTTACGACCTCATTGGAGGGAATTATCGAAGATAATGTCGATAACTGCATCCGCAATCTCACCTCGATTGGTCGCAACGGAATGAGTGAAACAGACAAATTGATACTTAGAATAATGACTTCGAAGGAGTAAAAAAGTGGCGATGTCGCTCGCCACTTTTCTCTTTTCGACACACTTTTATGGTTCAAATGTTGCAATTTTGAGTCTAAATAGAAATCTTTCGCAAAAAGTCGTCGAAAAATTTGCTATTTATATACAAAGTATATACCTTTGCACCGTTAAAAAATTAACAGCGAGGGGGGGGGTAATGGAGAGTTACACTGCAAATCCCCAAATGATTTAGGTTAAACAGAGTTTCTATAACACATAAATTAAATTACAATTATGGCACAAATTAAGATTGGTATCAACGGTTTCGGTCGTATCGGCCGTATGGTATTCCGTGCAGCTTGCACACAGACTGAGAAGTATGATGTAGTAGGTATCAACGACCTCTGCCCAGTAGAGTACTTGGCTTATATGCTTAAGTATGACACTATGCACGGTCAGTTCGATGGCACTATCGATTTCGATGCTGAGAAGAACCTCCTCATCGTTAACGGTAAGGCTATCCGTGTAACT
>JAZONG010000024.1:0-10147 GCA_045654385.1 Alistipes sp.
CGACATCTGCGCAGGCTTATGGTCTGCACGGCCGGTCAAGCCCACAGCCTCCAACAGTTCGAGTGCTCGCTGTTGCGCCTCTTTGCGCTTCGCTCCGCCAATCAAAGCCGGCATCATCACATTTTCGAGTGCCGAGAACTCAGGCAGAAGGTTGTGGAACTGGAACACAAAGCCGATATGGCGGTTACGGAACTCGGCTGTACGCTTTTCGTTCAAGCCAAAGACCTTCACACCGGCAATCTCCACCTCGCCCGCATCAGCAGGAAGGAGTGTGCCCATAATCTGCAAAAGAGTGGTCTTGCCTGCGCCACTTGCGCCCACAATCGACACAATCTCGCCCTCCTTAACTTCGAGCGATACGCCTCGTAAAACCTCTAAATCGCCAAATCGCTTGTGTATATTAGAAACCTTTATCATATTTTTCGTACAATTTTATCGTTTCGACCGCCTCCTTGACATCGTGTACTCGCAACAATGTTGCACCCTGTCGCAGAGCCTCCCAATGCACCGCCTGTGTAGCCGAGAGCGACTCCTCGGGCGTAGTGCCGAGTGTCTTATATATCATCGACTTACGAGATACGCCAACCAATAACGGCTGTCCCAAAGCTCTCAACTTATGCAAGCCCGCCAACAACTCGAAATTCTGTTCAGTAGTCTTGGCGAATCCAAAACCGGGATCTAACGCCACCATTTCAAGGCTAATTCCCGCCTTTTCTATCGCTTGCAGGCGTCTGCCCAACTCTGCCACAACATCCGCCACAACATCGGCGTATTCGGTCTGCTTCTGCATTGTTTGAGGCGTTCCTCGCATATGCATCGCAATATATGGCACGCCCAACTCCGCCACCGCAGCGAGCATCTCACTATCACCCTCGCCTGCGGTTATATCGTTCACTATAATCTCACCAAAGTGTGCCACCGCCCTGCGAACAATCTCCGCACGGAAAGTATCGACCGAAATAGCCACCTCGCTCGACACCTCACGGGTAGCCGAAAGAGCCATTTCAACCCTGCTCCACTCCTCCTCGACTGCCACATCCTCCGCATCGGGGCGTGAGGAGTAACCGCCAATATCAATAATCGTAGCACCCTCCGCAATCGCCTCTCTCACTCGCTCTGCCACAGCATCGTGCGACTGCGTGCGAGAAAGAGCATAGAAGGAGTCTGGCGTGGCGTTTACAATCGCCATAACACCCCTCTGCCACAATATGTTATCGAGATTGCTCATTTGCTAATACCTTGAAACGATACGCCAACTCGGCGACATCCTTCTCGACATCCTCCAAGTGGATATTCACTATCGCAAAGTCGCAACGACGCATCAGCTCATCGTCACTCATCTGCGCCTTTATACGAGCCTCAATCTGCTCCTTGGTTGCACCATCTCGCTCCATTGCACGCATCACACGCAACGGATGTGGCGCTAGAACTGCAACCTTCTTATCGACCAACGCATCGAAGCCCGACTCGAACAAAATCGCCGTTTCGAGGATGCAGTAGTCGCCCTCCTGCTCCTCGGCCCAACGCAGAAAATCAGCCTTTACCGCAGGGTGAACTATCGAATTGAGTTTTGCAAGTTGCTCCGCCGAGCCAAAGACCTTGCTTGCAAGGTAGGAACGATTGAGTTCTCCGCCCTCGTAACACGCCTCGCCAAACTCGGCTACAAGAGCCTCACGCAACTCCGCAGAGTCGTTCATCAACGACTTGGCACGAGAGTCCGAGTCGTAGAGCGCTGCACCACGCTCAGCGAACATCCCGCAAACGGTACTCTTACCGCTGCCGATACCTCCGCAAACTGCTACTTTAATCATTTTCCGGGAGTGTAATATCGTCGAAATTGCCGACCGAGAGGATTTTTAAGTCGCTAAAACGCACCGAGATAGCATCCTGCATCGAGATAGTCGAGATATGCGCCTTGCGAATGGTTGCAAGCGTATCGACTACTCCATTCACATCGACCGAAGGTACCTCTATCACCTCGTAGTTGAGTTCTGAAAGCGGTATATTGGCACGGCGAGGCGTGTAAAATCCGTAGCCAAAGAGGGTTGTTCCCTTGCCCTCGACTACGCACGGCACAACAATGCGCTCGCCATCAACCTTCACCTTGATATTGAAATCGGTGGTATAGGTATAGTTCAACTTCGAGATATACCACAGCGTGAACGACACGCCGAGGAGTACCAAAAATACGGGCGAGATATACTTGCGCAATCCCTGCATCCAAACTTTCAAAAGTGCAAAAAGTCGTTTCATATTACAAAGATATGAAAAATTAAAAATTAAAAGTTAAAAGTTAAAAATTATTTTTAGGGGGGGGGTAGTCTGCAAAAAGCGCACCCGAATACTCGAGTGCGCTCTCCTTTATTATAATAGGTAAGCCATACGGAAGAAAGAGTATTTTTAAGCAGAAATACTACCTCAACCAAAGAAAGCGAAATAAAGTAGGAGGTCCAACAATAACAATCCCCGCCAAACACCGCAGCATACTAGGCGTATGTGAGGATTGTGGCGGGGATTTTAGGGGAGGGAATTACCCTTTATTTAGCTTTCTTCTGCATATCGTATGCCAAAGGCGAAGCAATAAACAACGACGAGTAAGTACCCACAACAACACCGATAATCAAGGCGAATACAAATCCACGGATAGTCTCACCACCGAAGATGAAGATAGCCAAGAGGGTTACGAGAGTAGTACCCGAAGTGTTCAAAGTACGCATCAAAGTCGAGCTAAGTGCGCTATTCATATTCTCCTTCTCGTCACGCTTTGGATAGAGAGCGAAGTTCTCACGGATACGGTCGAAGATAACTACGGTATCGTTGATAGAGTAACCGATGATTGTCAAGATAGCCGCAATAAACGCCTGGTTAATCTCCAAGTTGAACGGCATAACCGAGTAGAAGATCGAGAACATTGCGATAACCATAAACGCATCGTGTACGAGTGCGAGAGTTGCACCTGCTGCCCACTGCCACTTGCGGAAACGGAATGTGATGTACAAACCGATTGCGATGAGAGCGAAGAGCACCGAAAGTGATGCACCCATAGTCATATCCTTAGCAATCGCAGGACCAATCTTCTCTGCCGAGACGATACCATTCTGGTCATCCTGTGTGCTGCGGAAACCATCAAGAGTGATGTCGTAGCCATAGAGGCCCTTCAATGCGTTGTAGAGGATAGTTTCCACCTCCTCGGTTGTTGCCTCCGAAGTATCATCGTACTTGTACTGAGTAACGATACGCATCTGGTTCTCGTTACCGTACTGCTTAACTTCGAATGACGACTTAGCAGCGTCAGCATCAACGAATGAGCCATCCAATGCCTCACGCACCTGCTCTGCCGATACATTCTGGTCGAAACGAACTACGAATGTACGACCACCAGTGAACTCAACGCCGTAGTTCAAGCCGTGGAATGCAAGCGAGAGAACGCCTGCCAAAATCACAACACCCGATGCGATATAAGCGAACTTGCGCTTGCCGATAAAGTCGAAGTGAACATTCGAGAGAAGGTTCTCCGACCACTTGTACGAGAATGCGCACTTGCCACGCTTGGCAACGATAGCCTCGATAATCAAACGAGTGATGAAGATCGAGCAGAACAACGAGGTCAAGATACCGATTACGAGGGTTGTAGCGAAGCCCTGAACAGGACCGTTACCGAAGATGAAGAGGATAACACCGGTAATGATGGTTGTCAAGTTACCGTCGATAATCGCCGAGTAAGCATTAGCGAAACCATCCTTAATAGCGGCGTGAATACCCTTACCACCACGCAACTCCTCCTTGATACGCTCGAAGATGATAACATTAGCATCCACAGCCATACCCATTGTCAATACGATACCTGCGATACCCGGCAAGGTCAAAACCGAACCAAACGATACGAGGCAACCCATCAAGAGGAATACATTGGTAATCAAAGCAACATCCGAAACCCAACCTGCTGTACGGTAGAATATACCCATATAGAGGAGTACGAGCAAGAATGCCAAAAGGAATGACAACAAACCTGCGTTGATAGACTCCTGACCGAGCGATGGACCTACTACTGTATCCTGAATGATGCGTGCAGGTGCAGGCACCTTACCAGACTTCAATACATTTGCCAAGTCCTGAGCCTCCTGAATTGTGAAATCGCCCGAGATAGACGAGTTACCACCCTCAATCTTGCCACGAACAACCGGAGCCGAATATACATAGCCATCGAGAACGATTGCGATGCACTTACCAACATTCTCGCCGGTGAGCTGAGCCCACTCGGTGATACCGTTTGAGTTCATAGCCATCGAAACCTCTGCATTTGAACCTGTCTGTGCGTAAGTTGCACGAGCATCCGAGATAACCGAGCCATCGAGTGGAGCCTTACCGTCAGCACGCTCTACCTTGATAGTGTAGAGGAAGAACTGACCATCAGCCAACTTATCGCCCTTGATACCCCACTTGAAGCGAACATCGCTTGGGAAGCAATCACGAACCTCTGGCAATGCCAAGAACTTGTTGATAGCAACAGTGTCAGCCGCAGTTGCAGCACCGAGAACAGCGCCACCTGCGTATGCAGGATTCAAGAGTGCGAGCAATGGATTGCGCTCACGAGTGTAGAACGAGTGAGTTGCAGTACCCTCTGCCAATGCAGGAGCAGCCTCATCGGCAACAACCTCCTTGTGTGCATCACGATAAGCCTTTGCTGCCATATCGGCACGCTGCAAAGCAGGAAGCAACTCCTGACCATTGTATGTTGTCCAGAACTCCAACGATGCAGTACCCTGCAAGAGCTTACGAACACGCTCAGGCTCCTTAACGCCCGGCAACTCGACCAAGATACGGTTTGAGTTTGGAAGGCGCTGTATGTTTGGCTGAACTACGCCAAAGTGGTCGATACGGCTACGGATAATGTTGAACGAAGCAGCCAACGCATCGTCAGTCTCCTGCTTCAATACCTTAACAACCTCTGCATCGCTCATACCCGACTTAATATCCTTGCGGTCAGGGCTTACGAAGAGGTCTGCCAAAGGCTGACCGTTCGAAGCCTTCGAGTAAGCCTCAGCCAAAGTCTCGATGTAACCACCTGTACCCTGACGAAGAGCCTCGTTAGCCTCGGCAATAGCAACTACGAAGTTAGGATCGTTCTGGCTCTCGCCTGCCAACGACTTAACCACATCCTCAACCTGAATTTCGAGCATAACATTCATACCGCCCTTCAAGTCAAGACCGAGGTTAATCTCCTTCTCCTTGCACTGCTTGTAGGTAAATGAAGTCAAACCTACATTGTAAACTGTTTTGTTCTCGATTGAATCGAGATAGTACTGCTGCATCGAAGCCTGCTCCTCGGCAGGGAACGACTTAGCATACTCTACGGCATCCTTCTCCACCTGGCTGGTCTTCCAAGTGAACGAAAGCTGGTAGAGACAAGCCAAACCTAAAAGAATGGCTACCCATTTGATTACTCCTTTGCTTTGCATTTGAGTTAAAAATTTTGTTAGTTAATATTATTGTAATTTAGTCTTTTTTCATCTCTCGCACACACGCAACGCTTGCGCATACGCAATAAATCGTGCAAATATAGTAAAAAATTCCTAATAAACAACCATCTACGCCACATTTTAATAATTATGACATATTTATTGTAGCGTAAAAAATGAGGATGGTCGGCATTTACCGACCATCCTCGACCATTATTTCGGGAATTATTTTACCTCCTCAAACTCTACATCCTCCGGCTGAGCCTGCTGACCACCCTGCTGGCCTGCATTTTGCTGTGCACCTGCATTAGGGTTGCCTTGTGCGCCCTGCGCCTGCTGTGCCTGATAGATATCCTGCGATGCAGCCTGCCAAGCCGAGTTCAACTCTGCGATTGCGCTGTCGATAGCTGCCAAATCCTGATTCTTGTGAGCCTCCTTCAACTTAGCGAGAGTAGCCTCGATTGCCGACTTCTTATCTGCCGGAATCTTATCGCCATACTCCTTCAACTGCTTCTCGGTAGCAAAGATGTTCGAGTCAGCAGCGTTAATCTTCTCGATGCGCTCCTTCTCCAACTTATCCTTCTCCTCGTTAGCCTTAGCCTCATCACGCATACGCTGGATCTCCTCCTCGGTCAAGCCGCTCGAAGCCTCGATGCGAATCTTCTGCTCCTTACCTGTACCCTTATCCTTTGCCGATACATTCAAGATACCGTTTGCATCAATGTCGAAGGTAACCTCAATCTGTGGCACGCCACGAGGTGCAGCAGGGATGCCGTCCAAGTGGAAACGACCGATGCTCTTATTATCACGAGCCAATGGACGCTCGCCCTGGCATACATTAATCTCTACTGATGGCTGGTTGTCGGCAGCAGTCGAGAATACCTCGCTCTTACGGGTAGGAATTGTGGTATTTGCCTCAATCAACTTGGTGAATACGCCACCCAAAGTCTCGATACCGAGTGAAAGCGGAGTAACATCCAAGAGCAATACATCCTTAACCTCGCCAGTGAGGACACCACCCTGAATAGAAGCACCTACGGCAACAACCTCGTCAGGATTTACGCCCTTATTAGGAGTCTTGCCGAAGAATTCCTCTACAACCTTCTGAATAGCAGGGATACGGGTAGAACCACCTACCAAGATAACCTCGTCAATCTGCGAAGCCGACAAGCCTGCATCACGCAATGCGTTACGACAAGGCTCAATAGTCTTCTGAATGAGGTGGTCGCACAACTGCTCGAACTTTGCACGAGTCAAAGTCATCACCAAGTGCTGTGGGATGCCGTTGATTGGCATAATGTATGGCAAGTTAATCTCGGTAGACTGCGAAGCAGAAAGCTCAATCTTTGCCTTCTCGGCAGCCTCCTTCAAGCGCTGCAAAGCCATAGGATCGTGGCGCAAATCTACACCATGCTCTGCCTTGAATGCCTCTGCCATATAGTCGATCAAAACGTGGTCGAAGTCATCACCTCCGAGGTGAGTATCACCATTTGTAGACTTAACCTCGAATACACCGTCGCCCAACTCCAAAATCGAGATATCGAATGTACCACCACCGAGGTCGTACACTGCAATCTTCATATCCTTGTTCTTCTTGTCCATACCGTAAGCCAAAGCCGCTGCGGTAGGCTCGTTGATGATACGACGCACCTTCAAACCTGCAATCTCACCAGCCTCCTTGGTAGCCTGACGCTGCGAGTCAGAGAAGTAAGCAGGAACGGTGATTACAGCCTCGGTAACCTCCTGACCGAGATAGTCCTCTGCGGTCTTCTTCATCTTCTGCAAAGTGATAGCCGAAATCTCCTGTGGAGTGTACTGACGGCCATCAATCTCAACTCGTGGAGTGTTGTTTGCACCCTTTATGATTGCGTATGGAGCACGCTCGATGTCGCCCAAGACCTTGTCGTACTGCTCGCCCATAAAACGCTTAATCGAAAAGATTGTGCGCTTTGGATTAGTGATAGCCTGACGCTTTGCAGGGTCGCCCACCTTACGCTCGCCACCATCAGTAAATGCAACAATCGACGGAGTGGTACGGTGTCCCTCCGAGTTAGGAATAACAACAGGCTCCGAGCCCTCCATTACGGCAACACACGAGTTTGTGGTTCCCAAGTCAATACCAATAATCTTTCCCATAGTAGTAAGTTTTTTATTTTGTTATTTGTTAATTTTCGTTTTGCATTTTGTTAGAGCAAACCCCTTGCCAAACCCGTTTTTGGCATTTTTTCTGCCAAAATCGAGGTTTTGCGACAACGAAAGTATGACAAAATGGCACTAAATGACAAAGAATGACATACACTTGGTATTCTCCTCTCAAAATTATCTTTTAAGCAGATAATTGCAATCACCCAGCCAAAAATCAGAGATGATTGAGGGAATTTTACGCCAAACAAAAAAAGCGAGTCCACAGCATACTGCACGACTACTAAAATTGGAATTTAAGCAGATGATTGCAAGGCGTACAAGAAAATCGCCCCGCAGCATACTTAGGCGTATGTGAGGAGCGATTTATCGAAGTGCAACGCCGCAAACGCTGCTTAAAAACTATTTTATACCGTGCTTTTTAAGAATCTTCACAATCGGCTTCTGAATAGCCTTTGCCCAACGGTGGTATCCATAAGAGTATGGGTGAACACCATCAGCAGATGTTACATGATCTGTACCGGTCTGATCAGGAACATTTACGAAGTAAACGCCTTTGTACTCTCTCGCAATCTTTGGCAAGAGCTCCTCTACATAGTCGATACGCTTCTGCTCACGATTCTCAACAGAAGGGATGAAGTTACGGCTCTCACGATAGATTGTATTGAGGAAGATGATTGGGATATTTGGACACTCCTGGCGTACAGCCTCGATAAACGGACGAATACGAGCACCAATCTGCGAGATTGATGGGTTAGAGAATGCATCGCAGATCAGAGCATCCGGTTTTGCCTTTGCGAACTCTGCGCCGAGGTATGGCTGCAACTTACTGTTACCCGACATACCGAATGAGCAGAGCTGCAAACCTGTTGCACGAGAGAGGAATGCCGGCCAAGTCAAACCTGCACCCGATGCACATGAGCCGTGAGTAAAGCTCGAACCAAATACCGCAATCTTATGACGGAATGGATTTGGCAACTTCTCGATAGTAGCGCCCTCTTCAACACCAATCTCAACATCCAAAAGTTCAGCATAGAGTGGGAGATAGATAAGACACTCCTTCTCACCCTTTACCATACCCTTAATCAAAGCGAGAGGCTTATTCAACTTCTCGTATGTGTTCTTGTTAGGGGTTATACGGTGTACCTTCGATGCAGCCCAAGTCCACTCACCCATATCATCCTTGATAAAGAGGTTAAAACCTGTGGTAGAAGCCAATGTTGCATAAGGGTTCCAGTTCGAAGCTGGGCCATACTTTGCATTTACATAGATATTGCGAGCGTCAGTCTTGAACGCAATAGCCAAACCCGAAGACATTCGAAGCAAAACAGCCTCGCCCTTCTTCAACTCTGGGATATTCTCCACCTCTACACGGTGATAAGGATTGGTTGTCTCACACAACTTACCAACCAAAGTCAAATCGGTTGCGTTTACATAGTCGAGTTTGATGTTGTCCTTCTTTTGTGCCGATACAGACACCGCCATTGCTACGCATACAATAGCCAAAAAAAATCTCTTCATAGTGTATTGATTGTTATATGTTTATTTCGTTAAAATAGGGTTGTCCCATAAGAACAACCCTCCTTTTGTAAGAAACAGGTATTATTTCTCCAACTCATTCAAAATGCGCATCGCAGCATCGAGAATAGCGGTATCGTCGAGCGTTACAACGCCACCGTCCGGACCCTGCTCGAAGTGAACACCTACCGAACCCTTAGCGTCAAAGTGCTTTCCGCCAAAATAGTTACGCACTGTCTCTACATCAAGACCTAACTCGTCTGCAATACGCTGTGAGCTGCCGCTTGGAAGTCTATCCTTGATACGGCGCAATTCGTTAAATGTGATAATCATAGAACTCAAAATTTAAGTGTTATTTCTTTGACTGTTTAGTTTTCGTACCACTAAATTAAGTCATTTTTCTCAAACTACAAAATTTTCAGAGAAAAATATCGCATTTTTTAACGAAAATCTATCAATTCAAATCCTTTATAACGCTCTTTATCGAACTCCGGCACCGATTTAGGGGTACGAACCGTCTTTATGACCTGCAACTCGGCTGCGCTCTCACCCACCCCATATCTCACTCGGTTGATACTCTCGCCATCTACGCCCGTTATTATATATATAGTATCTCCCGAGCGCTTTGGTGTAAGGCGCACTACAACCATTCCACCCTCCTCGCACTCCTCGATATTATACTCCGATTTGACACTCGAAAATCCGCTCAACGGGTTTATAAACTCCTTTTCGTAGGCATCTGCCCTATCTATAATAATCTCCTTGGCTGCACTACGCACCTCGTAGCGAACAGAGTCCTTCACAAAGACCTCCGTACCCGCAACACTCATATAGGAGTTATTTCCCGCAACAAGGATTTCTCCCTTCTGCTCAGCGCCACCTACACGCAGCACAAACGATATGCCATAACCACCCAAAGCCGAGTAGTGGCGGGAGATGCGCTCCAAGCGAGCCTCACCTCGTTCATCTGCCATTGCCGACGACACTCCAAACACAAGTATAAACAGGAGAATTTTGCGCATAGCCTA
>JAZONG010000025.1:0-5548 GCA_045654385.1 Alistipes sp.
TCGCAACTGGACCGATGTCCGTCAGTTCAACCTTATGTTCTCGACACAGATGGGTTCGACTGCCGAGGGTGCTAACACCATCTACCTCCGTCCTGAGACTGCACAGGGTATCTTCGTAAACTACCTCAATGTGCAGAAGACAGGTCGTATGAAATTGCCTTTCGGTATCGCACAGATTGGTAAGGCGTTCCGTAACGAGATTGTTGCTCGTCAGTTTATCTTCCGTATGCGTGAGTTCGAGCAGATGGAGATGCAGTTCTTCGTACAGCCTGGTACCGAGATGAATTGGTGGAACGAGTGGAAGAATACCCGTATGGCTTGGCACCGTGCTTTGGGCTTTGGTGACCACAACTACCGCTTCCACGACCACGATAAGTTGGCTCACTACGCTAACGCAGCAACAGATATCGAGTACAACTTCCCATTCGGATTTAAGGAGGTTGAGGGTATCCACTCTCGTACCGACTTCGACCTCGGTCGTCATCAGGAGTACTCGGGTAAGAAGATTCAGTACTTCGATCCGGAGCGTGGCGAGAACTATGTCCCTTATGTAGTCGAGACCTCGATTGGTGTTGATCGTATGTTCTTGCAGATTATGTCGGCTGCATACTGCGAGGAGAAGTTGGAGAATGGCGAGGAGCGTGTAGTATTGCGCATCCCTGCATGCTTGGCTCCAACCAAGGTTGCGGTTATGCCACTCGTTAAGAAGGATGGACTCCCTGAGAAGGCTCGTGAGATTATCGACGAGTTGAAGTTCGACTTCAATGTAGCATACGATGAGAAGGATTCGATCGGTAAGCGTTACCGTCGTCAGGACGCAGTTGGTACTCCATTCTGCGTAACTGTTGATCACCAGACTTTGGAGGACAACACAGTAACTGTTCGTCATCGTGATTCGATGCAACAGGAGCGTATCGCTATCAGCGACCTCTACGCTATGGTTGAGAAGCAGACTTCGTTCCGTGAGTTGTACAAGAAGTTGAAGTAGTATCGTTATGGGGCGTATCTTGGCGATAGACTACGGCGTTAAGCGCACAGGTTTGGCGGTTAGCGACCCGTTGCAGATTATTGCCGGAGCGCTCGAAACGGTCGATACCAAGCAACTTGAACGATATATCGCCGACTACTGCACCAAGGAGGATGTTACGACGATAGTTGTGGGCAAGCCTTCGCAGATGAATGGCGAGAAGAGCGAAACAATGCGCTATATAGAGCCGTTGGTTGGTCGTCTCAGACACAATTTTCCCGATAAGGAGATCGTTATGTATGACGAGCGATTTACCTCGGTGATGGCACAGCGCACAATTCGTGAGAGCGGCATCGGCAAGATGGCTCGCAGAGATAAGGCGTTGGTCGATAAGGTTGCGGCAACGATAATTTTGCAGTCCTATATGGACTCGATGAAATTTTAACTAAAATTTAGGAGTTGAGAATGATATACCCGATAGTTATTTATGGAAACCCGACTTTGCGTAAGGCAAGTGTAAACATCGACGCATCATACCCCGACTTTAAGAAGTTGGTGGAGGATATGTGGATTACGCTTGGCGAGGCGAGTGGTGTCGGCTTGGCAGCACCGCAGATTGGCAAGAATATCCGCCTCTTTATCGTCGATTGCACGCCGTGGGCAGAGGAGAATCCGGAGTTGGCAGATTTTCGCAAGGTATTCGTAAATGCCGAGATTTATGCCGTTTCGGAGGAGACTTCGCACTTCGAGGAGGGATGTCTCTCTATCCCGGGTATTCACGAGAATGTGGTACGCCCCGTATCAATTCGTATGCGCTACCTCGATGAGAATTTCGTGGAGCACGATGAGGAGTTTTCGGGCTATCCTGCCCGTGTAATTCAGCACGAGTACGACCACTTGGAAGGCAAGGTCTTTACCGATCACCTTTCGCCGTTGCGCCGCAATCTTTTGAAAAGCAAAATTCTGAAATTGGCAAAGGGGCAATATCGTTGCGCCTACAAGACCAAGTAAGAATTTAATACCAGACTTCTCAAACCGCCTAACAAAAGTTAGGCGGTTTTGTCTGTTAATAAACTAACATCGTTTTTTCTTGGTTAGTTCGATTACTATTTGTAAATTTGTATGGGTGAAATGGGGTTTTGCCTAAAATATCCTCGTTTTGCGAGGTATTTGCAGGTTAAAATCGTTCTGATGAGTTCTTTTTGCACCTTCCTTGCGTCGTAAATGCTCACATAGTCTTACTATGCTGTGCTTTCCGCCACTGTGTAACGCACAAAAATAATCTCATCATTGACGATTTTGGCATTGTGAAAACAAAAGCTAATGGCTAACGGCTAAACAAGAGACAAACAAAAAACAACAGATAAAATTATAAAACTATGGCAGAAAAGAAATTTATCACTTGTGATGGTAACTATGCCGCAGCACATATTGCGTATATGTTCTCGGAGGTTGCTGCCATCTATCCTATCACGCCATCATCAACAATGGCAGAGTATGTTGATGAGTGGGCTGCACAGGGCCGTAAGAATATCTTCGGCGAGATTGTAAAGGTTGTGGAGATGCAGTCGGAGGCCGGTGCTGCCGGTGCCGTTCACGGCTCGTTGCAGGGTGGTGCCTTGACATCGACCTTCACCGCTTCGCAGGGACTTTTGCTGATGATTCCGAATATGTATAAAATCTCGGGAGAGTTGCTTCCGGGCGTATTCCATGTTTCGGCTCGTGCATTGGCGGCTCAGTCGCTCTCAATCTTTGGCGACCATCAGGATGTTATGGCGGCTCGTCAGACAGGCTTTGCGCAGTTGGCAACCTCGTCTGTTCAGGAGGTTATGGACTTGGCAGGTGTGGCTCATATCGTAGCACTCCGCTCTCGTGTTCCATTCCTTCACTTCTTTGACGGTTTCCGTACTTCGCACGAGATTCAGAAGGTTGAGTTGATGGATGAGGCTTCACTCTCGGCATTGTTCGATCGTGAGGCATTGAAGCAGTTCCGTGAGCGTGCTCTCAACCCAGAGAAGCCTGTAACTCGTGGTACAGCACAGAACCCTGACATCTACTTCCAGACTCGTGAGGCTGCAAACAAGTTCTACGATGCAGTACCTGATATGGTGGCAGAGACTATGACCGAGATATCAAAAATTACAGGTCGTGAGTATAAACCATTCGTTTACTACGGTGCAGAGGATGCTGACCGTGTAGTTGTAGCTATGGGTTCGGTAACAGAGACCTTGCGTGAGTGTGTTGATTTCTTGAACGCTCGTGGCGAGAAGGTTGGTGTTGTAACCGTTCACCTATACCGTCCATTCTCGGCAAAGTACCTCTTCAATGTGTTGCCAAAGAGAGTTAAAACCCTCTGCGTACTCGACCGCACTAAGGAGCCGGGCGCAAATGGCGAGCCTTTGTACCTCGATATAGTAGATGCATTCTACGGCCACGAGTTGCAGCCACAGATTATCGGTGGTCGCTATGGCCTTTCATCGAAGGATACCACACCTGCACAGATGTTGTCGGTATTCGCAAATATGGCTCTCTCGACTCCAAAGAACCACTTCACTGTGGGTATTGTAGATGATGTAACCAATCTCTCGTTGCCTGTTGGTGAGGAGATTTCGATGGCGAAGGAGGGTACTTTCGAGGCTTTGTTCTTCGGCTTGGGTGCTGACGGAACAGTTGGTGCAAACAAGAACTCGATTAAAATTATCGGTGGCTCGACCGACAAGTATTGCCAGGCTTACTTCTCGTACGACTCGAAGAAGTCGGGTGGTTACACCTCGTCGCACCTCCGTTTCGGCGACAAGCCAATCACTTCGCCATACTTGGTAACAACTCCTGACTTCATCGCTTGCCATGTACCATCGTATGTGGATAAGTACGATGTATTGAAGGGTTTGAAGCACGGTGGTTCGTTCCTCCTCAACTCGGTACTCGACGCTGAGGCTACTTGCGCATCGTTGCCAACACATATGAAGGTATATCTTGCAAAGCACAATATCAACTTCTACATCATCAACGCAACAAAGATTGCTTCGGAGTTGGGTTTGGGTAACCGCACCAACACCATTATGCAGTCGGCATTCTTCAAGATTGCGAATGTAATTCCGTTCGAGAAGGCTGTCGAGGAGATGAAGAAGGCAATCTATAAGTCTTACGGCAAGAAGGGAGAGGATATTGTAAATATGAACTATGCAGCCGTTGATGCAGGTGCTACCGCAGTTGAGAAGGTTGCAGTTCCTGCCGAGTGGGCAGACCTCGTTGTTGAGGAGGCTCACGCATCGGTTGATCTCTCTCGTGCGGAGTTTGTTCGCAATGTGGTTGTCCCAATCAACGCATTGAAGGACGGTGACCTTCCGGTTTCGGCATTTGTTGGTCGTGAGGATGGTACTTGGGATAACGGTACTGCTGCTTGGGAGAAGCGTGGTATCGCAGTTAATGTTCCGCAGTGGGATGTTGATAAGTGTATCCAGTGTAACCAGTGTGCTTATGTCTGCCCTCACGCAGCAATCCGTCCATTCCTCGCAACCGAGGAACAGGTAGCAAATGCTCCGGAGGGTACAACATTCAAGCAGGGTGTTGCAAATACCAAGGAGTACAAGTTCCGTATTCAGGTTTCGCCACTCGACTGTACCGGTTGCGGTAACTGTGTAGATGTCTGCCCTGCAAAGGAGAAGGCTCTCGTTATGCAGCCACTCGCATCGCAAATGGGCGAGGCTGAGAAGTGGGAGTATATGCACCACACCGTAGGTTACAAGAATATGGACCGTGAGAAGACCGTTAAGAATAGCCAGTTTATGCAGCCGTTGTTCGAGTTCTCGGGTGCTTGTGCTGGTTGTGGCGAGACTCCATACATCAAGACTATCACACAGCTCTTTGGTGAGCGTATGATGGTGGCAAATGCGACAGGTTGTACCTCAATCTACTCGGCTTCGGCACCATCAACTCCATACTGCACCAACTCCAAGGGTCAGGGTCCGGCTTGGGCAAACTCGTTGTTCGAGGATAATGCCGAGTTCGGTCTTGGTATGCACATAGGTAACGAGAAGATTCGTGAAAACTTGGTGGCTTATGTCAAGGAGGCTCTCGCTTGCGAGAAGTGCTCTGATGAGTTGAAGGCCGCTTTGAACGAGTGGTTGGAGGTGCGTCATCTTGCAGCTAAGTCGGCTGAGGTTTCGGAGCGCGTAGTTGCTCTCTGCGAGGCTTGCGGTTGCGAGAAGTGTCAGAAGATTCTCGAATACAAGAACTTCCTTGTTAAGAAGTCGCAGTGGATTATCGGTGGCGACGGTTGGGGCTACGATATCGGCTTCGGTGGTGTAGATCATGTCTTGGCATCGGGCGAGGATGTGAATATCCTCGTTGTAGATACCGAGGTTTACTCGAATACCGGAGGTCAGTCGTCAAAGTCTACACCTGTGGGTGCTGTTGCTAAGTTTGCATCGATGGGTAAGCGCATCCGCAAGAAGGATTTGGGTGCTATCGCAATGACATACGGTTATGTATATGTTGCTCAGGTGTCGATAGGTGCATCGCAGGCACAGCTCTTCAATGTATTGAAGGAGGCTGAGGCTTACCCTGGACCATCGCTCA
>JAZONG010000026.1:0-6346 GCA_045654385.1 Alistipes sp.
TAGGTATTAGAAGGTTATGTTTTTATTGAAATGCTTTCGTACAAGATTGCATATTTTAACCTTCTTGTATGGACTTGGAGTTCTATATCCAACGCCGTACTTATCAACTGTTGCTGGCGAGCATTCGACTTTTTGACACAAAAGAACTCGAAGTTGATTTTTTTGTATCAAATCGAGGCTTTTCCAAAATTCCGTAAATTTAATCTCTCCCATGGTATTGTATTTTATAGTAAATTTTATGTATATTTGTTCCGAACTTGTTGTTGCTTTGTGGGTACCGATGCAAATATAGTAAATTATTGCTAATATATGCACATAATTTAGTGATATTTTGTGTCTAAATTTTTGTTGTATTATGTATAAGATTGATTTACAGGCTTTTATCAAGAAAAATAAATTAACTCAAAAAGGGTTAGCAAAGATTCTTGGCGTAGGACAACCTTTCATTTCTCAAATAATAAAAGGTAAGTCGCATTTGTCTTCGGAGAAAATAGAGTTTCTCTTAAATGCAGGAGAATATGATACCTCCATGATTATTGAGGCAGCAGACGATATCCCATCTGATACTGTTACTATGAGCAGAGAGGTCTTTAATTCTATCCAACAGCTAGTAGATACTATTAGTTCTCAACAACGAACAATAGAGTCCCAGCAAAGAGTTATAGAGAATAGTAAAGGGGGCACTGTCCGAGTGGAAGAAGATGCCGTCAGTGCCGATGCCATGTAATACATTTTGCCGGAAGGCGTTATGTATTACCTAAATACTGACGCCTTACCGGGACAAATTCGGGACAAAAAAGTTAAACTATGCCAAATAAGCAAATTGCTACACCAGTGATTATCAGCACAATAAGCGATTGTCCCTTTGGCCAAAAGAGAGAAACTCAAATCTGACAAAACCCTAAAACGAATAAACTAGTACCTCACACATCACATCTCGCACAACTCCAAGAAGTGTGCAGATATGAGTAATGAGTGTAGTTCGTTATCCTCGTTTTAAGTGAAACTGTCAGATTTCGGTACAAGGATAAAAGCGAAAACACTTTCATCAAATATGTCAGCAATCCGAAGACTGCACCACAAATTTAGAAATTTATTTTTGATTGAGCAAGAGGCGTGCGATTTAATTTTTAAGGGTAAGTAAAGGCTATTAAGGGCGAGTAATGGCGAGTAAGGTACATTCGCCCTTGCTTGCGCCTACCTTAATTCTCTTTACTAGCCCTTACTGGCCGCTACTGACCGTTATCTTTTGGCGCAACGAAAAATAATTGTTACTTTTGCAAAAGCTAATGGCTAATGGCTAAAAGCAAAATTATGGCTGGTTTTCGTTTTAAGCAATTTGCCGTTGAGCAGGAGGATGTAGCGATGAAGGTCGGCACCGATGGCGTATTGCTTGGTGCGTGGGCAGATTGCGATGGGGCGAAGCGTATCCTCGATATCGGAACGGGTACGGGCGTGATTGCGCTGATGTTGGCGCAACGCAATGCCAAATCCGAAATCTACGCTGTCGAGATTGATGAAATCGCAACTCGAAGAGCCCGTTCAAACTTCGATATGTCGCCTTGGGCAGAGCGCCTGACAGTCGAGAATTGCGCTGTGCAGGAGTTTAACCCTACCGAAAAGTTCGACCTTATAATCTCCAATCCGCCATATTTTGTAGATTCGCTCCTGCCGCCTGATGCCAAGCGCTCGACGGCTCGCCATACCCACGATTTGAGTTTCGAGGAGTTGGACAAGGCGGTCGCTCGTCTGCTTGCCAATGATGGTCGATTTGCACTGATTTTGCCAACTGCGGAGTTCGAAAGGTATATGGCAATCACGCAACTTCACCTTGTGCGTCGTTGCGATGTTCATCCTACTATGGGGGCAGCAACAAAGCGAGTGATGGCGGAGTTTGCGAAGCATAAAAAGGCATCTCTTGTCCTCGAAAATATCACTATCGAGCAGGAGCGTCGAGGCGACTACACCGACGAGTATCGTACCTTGACCAAAGATTTTTACCTTAAATTTTGATAATCAGCGATAAAAAGCGTACCTTCGTAGCATAAAACCAAGATATTTATGAAGAAGATTTTTGCAATTTTGGCCATTGTTTCGTTTGCGACAACAGCCGTAGCACAGAATATAACCAAGGCGGGACTCTATCACAAGCAGGGTGAGGCCGTTGTGGTCGAGGAGAGCCCAATCGTGGTAAATGTAACACTTCGTGTTGTAACAGAGCACTTTACACCGGGTGAGTATGCTCGTTATGCGCAGAAGTACCTCGGCAAGCGAGCAACACTCTCGGAGTATTCGTCGCTCGAATTGGTGGATGCAAAGTTGGCACTCGGTGAGGCTACATTGGCTGCTCCGAAGGTTGAGCAGGAGCCTTACACCTTGCCTTTGCCGCTTAATCGTATGTCGGCGGCAGCAAAGACCACCGAGGAGCAGGCTGCGGCAACAGCCGATTTGATATTCTCGTTGCGCAAGCACCGCCTCGACCTCATTACGGGTGAGGCCGGCGAGAATGTCTTTGGTGCAGGCTTGAAGGCTGCACTCGACGAGATTGCACGACTCGAAAAGGCGTATGTAGATATGTTCTATGGCGGAAAAACAACCGTTGAGCAGGTGCATACATTCAATCTCACAATCACACCGGAGCGTAGCGAGTATATGGTGTGTCGTTTCAGCGATGATGCGGGTGTAGTACCGGCAGATGATTTGTCGGGCAAGCCAATCGTATTGAAGGTTGAGACTGCACCAACCAAGGAGTATGCTGATTTGCTCTTGCCACTTGGTCCAAAGGATAAGGTTTCGGCCGAGTATATCATCGTTCCGCAGTCAAAGTGCTCGCTTATCGTGGGTGCAGAATTGAAGGGAGAGGTTGAGTTCGCAACTCCGCTCTATGGAGCAAAGACTGCTACCGCACTTCCAATCAAATAGTATATGTTGGAGCAGAAAAAACGACTCCTGCTCTATCGTCTTCGCAAGGAGATGAATGGTGCTGCGCTCGATACTATGCGCTACTTTGGTGCAGACTACGGGCGCAACTATGGCGTGCAGATATACGCCATTCGCAATCTCGCACGAGAGATTGGCACTGACCACGCCCTTGCAGAGTATTTCTATACACAAAATATCCGTGAAGCGCAACTTGTGGCGTTGTGGATTGCCGATGCCGAACAGGTTAAGGTTGCCGATTTCGCCTTTTGGGCGGAGGGAATTATCAATTCGGAGGTTGCCGAGCAGGCCTCACACGCCTTATTAAGCCGTATCTCTTGCGTCGCAGAGTTGCTTGCGGAGTGGTGTTCATCGGATAATACCCTGCTTGCCTATTGCGCCCTGCTCTCGGCGGCTCGCAATGGTGGAGTAGAGGGTGCAACGGCTGTCGAGGCGATACGCTCGGCGGTGGAGAGATTCTCGGATAATCGCCTTGTGGCGCAGGGCGCAACAGCCCTCGCTATTGCTCTTGCCGATGAGGATGTGCAACAACTTCTCGAATATCTGCCCCAAAATCCTACGGCAAATCTTATTCGTGAGGAGATTGCTTGGCGAGTAGAATAAAAAATGATGGCTGTCGAAAGACAGCCATCACTCTTATATAGGGTGTTTAATTTAGTTTGCCGAAGCCTTGAAAACAACCTTCAAGTTGGTGTAGCCCGTTCCCCACATATTTGCTACCGAGAATACTACATCCTTATCAGCACCCTCCTTAGTCTTGCCAACCTGCAATGTGATGGTGTTGAATGCCGGCAACTCCAACACTCGCTTACCTACACGCAATTTGTAAGGGATAGAGGTTGAGTTTGTGAGTGCGTAGATTGCAGCACCCTTTCTGCCACGAGAAAGGAACTTGCAACTAACCGATGCTCTGAAGAACTCCTCCAATAACTTTGGATCACCTGCAATCTGTCCTGCGCAGTAACCGAGAGTCATACCCTTTTCGAGGGCCTTGCGAATAGCCTTGTCGGTGTTATCCTTTGCAAAAATAAGAGTCATAGTGCGGAAGAAACCAGAGTTACGATACAAACTTGTGAGGTTGTGAGTATCGGTACAAGCAAGCATTGCGAACTTCTTTTCGAGGGCACGATCAACGATTTTTGGGTAGAACGATACGCCGTTCATAATCTCGATACCGTCAACCAACTTCTCGTCATAAGCCTGCTGCTCGAACTCGGTAATATCGCAAGTCTTGCGGTTCCAACCTGGGTGGTTGTGTACGACGAATGCACCCTGTGCCTTTGCGTTACGCAACGACTGCAATGGATCCGGATCGTAGATGGTGTTGTTGTCCTTTGTCCAGAGGATGTTGTAGTGGCCAATCTTCTGTGGGTGACGAGTAACCTCGCAACCAGGGATAACCAATATAGCATCGCCATAAGCCTTGCCAGCCTTTGCAGCGAGCTCAGAAGGGATGTTAAGGTCTGCCAAGATACCCTCCTCTGTTGCAGCTTTGTGGGTGATAGAGCTATTGCGTGCCTTAACCTCCTCGCCATTGTGATAACCCTTCAAGAATTTGAGCATATTAGGCTCGTGACGACGATACTCAACGTGGTCGGTGATAGAGATGATGTCAAGACCATCAAACCAAGCCTCCTTTATACGCTGCTCCGGAGTAAGGTCTGCATCAGAGTAGATTGAGTGAACGTGAAGATCAGCCTTGTAAACATTTAAACCCTTTACCTGCGGTAAGATAATCTCGGTACGACGAGCCGAGTTTGGCAAGAGGTTGATTGTCTCAGGAATCTTCTTCTGTGCTGCGGCATCAACAAAGCAAAGGCCTGCCAATGCCAAAATCAAAAATAACTTTTTCATATTAATAATGTTTATTGGTTATGAGTTTATTTCTTCGTCTTGTACTCGATGTCGAGTGATTGGTTGTTGGTGTGAATCATATTCTCAACGGTATATACAGGCGAAGCCTTCTTCAAAGTGAGAGGCAGAGCCGAGAATGCCGGAAGTTTGTATGTTACACCCTTATAGACGATATTGTAGTCGAATGATGTATTGTTTACAAGTGTGATGTAGTAGTGCTTTGAACCCTCCTTGCGAAGAAGTGATGTAACCGATGCGTTGAAGAACTTGGTCAAGAGAGTCTTCTCGCCAAGAACATAGCCACCGCAGTAGCCGAGTGTCTTCTGTGACAAGAGAGCCTTGCGCAACGACTTCTCACTCTTGTCCTTCGCAAAAATGAGAGTCATATCACGGTAGAAATTCTCTTTGCCGAAGATGCTTGCTGTGGTTGCGTGGATGTCGGTAGCCGAAACCATATACAACTTCTTCTCGATGGCACGACCTACGATTTCTGGGTAGAAGTTACGGCTGTTTGAAATCTCTACACCGTCAATCAAACCCTCTGCATAGACCTTCTTCTCGAACTCGGTGTAGTCAGTCGATTTGCGTTCCCAACCCGGGTGGTTGTGGGTGATGAGTGCACCCTGAGCCTTGGCATTGCGGATGGTCTGTGCATCATCAGTAGAGTAGATGGTGTTGTTATCCTTGGTCCAAAGTGCGCAGTAGTGGCCGATATGCACCGGCTCACGAGAGATCTCGATACCCTTGATTACGGTAACCTCCGGATAGTTTTTCTTTGCAGCCTTGATAGCCAAACTTGCCGAGTAGTTCATATCCGATGGGATACCACGCTCGTCTGCGTGAACGCCACGAGAACAACGGGTGTTGATATCCTGGAATCCTTGACCATCAGGTGAGTAACCCTTCAAGAATTTGAGCATTGAGCGCTCCTGACGACGAGTCTCGATATGGTCGGTGATGGCCATAATGTCGAGTCCGTCAATCCAAGCCTCTTTTACACGCTCTGCGGGCGATACTTCGCCATCCGAGAACATTGTATGAACGTGCAAATCGGCGGTGTAGCAGTTCAAGCCATCAACCTGCGGCAAAACAAAATTTGTTCTCTTTGCAACACGGTTGTACATAACTCGTGAAGCGTGGGGACCTGCAAGAGCGATGCTCTGTACTCCAAATGCCATAACGAGCAAAAGGGTAGCAAAAGACAGTTTTTTCATAGTTTTTAGGTTTTAAAATTGTATCTATGATACAAAGATACAAAAAATGCCCGAAAGTTGAATACTTTCGAGCACTTTTTTATGAGGAAATCTTTCGATTACCAGTTCAAAATCTTGTGGAAATCGTAAGCCTCAGGGTTAGCAACATACTGCTTTGCAGCCTCGTAATCCTCAGCTGAGATGTAGTGCATCACATTGTTGATAACCTGCTGAATCTTGTCCGACTCTACATTTACGAGGCGTGGTGGAATCTTGCCTGTTGTAGGGTCCTGCAAATCCTTCAAGTAGAGTGGCGATACGAAACCGTCCTGCGAGATGTAAACCATACAGCCGGTCTT
>JAZONG010000027.1:0-1252 GCA_045654385.1 Alistipes sp.
TTCGTTGCCACGCAAAGAGAAGGAATAGGAGGTCTTTTTAGGACTTGCAAGTGGTGTGTTTTCGCCGTTCTCGCCGTCTCCGCTCACTCGTGCCTCTTGTACGCCTTCGTCAAACAAGGCGCTTATTTCGGCGCTCATCGAGCCGTCCGGGTTGAAAGCCTTTTGGAGACTAAACTTCTCGATAAGACCTTTTCTTCGAGGTTTGGTAACGGATTTAAGAACCTTCTCGATATTGAGGTAGTTCTTCTTGGTGGTCTCGGCGATTTTTCTCTCGTTCGTTTCGTCAAGGTTATCTTCCGCTTGAAGGTTGATAGCCTTCTCACGAAGAGAGCCTATCTCGGTAAGAGACTCGGAGATGTCCGCTTCTTTGCCAACATATCCGAAGCCAGCCTTCGACATACCATATCCGATAGAACCGCTATAAGCGAGGGCGGTCAAGCCACCGACAAGACCGGCTTCTCCAACGCCTTTCCAATATTCGCCTTTGCCATAATCGGAAAGAGCGTCCGTTCCCTTATAAATGGTTTTAAGAGCCGGGCGAGCGAGTTCCGCCACAACTTCCTCAACGCCTTCTTCCGCCGCATTGAGAGCGACTCTCTTCCAACCGGTTTGTGCTACGGACTTCGTGATACCGTCAAACACACCGGCGCCGGTAAGAGCCTTTGTTGCGCCACCGAAGAGTTTTTCCGTTCCGACCTCCACGAGACCGGAGGCTACGCCATATCCAAGACCGGCGTAGTAGTTTGCGCCTTCGTTGAAGGCTTCCTCGGTAGATGTACCGGCGGCGCTCACGCCCAAGGTAACAAGCGAGGCGGTTTGTGCCGCCGCTTGTGCCGCCGCCACTTGTGCAGCAGAAGCACCGGCGGCAAAGCCGCCGTATGCTCCGTATGTTGCTATGGTAGCGATAACCGCCGGGAGCATTTGACCGATACCACTCGATATTTGCTCGACAATTCCGCCGTTTTCAAGGTAAGAGTATTTCATAGCCTCTTGGAGAGGATTGCCAACAATCTCTCCGGCGAAGTCGTATGATACCGCTTGCCTCATAGTGTCTTGAAAATCATCGGAGAATATTCCGCCGACCGCACCCACCACGCCGATTCCGAGGTCTACGATACCTTCGAGACCTTTTACCGCACCGGTAAGCACATTTCCAACCACATCTCCGATAGTGGATAATCCACGAATGAGGAAGTTTTGGTTATCCCTTTCTTCTTTCACTCGTTCTTCTTCCCTTAACAATGCCGCTTGC
>JAZONG010000028.1:0-1471 GCA_045654385.1 Alistipes sp.
CGGTCAGTGTTCGTAAGGCTGGTAATGCGAATAAAGTCGAGCAGCTCGACACTCTTGGGTTCATCGCCATCGAGCAGAGCACCGATAAAGTATGGCGACTCCTTGCCATCAATGGCATCAACACCCGTCTCCACAACAACCATAAGCGTGTAGATGCTTTGGTTTCGCTCGGCATACTGACGACGCACAACATCTCCGACCTGCAGACCTTGCATCTTCTGCGAGTCGGAGTCTATGCGAATCTTATATTTCGAGTAGTTATATACCGCCATTGTTATGCTATTTTCTCTACACTGTCGCCTGAGCAACTGTCGCTAATCCAGAGTGAGCCATTGGTTGCCGAGAGTTTCTTTACCTCAAACTCGTAGGCTCTAAACTTCTTGCGGGCAACAACCTCGTCAAAGGTGGCTGTTACATTACCTGTGGTACGGTTTGCCTGTATCGCCCAGCCACTGCCGGCAAAGCCTGCCGAGAAGAACTCCGAAGAGAGTGTCCCGCCAAAGTAACTGTTGCCATAGTGCTTGATGCCATCACTTACAGCCTGCAAGCGAAGAGCCTCTGTTAAGTATAGGACACCATCAGTCAAACGGGTGAAAGATCCATCAATTCCTATATGCCCAACTGCCTCGATAGGAACATTTGCTGCCACAAAGTCAGCATCTGTACTGACAATGAAAGTTTCGCTGTATCTGTTCTGCGGAGCATACTTGCTGGTGGAAGCACGATGACTGAACGAGGTATCGTGAGGAATGATAGTCTGTATGCCATCTTTCTCGTAGACCACATCAGATGATAGAGAGATATGCTCCTTATCGCCTTTGATAAGTAAGCCATCAGCCGTGCCAAATCGCAGATTCTTATGGATGATAATTCCTTCATCATTGCTATCTACACGATATGATGAAAGAAGGTCTGCACCATAGTTATGCCTTACGGTGAGCGAACCGGGAAAACAAGCCTTACCGTATGGCGAGAGCACCAGACAATCTCCATCGACATCTGATATTCCTGAGAATAGACGAATCTTGGGAGTGTCATCGCTACCCAAAAGCAAATCTCCGCCGATACTACCTAAACGGATGCCCGCACCCTCACGAGTGAGTACCGATTTGCCTGCTATGCGAATACCGAAGCTATCAAGGAACGAGAGGTAACCGTTAAGTGCCACATCTTCGCCCGAGAACGATAGTAGCGTGTTTCCCTTATCGCCCAACTGCACGCCATATTTGGCAGACAGCGCACCTCCCAGCATTGATGTTCCGTGAACGGTTAGGTCTTTATGGACTATGCCTTTCTGCATTTCCCAATCAACACTCGAAAGGTTGGCATTGCCCTTATGATAGACATCTTTGCCGCCCACCTGCAATGATGTTGGCGAAATGAAGATACCGCTCTCCTTATCTCCAATGGTCCATTCACCTGTGGAGTGGACAGAACCACTGAGGAAGTCGATGTTCGATGCATCTATCGT